>NC_007577.1:0-341840 GCF_000012645.1 Prochlorococcus marinus str. MIT 9312 | reverse complement strand
TCTTGATCTAAGCTTCACATCTGAAGATGTTAGATATTTATAAAAAGAACTTATCAAATCATTTCTTTCTTTTTTTGGTATTAAAGAAATATATTCTTCAAATTCATCGGGGAATATCTCACTTGCACCATATTGATAGAACCATAATAATTCAAACTTTCTACATAAAAATATTCCTCGCAAAGTTAAGCTCATAACTCTTTTGGGATTTTTAATTGCATATATAAGTGAAAGTGTTGAGCCCCAAGATCCACCAAACAAATTCCAACTATCTATTTTAAATAAAATTCTTAATTTCTCAATATCATCAACTAAATGATTAGTCGTATTTTCTTTTAATTCGGAGAAAGGAGTTGAGGAACCGCACCCTCTTTGGTCAAATTGAATAATATCGAATTTATCTGGATCAAAGTATCTTCTATATCTTGGTTGACTTCCTCCTCCTGGACCTCCATGAATTACCAGTATTTTCTTTCCATTTGGATTGCCAGATCTTTCCCAATAAATAGTATGAATATCACTAACTTGTAAAAAACCCTTTTCACGTAATTCAATTTTCGGAAACAAGACTTGATCTTTCATTTTGAAATATTTTTAATCCCTTTATAAATCTATAGTATCCACAAAGACTTCAGTTTAAAATCAATTTCTTAAACATAAAAAAGGACTGTTTGAGCAGTCCTTTTTTAATATCTCATTTCCTTCTTACAGGATATAAAATTACATATGTTAAAGTCTATTTACTCATAAACCTACAATACGTGAATTCGGGGATTGCTCTCGATAATTTCAGTTCCTATTGTCGCTAGTAATTATAAAGCGAAGTCTTATCAGACTAATTGATTGAACTTTAATTTTCGAATAATCCCATTCTCAGGAATACGCTTCCTATATTTTGGAATTTGCTAAATTTCAGGCGGACTATCAATCATTTAGATTGCCTCCGAACTCAATATTTATAAATTACTCCTTTTTATATTTTCAGTAAATCCGTAAATATGCTGATTTACTTTTCTCTTAATCTGTAAGAGGATTTTAATGATCCTTTGTTTTTTATAGATAAATATAAAAATTAAAGTCTATAATTCTTCCTTATTCAGATTAATAAAGCAAATTAGATTCTATTATTCTTTTATCACTATCAGAAAGTTTGTAATCTTCCAATTTCTGCTGAAAAAACTTTATAGACACATAAATAGATGGATTCTTTCCCCTGCACTTTCACCACTCTCCAATTCAATCTGCCAAGGCAAAAGTTATTTTTGAAGTAAGCATATTTACCAATCAGGATAATTAAAATCTCCGCCAAGAGGTTCTTCATAAAATTCGCCTTCTTTTATACCTTTATCATATTGTTCGATAACCTTTTTATAAGATGCCATGGAGAGGAATAAATCTCCTACATATATAGGTTCCAACGTAATTGTTATAATATTTTTAATTATTTATTATTTTATACAGGAATTTAATAAATAAATTATTAATATGTATCATGGATTTCATCAAAAAGAACAAGATTTTAACACTTATGGCCTTAATTGCAGTTTTATCATTTGCATTAGAAAAAGCAGGCATATTACACCCTTAAATCAGTTAAAATTATTTGATAAATACTTACTAATGAAATAAGTAAACAGAAACTATTACTGCAAAGATAAGCAATGGAGATAATAATGTAAAAATTAAAGTTGAAAGATTAATAAGCATAAATTTTAAATAAATACACAAATTTAATAAACATCACTTTTAAGCATTTGCAATAAGTAAAATTTAAATTATTACGATATAAAAACGATTTGAATAAAGAAAGATATAAAGAAGTATATGAAAAGGTCTCATACTTACTATGGCCTAGTGATAAAGAAGACAAAATAACTCGGCAATTTTATAAATATTTATCTCATCTTTCAAAAAACATAAATTATAGTAAAAAGAAAAAGTCAAATCTTTTTGAAAAAGTAGTTAGAATAATAGCCAAAGTGTTGGTGTAATTTATATTCAAACTAAAATGAAAAATTTAATAATATTAACCAAAAGTTTTTTTCTTTTAAAACCAAGATTTTTATCAACTATATTTTTTGTTCCAATTCTTTATGGTATTGGCTGGGCTTTATCTCAGCCATTATTATTTTTGAATTTTGAGAAAGAAAATATATCCTTAGTTGGTACTATTTTTACTTTTCTAATTTTTATCTTTTTACTCCCATATTGGTTTCATATCAAAAGGAACATATCAAGTGCATGGGTTCTCCTTGGGATAACCAAACAAAATTTTTTCAAAAACTTTATCAATTTTTCTCAAGGTATTTTATTTGCCTTAGTTTTAATAATTCTAATTCTGGTACCACTATTGCAAAAAAATTATATTTCTTGGATAGGTGAATTCTCGCCAATCATATTATTAAATTCTATTTTACTTGGATTAGGTGTTGGATTCGCAGAGGAAATAATTTTTAGAGGCTGGTTACTAGAAGAATTTAAATTTGAATATGGTACAAAAATATCAATAGCTTTACAAGCTATAGTTTTTAGTTTCGTTCATAATTTATCAAATGAGATCTTTTGGAACATAATTGGATTACGTTTAGGATTTATTTTACTTGGGATATTTCTATCATTAGTAAGAATTAGAGATAAAGGTTCTTTATGGAATTGCATAGGAATTCATGGTGGACTTGTTGGTATTTGGTTCTTTATAAACAACGGATTAATAGAATTCAAAGAAAATACACCTTCTTTTTTAGCAGGGCCTTTTATACAAAATATTCCAAACCCAATAGGAAGCTTTAGTGCAATATTAGTATTACTTTTGTTATGTATTTTTTATGCAATAAAATCAAAAAAGTTTTCTTCTAAAACTTTTAATTAGATATAAATACCGATTGATTTTTGATTAATAATTGTCAGATTAAAATAAAGCTTAATACTCATATGAACTTTGAGGCAGGAATAAGATTTATTTTCTTTTTAGTACTTTTTGGAGTTACAAACTATCTAATGATGTTAAAAAGATATGAAAAAGACATCAAAAAAAGGAAAGTTTTACAATATAAAAGAATTTCCAAGTTATATCCTAAAGGTTCATTTATTTTCAAAAATTAAAAAATTTTTTTTGTAGAGTTTTTTTCTCACCATTTTTTATTAGTTTTTTGCCAACCTTCATTTAACAATTTTTGCCATAACAATCTTGCTTCTTCAATAACAATTTTTTTTCTAGTTTTCATTAATGGAGGATTTTCTCCATGAATTCCCATAATGATTCCTTCTTCAACAAACATATAAGCAATAGATTTATCAGAATACTCATTATCTTTGTAGAAACGCATCACCCCTACAAAATTGGAGTCAATTAACCAGAAATCATTATTTGAATTCAATAACCCAAAGTGAAATTAAATCAATCATATGCTTTCATTGCCATTTGCGAGGGAAATATTTCTTAAGTTTTCTCATATTTGATATAGTTTTTCTTTTTGTCTACTTTTTTTCAATTCGCCACGTTTTTTCTTAAAAGCAACTCTTTTCTTTTGTGATGCTTTAGTAGGTTTTGTAGATTTTCTTAATTTAAATGGTTTATTCAAGGCATCTTTTATGATTGAACTAAATTTCATCAAGGCTAGCTCTCTATTTAATAATTGGTTTCTGTGTTCTTGAACCGCTAAACATAGACAATTATTAAATAATTTAGTTTTCAAATTAATCTTAAGAATTGCTTTCTGATAATCATTCAAGACTTTTGAATCTTCTAAATTAAAAATAATCTCTACTCTACTTTCAATTTTATTTACATTTTGCCCTCCAGGACCAGAGGATCTAGAAAATCGCCACTTAATTTCTTTGGATGGGATTACTAATGTTTTAGTAATTTTTAAATCCATTTTTAGTTCTTCTTAATTTAGATTTTTAGAATTATCTGTTTATTACTTTAAAACATACCTTAAAATTTGATCGGTAAATACTGGGCGGTTATGTTAGGTAAACCGAAATTCGGTGTATTTGCCGTATCAATATCTTCGGTATTTATCCTTTCATATTTCAAATAATTATCAGATATTGGATTTGTACTAATTCAAAGGTCACTTATGTATTCAATGTTTGATCTTCTTTTTGAAACACCTTCATATCGACCAGTATATGTTATTTCTGATAGTGAAATGAAGGAGTTAAAGAAAAACCAACATCAAGAAGAACTTGATGAAATTAAAACACAAAAAGTAAGACTTGAAGATGCTTTTAAAGCTCAACTCAAACATCTTGAAGAGAGAGAAAAAGAGGTAAAAAAAGAACTCAAATTTCTCTCTGCATCAAAAAATAAATAATTAATTTCTCTAAAATTAATTTTTGAAAAGACGGCTATTAACCGTCTTTTTTAATTTTTATAGTTTTAATATATCCATTAATCCACAGATCTTAAAAATATTTTCCATAATTGCTTTATGGAAGATAATAATGAAAAAATAAGAATGTTCTTACCCTTTAGTTGGGTCATCTGCGCAGCCATATCATTTGCTTATATAAATATAAATTTAATAAATACCTAATTTAAATGTCTAATCTCTCAAAAGAAGAAATACTTGCATCTTCAAAAGGCTGGGTAGCATCATTTTTGAATTTTCTTCCTGGTTTAGGATCCGGTTACTTATACCAAAGAAGATGGAAACCCTATTTCTTAACCATAGCTGCTTCTACTTCATGGTTCGCTCTAGGATTTTTTTTACAAGGAGATTCAGAACCTTCTAAAGGAGAACAAATTATTGGAATTTCTGGTCTTTTTTTTATATCAATAGTTACGGTTATAGAAGCCAACTTGGCTTTAAAAAAAGCAAACAAAAATAAAGCCCTCTAAAAAAGGTGGTTTAAATAATTCAAAAATTAAATCTGAGAAAAAATTTAGTTCGTTCCCATTTCTTTAATTTAAGTAAAAAATTAGCCTAAATAATTTCTAACATAGACTTTAAAGTTTCTTTTGTTTTATTAGTTATAAAAAAATAAAATTTCCTTTTCTTTGAGACCTTCCCATCCTGAGTCAATCAATAATTGATTCAATGTTTCTTTATCAAAATGCTTAGAACCAGTTTTGACGCATCTATTTCTCATTGATTTTTTAACGCCACTTCTTTCTCTTTTATTCTCCTCATCCATTATTCTGTTATATAGATCTAGCATTTTTGGAGGGATTGGGGTGCCATCAAGATCAACTCCATTTTGAATAGCTAAATCAACAGCCTGCATTCCAATTTTTTTCATAGATTAAATAAATTTTAAAAATCATCTTAAAACAAAAAATGAAAATCTAGAATTCTTTGAATTATATTTATTTATTTTGAATTTCTTTTAGTACTCTAATGGCCTCTTTGATGTGCTCCGGACCATTCAATAAATCTCTAAAAATATGCCTAACTATTCCATTTCGATCTATAACATAAGTCACTCTGCCATCCATAAAACCTAATACATTAGGAACTTTAAAAGTTTTCCTTAAAGAGTTATTGGTATCGCAAAGTAGAGGGTACTGTAACTTGTTTTTATTGGCAAATGCCAAGTGACTTGAGGAACTTCCATTGCTTACTCCCCAAACTTGGGCACCTAAGACTTTAAATAAGTCATACTTATCTCTAAATCCGCAAACTTCTATGGTGCATCCTGGGGTATCATCTTTTGGATAAAAAAATAAAACGAGAGGATTTTTTAATCCCTTATTTGATCTTTTAATTCCATTTTGATCCAGTAAAGAAAATTCTGGAATTTTATCTCCGATCTGCAAAATATTACTTATAAAACTCTATATTAAGTAGATATTTGATTTTTTTGTGGCCCTCAAAGTAAATAACTAATGTAAAAGTCATTTTTTTGTTTTAAAAGATACTAAAAAATTATTGAAATACTCTAAGGTGAATTTATTAATTCAATATTATGGAATTAATAATTTATATTTTTTTATTTCTAATTCTTTTTTTAGGAGTTATTTTTAATTTAAAAATAACTAATTTTAAAAAAGTTAAAGAAATACAAAACAAGTCCAAAGATTATTCAAAAACAAATATTTAATTTGTCTTACTAAGGTTAAAATTCAATTTTTTCATTTGGAGTAAATACTGAGCAATATTTTCTTAATAGATCCTTCGGCTGATTAATAGAAGAATTCGTTAATTTTAATTTTTTATAGGCTCATCGGCATCAATCTCACCAAGGCGATATCTTGCACATGTATCTAATACTTTAAACATTTTTGTTGTAACCGCTTCAGCTGGACAAATTAAAAAGCTTAAGTAAAACATAATAAATAAGGACTTCATTTTTTTTAAGAATTTAGATATTGAGCAATTAGTTTCAAGAACAGAGCGAAAATATTACTCTAGAAAAATAAGATTAATATTTCTTAGAATATTTAATATGAGTAAAATCTAGGATTCTTCTAAAATAAGAATAAAAGAAATTAAGATAAAATAAGTGATATTAAGAAATTATCTCCGTGAAAATAAGAAAATTAATCGAAAAACACAAAACTTTTATAAATTGGTATAAGAAAAAATTCAAGTTGAGTGATTATCAATTACTTTGGGTAGTTTTCTTTAAAGGGGTATTAGTAACAATGATATTTTTCAAAATCTTTTAATATTAATAAAGCTATTCCAAGAATGAAATTTTTAAATGATTTGACTATATTTAATAATAGATTTCCTAATTAGTAATTAGTTATCAGCTATGAATATTTTTGGTGTAGGTTTGCCTGAAGTTACTGTAATACTAATCTTAGCTCTTTTAATTTTTGGTCCAAAAAAGCTTCCAGAATTAGGAAAACAGCTTGGTAAAACTTTGAAAAGTCTTAAAAAAGCGTCGAATGAATTTCAAAATGAAATCGATCAAGTTATTAACGAAGAAGACAAAGAGGAATCGCCTAAATCTATAGAAAGCATGCAAACTAATGAAATTGATCAAGAAAAGCTTGATTCAGAAAACAAGAATCTTTCAAAGAAAGAAAAAAGCAACAACTAATATCTTGGATAGGCCCATAACACCCATAGAAGAATTTGAAAGAGCATTATCTAAAGCAGCTCTTACTAAAGAAGAATCTGAATTAATAGACTACATTCGCTATACAAGCGTTTTTACACAACCAAGTCTTATTAAAGATTTAAAAAGGCCATCAAAGCCTCCTCTTTTGTCAGTTCTATGTCAAATTTGCAGAAAAATTGGTTCAGAGATGCCAGATCATTTCAACAAAGTAATCGAGTGGTCAATTGAAATTAGTGATCACGATACAAAATGGGATGCTCATTTAATTTGCGCAGAAGCATTGAATATAGACAAAATCCCATTAAGTCCAATTCATGGAACAACTTTATTTGATGTTCTTGTTGTACACAAAGAATTATTTCTTGGCTTTGATTGAATTAAATTAATCTAATCATCCAAGGGGATAGAATCAGTATCTATAACTTCCGAATCATCATACTTATTTATTTTATTTTCAATCCAATTATTAATATAGCTAACTAGAGGCAGTGAACCTCTAAAAATAAAAATAGAAGTAGGTAAAGCGCTTAATAAACCGATAACAGGACTTTTAAAAAGTAATCTTCCAGCCTTAATGTTAAATAAAATAATAAGAACAGAGGGAACTATAACTGTAACTACTGTTTTGAGAGCCTCAAGCCAACCAACACGATAAGTCCACCATATAAGAATTATTCCAACTACATAAAGAAATAGGTAAGTCATAAAAATAGTATAATAATTATCTATTTATCTTGTTCTAAATAAGAACAAGATTTTTATAAGTTATTTAAAATCAATCAATTAAATTCTAGTGATGAGTTTTTCTGAAATAAGAAAATTTTTAATTAAGATGCAGTCCGATGAAGACTTAAAGCAGCTTGTTACATCATCCTCTACAGCTGATGATGTGGCACTAATAGGTCAACGCTTAGGATATGATTTTTCAGGAGATGATCTGTTAAGATTTAATGGACAGAAAGTTGATAAAGTAACCGTAAGAAAAGTAGATCATCCAGGGGAATATCACTAATTTAAGACTTAACCCATATTGCAAGCCCTCCGCCCCTGCCTCTTGCACACATCCATTTTTCTTTAGTGCTAAGTGCTATAAGTGAGAAAAAAGGCATTTTTTTATCCTCAGGTTTTTTTAATTTCTTGTTAAATATTGCAAAATTACTAATACTAATCTTCAATTCTTCAAAATAAAAAGTTAACAAAGGTCTAAGCCCTTTTAACTCTGCGCTGCCTCTGAAGATAATGTTTAATAATCCGAAATTAATTGAATTTTTTATTTCAAAATTCAGTTTATCTTCTTTATTTTTCTTTTTTAATTCTAGTTTTGCAGATAATACTTGGAGAATCGAACTAGGTATATTTTTTATTTCATCTGACTCTTTTCCCCAGACATACTGAAACTTCCATATTCCTAACAATTCCTCATAAATTATTCCGCTACCTTTCTTTTGAGAATTTATTTCTAATAGTTTTAACTCTTTGATGCTAGGGAAGTCCTTCATAATAAATTTCAATCTAAGAACTAAATACTAAGAAAACCTCATAAAAAATGTTCTTGCTTAAATAAATCCTATAAAAAAATTTCTTTGTTTCAAAATATTTCTAAAAAAAAAGAATCTTGGCACACATAAGGAACAATATCTCGTTAAAATGTTTACATAAAGTTACTAAATTGATGGATTTCATTTCTAAAAAACAAGGATACGTACCTCTCAAAGCAGTCCCTTACATTTTCTTCCTCGCGATTGTACTAAGTATTACAACTTCAACAAATACCTTCGTTTAAAAGTATCTGTTTTTATTCATAAAAACAGAGTTAATAATATTAAATGCAAAAATATGATGTCGTAATAATCGGTAGTGGCATAGGTGGTTTATGTTGTGGTTCAATTCTATCTTTATCAGGTAAAAAAGTTCTTATCTGTGAAGCACATTCTCAACCTGGAGGTGTTGCTCACAGTTTCAAAAGGAATGGCTACACCTTTGAGTCTGGTCCTTCACTATGGAGTGGGATAGGTAAATGGCCAACAACTAATCCCTTAGGGCAAATTCTTAAATTACTTGATGAAGAAATTGAACTATTTCAATATAAAGGTTGGCAAGTTATAGTCCCAGAAGGCAATTTTAATCTTGATGTAGGGGAAGAACCCTTTAAACAAACAATAAAAAATTTAAGAGGAGACAAATCTGTCAAAGAATGGGAATCATTTATTTCTGGAATAAAACCTCTTAGCAAAATAATAAATGAGATTCCTTTACTCACGTTTTCTCCTGAATCAATAAATTTCTTAGATCTAATCAATTTAACCTCAAAATTCTTACCTAATATCAAGCAAATACCAAAAATTAATAAGGGTTTTGGGAATTTAGTAAATAATCACTTAGAAGATCCTTTCCTCAGAAATTGGGTTGATTTATTAAGCTTTTTGATAAGTGGTATGTCAATGCATGATACAAATACAGCTGCTATGGCTACTTTATTTAACGAATGGTTTGAACCAAATTCCTTCCTTGAATACCCCAAAGGAGGCAGTGAATCTATTGTAAAAGCCTTAATTAATGGATTAAAAAAAAATGGAGGAGAATTAATACTCTCTTCAAGAGTTAAGACAATAAACTTCAATAAAAATTTAGCGGCAGGTATAACCCTTGAGAATGGCTCAAGTTATAGTTGTGAATCTGTTGTAATGAATACTGATGTTTGGAATTTGAAAAAATTAATTCCACATGAAATCTCAAAAAAATGGAAGACAAAGGCCTTAGATCCTAATAAATGTGATTCTTTCCTTCATATACATTTAGGTTTTGATGCTGATGGTCTTGAAAATTTGCCAATACATGCAATACATGTTGATGATTGGGAGAAAGGTATAACCGCAGAAAGAAATATAGCCGTATTTTCAATCCCATCTGTTTTAGATGAAAATATGGCCCCTAAAGGGAAACATGTTCTTCATGGATATACTCCCGCAAATGAACCATGGAGCATTTGGGAAAACCTAAATCCAAAAGAAGCAGCATATAGAAATTTGAAAGAAGATAGATGTTCAATATTCCTTAATGCAGTGCGAAAATTCATCCCTGACATAGATGAAAGGATAAATTTAAAGATGTTAGGGACCCCAATTACTCATCAAAAATTCACTAATACCCATTGCGGTAGTTACGGTCCAGCATTATCAGCAGCAAAAGGGCTTTTCCCAGGATGTAAAACTCCAGTAAAAAATTTATTTACTTGCGGTGCAAGTACATTTCCAGGTATTGGAATTCCTGCTGTTTCAGCAAGCGGAGCTTATGCAGCTGAACAAATTATTGGTAAAAAAGCATTTAAAACTTTACTTAAAAAAATAAATTTATAAAACCAAGTTCCCTCTTACATAACTCTGTAATTACTTAGTTAAGAAATAAGAATAAAGAGCACAAAAACACTCAATAATGATAATCTTTGTCTGAAACATAAACTTAACTTATAGCTTGTATATGTCTTTCTTATCAATTCCTCAAGCCTGGCATTTAGTTGGCACTTGGTCAGAGCAACTACCAAGTGAGTCAAATCTTATAGGAATGGGCCAAACAGAATTAATGATGACTTTGCATTCAATATTTGTTCCTCTTTTACTTGTAATTTCATATTATCTATTTACTCGTCTTAATAAAAACGAATCAAGAAATATTAAAGGTTAATCTTTAAAGTTTATTTAGCTGAACTTCTCCTAACTACTTTTCTTCCTGTGGAAGTGTCAACTCCACTTGAATCTTTTTGAGAATTAGTTTCAACATTTTCAGTATCACCCTTGTCCATTTCTGCACAAACACCCACTACCATTGCAGCCTGCATTTGATCTGGCAAATCTCCAATAGTCAATAAGGCTTTTAAAACCAATTGAAGCCTGGTTTGCCGATCAACTTCAGGTCTTAATTTTTTTACAGTATTCCAAAGTTCTTGGGTAACTTCTTTTAAAAGTTCTCGATCTACAGCCAAATTAAAACCTTCTTGTCTTTCTACTAATCTAACAAAAAATTGGATCTCGTAAAATAATATTCAATAAAAGATTGTTAGTTGAAATTTTTCTACGCGAACACAAGTTGCATTTGTTGATGTAATTCATTGTTATTTTGCAAAAGTTCATTTTTTTCAATCTTTTTAAAGGTAAAAGTTCTATAAAATTTCTTTTGAATCTTTATTGGAGTATTTTCAAACTTTTCATTTTTACTCACTAGGGAATTCCAATCTTTTGGATTAAAAGTGGCGTAAGGAGAAGATGAGATAGCTTTCATAATTTAATAATACATCTGTACTATAATAGTACATATTTACTATAAAGCAATAGCTTCCTTCCTTATCTTTTTCTTTCAAGCGTCTTTGGGATTTGATAGTATTTTTTATCTAATTTGTAGAATTCATAAGTTTCATAAATAAATCAACGTATAATGCATTACTTATTAATAACTTTTTTCAGAGTCCTAAGACTTTTCTTACTAAAAACCTTTTAAAATACAGAATTTGTTGAAATTAACATTGACAAGATATTTTTAATAATCGTTCCTATAAAAGTACTAATGATTTGATTTAAAATGCTTCTTAGTAATCAAAAAAGACTAAAGATTTACGGAATTATCAAAAAAATTGCACAAGATAAATCAATTTCCTTAGAAGAGAGAATATATGTTGAGAAATTTGCACAGCATAATTCAACAATTTCTCTTTGGCTAAAGAAAGCTAACAGCTTTAGGAGAAATGGCGTAAAAAATGATAGTGGAATTGATATCCTCTTACAATCATTTGGTATAGATGGACTCGACAAAGAAAATCATTTCAACCCAAATGAAGATGATATATCTGATTGGTTTGGCGGTGCCCCTGATTGGCTAAGAAGAAGTTAAGTTCATTATATATTCAACTTACCCAGGCTATTTCACACAAATATATACTCGCTAAAGATATAAGCACCCAAAAAAGCCATGGTAAAAATTTAATCGGAACTAAATATTCTTTTGAAAAGGTTTTCATAAAGATTTTTCTTTTAGATTATTTCTTCCTTACTGTTTTTGAGAATAGGTTTAATTGCTCTATTTATATTTATATAGAAAATAATTTATTAATACTCAAATATATCAAATCACTCAAAGAACATAAAAAGCTAATCAACTTAAATAATCGATATCTAAGCAACTTTATTTTCAATTTTAATTGGGAAATTTACTCTTATTGCGCTTCCCTGCTCTGAATCCTTCCAATATTCTATAAGTCTCTCTAATTCATCTATTCTCTTTTTCGCATTTGCAATCTTTTCTGTTGTTTTCATATGTAATTTTTATCTATCCAATTAATACATGAAAAAAATATATTTCAATGGAAGCTCTCGATTAAGAGTAGAAATATTAATTGTTAGTTAATCGCTTAAATACTATGTAGATTTTTTATAAATAAGTAATTATACTTAGAAAAAGGCGACTTTTATGAAGAAATTAAATTCTTTGATTTTAAATAATACTGTTAACTTATTAGACTTTATATACTCTGGCAGGAATTTACAAAGATTCTGGGTTTTAGAAGTTATAGCTAGATCACCTTATTTTGCATTTCTTTCAGTTCTGCATTTTAAAGAATCCCTTGGAATTAAAAATGACAAAACAATGTTTTTGATGAAAGAACATTTTTATCAAGCTATTAACGAAACTGAGCATCTTAAAGAAATGGAGAAAAGAGGAGGAGATAAGTTTTGGATTGATAGATTTTTTGCGAGACACCTTGTACTTGTCTATTACTGGATCATGGTTTTTTATTATTTTTTCTCTCCAGCCAATGCTTATGATGTCAACATAAAAATAGAAGAACACGCATTTAAAACTTATTCCAAATATTTAAAAGATAATCCAAAAGACCAGAAAATTAAAGAAATCGCTCAAGATGAATTAAATCATGTTAAAGAACTTAAACAAGCCCTTTCTATCTTAACTTCGGTTTAGATTATTGCTGAAAAATCTATTAGCAATATTGAGAGCATTACTGAAGAAGAGATTAATCCAAGGCCGATCATCAATGAGACGTAACCTTTTTTTCTCGGCAATTTATAAAAAGAAAATCCAATTACCAAAGTCATTATTAATGAGAAAAAAATTATAATTTTTTCATTAACTAAATTGAGATGCATCACTAAATTTGTTTCTTCAAAATATTTAATAAATTTGGATAAAACTAATTCCTCTTCTATTTTCTTGAAATAATAAAGGGAACTAATAAAAGCAGAACTTAATAAGGACAATGAAATAAGAGCAGTAACTGGTTTTGTTAATCTGTTAACTGTTCTGTTAAAACTTGCCAATAGAATAAAAATAAACAAAGCCGTAACAAGTGGTATTAAAGGTATAAGAATTGATGTATTTATAAAATTCCCCACGAATAAAATTAGTATCTAACATAAAATTTTATATTATTTTGACGCGTTATTTTGTTAAGTAAGATTTTTTTAAAATTTTAAATGTAATTAGTACCTATTGCTTTCTGTGTAAATTGATACCAAAATTTGAATATTATTAATAATTAAAATGCTCGCTATTTCAGAAATTATTCTTGCAAGTGCTATCTTCCTAGGAATTGTATATTGGGAAGTTAAGTTTCTATACGCCAAAACTACAGTAGCCAAATAGTCTGCACTAAAAACAAGTAAATCCACGATCAACAAAATTTAAATAAAATTTAAGAATTGACATTGACAAAAAAAGCTCTGAATATGAGAGAATAAACACAAATATTTTTAGCCTACAAATGAGCGAAGTTCAAAATTCTAATACTAATTCAACTCAGCAGCAACAACAGCAGCAGCAGCAATCTTATTCAGACAGCAAAATCAATTCCGCAGAAAGCGAGAGGCTTTATCTTGAGATGAAAGAGGCTTGGCTTTAAATTTAATTCGTTTTTTTAAATACTATTTATAATAATTTGAAAATCTTTTTTTAATTTTGAAGTAATTAATACTTTTTTATTTGTGATACCCTCTAAATTTTGTTTAACTGCAAAAGAAATTTGTATAGAAAGCTAAAACATTTAGAAAAGATCAATGGAAGAATTGCAATGGGAGGCTTGATATATCTAGTTTTTACGAAATTAGTTTCTAACAGTGCCGACATATTAGACCAACTCAAATCCTACTTAATTTAAAAATTGAATTCCAAATCTTATCCAGGAATATTTCTTTCTATATAAGCGTCAGTTAAAGCTAAAATTAAACCCAATAATGTAGAAAATCTAGAAATAGCAGTTGATTCCATTTTATTTTTGAATCTCCTCTGGCTTGCAAATTAATTACCCTTTCGGCAACAAAACCGATAATTAGCTATAGTGCAAATATACTACTATTTATTCATTTTGGGGTCGGCAACTCCTGAGTTTCTTTTCGTTAGACCTGGTGATTATGTAGCAATTAAAAATAAAGAAAATTGCAAGGATACTAAAGAAAAGAATGAAAATTATTGGGTCGGTCAAGTTATTGACTGCATTGGAGGAGCTAGAAATCCAAATTCATGGACCTTGTTTCAAGTAGCCAATATTGATAATGGGGAAATCACTATAATTAACGCTGATATTGTAGAAAAAATTTTAAAAACTTCAGAAAGTTAAGCTTATGGATAACGAAATAAACTTCTTTAAGTATTACAAAAGTAAATTATAAAAGGAACATTGCAAATAGAATTATCCCAGTTCCAAGCAGGCAAGTCCGTATACTTGATTCATTGGGCAGGTAGGTTGAATACCTTTATACATTCTATAAGTTTTTGATATTTCTTCAAATCCCAAACTTGATAAAAGATAATTTGCATAAGGATTAAGATTAGAGCAATCCAATAAGATTTGGGAATCCAAATCACCAATTAACTCCCTGATTAATAGTTCAGCGAGTGGGGGCGTATCGGCTAAAAGAGGTCCAATTCTCCAGCCTTGCCTATTATCCTCCAAGACACAAGGTCTTATCCTGCCAAATCCATGGCACATCGCATTATTATCGACAATTGCACTAACATTGCCATGAGAATTTTTCAACCAGTCATTTAGAAAATGTGGTCTGGGGCTAAGTTCTCTCTGATCATCGTATCTTAAGACTGCTTCAGAGGAAATTTTATTACCAGGAACAACTTGAAAAGAATGAAATTTATCTTTATAGAAATTGCTCAATGGCAAATCTTGACAACCATTTAATTTCCATCGATTTGTAATTGAAGACTTTGTAAAACCCCACTTTTGGTAATCATTCAATCTATCTGGAGCAGCCTCTAGGCCAATACAATCAACATTTTTTAAATAATCGAGTGCATGTTTCCATAATCTCAATCCATATCCATTATTTCGGAATTCTTTTTTAACGATAAATAAACCTATAAAACCATATGAGGAATTATATTTAATACACGCGATAGAACCCACAGGATAATTGTCAAGGCAGCCAACCCATACTCCTTGTTTATCTGTATTTCTATAAATTGATACATCATCCATTCCAGGAGAAAATCCTTCTAACCTTGCCCAATTTGTAACTTCTGGTATTTCATTTGTAGATATCAATCTAATTGAAAATTTTTCCTTCATAGAAATATATTAACCAGGAAAATTTTGAATTTTTACAAGCAACATTAATTAATTTGATTATTTCTTTAAAATCATTCACTTTAGCTTAAGTGGCTAAAAAAAATTTAATTATTTAAGATTTATCCTCTGATATATTTAATACTATTTATAGAAACAAAAATGAAAATTTCTAATAAATTTCATTTAGAAGATATCAATAAATTAAAGAATACAGTTCTATCTGGTAAAACGGAAGATATAAAATGGAGGATCAAACAGATCAATATAGTTTCTAAACTTTTGGATGAAAATAAAAAAGAGATAATAAAATCCCTTTTTATTGATCTAGGAAAATCTGAAATTGAAGGGATGTCAGAAATCCTTTTAGTCAAAGAAGAAATTTCACTGATAAAAAAGAGACTGAATTCTTGGATGCGTCCAAAGAAGGTTGACACACCTTTTTATTTATTTCCATCATCCTCGAAAGTTATTCATGAACCTCTTGGGTGTGTCTTAATTCTTAGTCCATACAATTATCCATTGCTGTACGTTTTAAAGCCTTTGGTAAATATTTTCTCAGCAGGAAATACTGCAGTTATTAAACCGTCAGAGAAATGTCATTCGACCTCAAAACTTATTAAAAAACTTACTTCCAAATATTTCAAAAAAGACGTTCTACTTACAGTTGAAGGTGACTATAAACAATCCATTAAATTAGTTGAACAAAATTTTGACCATATATTTTTCACAGGAAGTACCGAAACAGGTAAATCTATTATGAAATTGGCTTCAAAAAACTTAACACCATTAACTCTTGAATTAAGCGGAACAAATCCTGTAATTATTTTCAAGAATGCAAATTTAGAAGTTGCTGCAAAAAGAATTGTTTGGGGCAAATTTTTTAATTCTGGACAATCCTGCATGGCTCCAAATCATATCTTTATAGATAAACGAATTGAAAATGATTTTATAGAAAAATTAAAGCAATGCATAGTAAGTTTTTACGGAAAAGATCCAATAATTTCTGAAAACTTATCTAAGTTAGAAAAAAAGCATTTTTCATCGACTGTAGAAATTATCAAAAGATATAAAAAAGAAAAAAGAATTTTATATGGGGGAACTTTCAGTAAGAAAAAGTTAAAAATAACTCCTACAATTTTGAGAACTAAATTAGATGAAAAAGATATTTTGCAAAAAGAATTATTCAGTTCAATACTTCCAGTAATTGGAATCAATGATAAAGAATCTGCTTTAAAACAGATTAATCAAACATCAAAACCATTGGCAATCTACTTATTTGGTGGCAATAACAAAATCCATAGTCAAATTTCAAGAGTAACAAGCTCAGGAACAGTTTGTATCAATGACGTTATGTTGCCAGTCCTTATTCCAAATTTACCTTTTGGAGGTGTTGGGCAGAGTGGTATTGGTAAATTTCATGGAGAGGAAGGGTTCCGAAATTTTTCAAATCAAAAATCTATTACTTTCAAAGGTTTTTTATTTGATTTAAATCTGAGGTATCCTCCCTACAAAAGAATCAAGAAATTTTTAAAGTTTATTTTTAAGATTTAAATTACTAAAATTATTTTTCAGAAACCTAGCGATTTCAAATAAAGAGATTATCTTTAAATAAATGATCAAGCTAATGAAATCAGTATTTTTAATAATTGCAATCCTAATAAATCTTTTTAGTCATTCATTCATAAAATCTGAAGAAAAGATTGATTCAGCAACTAATAAAATTGAGAATGTTGCTAAAAAAAATTTAATTCCTGAAGATAAAACTGAAATAAGAAAAATTCATATCGTCAAAATTGGAGATACAATTACAAGTATTTCAAAAAACTATTCAATCAATAAAGATTTAATCATTAAATTGAATAATTTAAAAGATGATAATTATATCTTTATTGGCCAAAATCTTATTATCTCTGAATCTACTAAAAATTCTACACAACAATCAGATTTAATAAATAATTATCATATTGTTCAAATAGGAGAAAATCTTACTGAGATATCCAACAAATATAAATTAAATTTAGGATATTTGATAGAAATTAATAATCTCAAGAATCCAGACTCTATAAAAGTTGGGCAAAAGCTCTTCTTGAGAAAAAACAAGCCAATTAGTTTAGAAAATGATCAAATAATTAAAAATAAACAAAATGAATTACTTGAGTTAGATAAACAAATTTATGGTCCAATAATTATTCAAAGTAAATCTTATGAAGAATTTAAAGGTAGAAAAGTTTTCAATGTACTAAATCAAGATAATAAAAAACTGATTCTTTCAATAAATTGCGATACAAATGAATTAGATGTAAGAATCCCAGGCAGAAAATGGAGGGGAGGGGAGCCTGCTAAAGAAGAATTCGAAAAAAATTTAATAAATGATTTTTGTTAGAACTTTTAATTAATATGTGTGAATAATTTGTCAAAGAATATTAATGATGGGTTATTCTTTAAAAAGCTAAATTAAGATTAATGGCAATTTCAAGAGGAGATCTCGTAAGAGTAAAAAGACCCGAATCCTATTGGTACAATGAAATAGGTAAAGTTGCTTCAGTTGATACATCAGGTATTAAATATAACTGTGTAGTTAGATTTGATAAAGTAAATTACGCTGGGATAAGCGGAACTGAAGGTGGAGCGAATACAAATAATTTTGCTGAAAGTGAATTAGAGAAAGCTTAAATAATTGCCTGAATTACCTGAAGTAGAGACTGTTCGCAGAGGTTTAGAGCAAAAACTTAATAACTTTATTATTAAAAAAGTTGAAGTCTGTAGGAATTCAACTGTGGCTTTCCCTACTGAAAAAGAAGAATTTATTAAGGGACTACAAAACTCACTTTTATACAAATGGGATAGAAGAGGAAAATATTTAATAGCTGAACTAAAAAAAATTGAAAATGAAAATATTAAATTTCCTCTTAAAAAATTGAGGCAAAATAATGGATTTCTTGTAGTTCATTTAAGAATGACGGGATATTTCAAATTTATTGATAACTCTACTCAGCCTTGTAAACATACAAGAATAAGAGTTTTCGATAAAAAAAATAATGAGCTCAGGTACATTGACGTAAGAAGTTTTGGTCAAATGTGGTGGATTAAGGAAGGGTTATCGCCTAATAAAATAATCAAAGGATTAGGTTCATTAGGACCAGAACCATTCTCCAAGAACTTTGATGAAAAATACCTTAAGAAAGTTATTTCCAAAAGAAAAAAATCTATAAAAGCCATCTTATTAGATCAAACAATAGTGGCAGGTATAGGTAATATTTATGCCGATGAAAGTTTGTATTCGGCTGGCATCTCACCTTTTAGGGCGGCTAAAACAATAAAGAAAAATGAATTAATTAATCTCAAAGAATCAATTGTTAATGTATTAAAAAAAAGTATAGGTTCGGGGGGGACAACCTTTAGTGATTTTAGAGACTTGGAAGGGGAGAATGGAAATTTTGGTTTACAAACAAATGTCTATAGAAGAACTGGTAAAGAATGTCGCAAATGTGGGAATTTAATTGAAAAGCAAAAAATTGCTGGACGAAGTACTCATTGGTGTCCAAATTGCCAAAAGTAAAAAAGGGCTTACTCAATAAGAGTAAACCCTTTTAAATATTTTACCTGGCATTGAGCTATTTTCTCAAGGGGCTACCCCCTAAATATTTTCGCCGCTGATGCGTTTCACAACCGAGTTCGAGATGGATCGGAGTGGTTCCACATCGCCATGAACACCAGGATATTTTGAACCTTGAGAACTGCATAGAAAATTATATAAATTAAAAACAACAAATTAAGTTTATTTGGTCAAGCCCTCGGTCTATTAGTACTCCTCCGCTGCACTTGTTACCAAGCTTCCACGTAGAGCCTATCAACGGGTGTTCTTCCCGTGACCTTACTGGCTTAAGCCATGGCAATACTCATCTTGAGGTGGGCTTCCCACTTAGATGCTTTCAGCGGTTATCCACTCCGCACATGGCTACCCAGCGTTTACCGTTGGCACGATAACTGGCACACCAGAGGTGCGTTCCTCCCGGTCCTCTCGTACTAGGGAGAAATCCTCTCAATATTCCTGCGCATACACCGGATATGGACCGAACTGTCTCACGACGTTCTGAACCCAGCTCGCGTACCGCTTTAATGGGCGAACAGCCCAACCCTTGGGACCGACTTCAGCCCCAGGTTGCGATGAGCCGACATCGAGGTGCCAAACCTCCCCGTCGATGTGAACTCTTGGGGGAGATCAGCCTGTTATCCCTAGAGTAACTTTTATCCGTTGAGCGACGGCCCTTCCACGCAGAACCGTCGGATCACTAAAACCGACTTTCGTCCCTGTTCGACTTGTAGGTCTCACAGTCAAGCTCCCTTCTGCTTTTGCACTCAACGACTGATTTCCAACCAGCCTGAGGGAACCTTTGTGCGCCTCCGTTACCTTTTAGGAGGCGACCGCCCCAGTCAAACTGCCCATCAGATAATGTCCGCTTCCCGGATAACGGGTAAGCGTTAGAACCCTAGCTCTAAAAGAGTGGTATCTCACCGATGACTCAATAGTACCCACAAGCACTATTTCAACGTCTCCCACCTATTCTGCGCATTCAGAGCCCGAGCACAATATCAAACTACAGTAAAGCTTCATAGGGTCTTTCTGTCCGGGTGTATGTAGTCCGCATCTTCACAGACAATTCTATTTCGCCGAGCCTCTCTCCGAGACAGCGCGCAAATCGTTACACCTTTCGTGCGGGTCGGAACTTACCCGACAAGGAATTTCGCTACCTTAGGACCGTTATAGTTACGGCCGCCGTTCACCGGGGCTTCAGTCGCCAGCTTCACTAAAAGCTAACCAGCTTCCTTAACCTTCCGGCACTGGGCAGGTGTCAGCCCCCATACATCGTCTTGCGACTTAGCGGAGACCTGTGTTTTTGGTAAACAGTCGCTTGCGCCTCTTCACTGCGACCAGCTCTCGCTGGCACCCCTTCTCCCGAAGTTACGGGGCCATTTTGCCGAGTTCCTTAGAGAGAGTTATCTCGCGCCCCTCGGTATTCTCTACCACCCCACCTGTGTCGGTTTCGGGTACTGGCATTTGTGTCTTAACGAGTATAGGGCTTTTCTTGGAAGCATGACATCACCAACTTCGCTGCCGTAGCAGCTCGTACTCACGCCTTAGCTCAAGATGTTTTCTCCATCTCTCAAAGCCTCGAACGCTTGAACCAGTAACCAACATCTGGCCTGGTTAGCCTTCTCCGTCCCCCTTCTCAAAACACATCTGGTACAGGAATATTGACCTGTTATCCATCGACTACGCCTTTCGGCCTCGCCTTAGGTCCAGACTAACCCTCCGCGGACGAGCCTGCCGGAGGAACCCTTAGGGTTTCGGGGCATGGGATTCTCACCCATGTTTTCGCTACTCAAGCCGACATTCTCACTTCTATGCTGTCCACGTCCGCTTACGCTAACGCTTCACCCTACATAGAACGCTCCCCTACCATAAATAAATTTATCCGCAGCTTCGGTATAACGCTTAGCCCCGTTCATTTTCGGCGCAGGATCGCTCGACCAGTGAGCTATTACGCACTCCTTTGAGGATGGCTGCTTCTAGGCAAACCTCCTGGTTGTCTGGGCAATCCCACCTCCTTTATCACTTAGCGTTAATTTTGGGACCTTAGCTGGCGGTCTGGGCTGTTTCCCTCTTGACTATGGAGCTTATCCCCCACAGTCTGACTGCCTAGTTACACACAGGGTATTCAGAGTTCATATCGATTTGGTACCGCTTTCGCAGCCCGCACCGAAATGGTTGCTTTACCCCCCTGCTGGAGCACTAGACGCTACGCCTCAACGTATTTCGGGGAGAACCAGCTAGCTCCTGGTTCGATTGGCATTTCACCCCTAACCACAGCTCATCCGCTGAATTTTCAACTTCAGTCGGTTCGGACCTCCACTTGGTATCACCCAAGCTTCATCCTGGCCATGGTTAGATCACCAGGGTTCGGGTCTATAAACACTGACAAACGCCCTATTAAGACTCGCTTTCGCTGTGGCTCCACCATTTCCGGTTTAACCCGCCAGTGCCTATAAGTCGCCGGCTCATTCTTCAACAGGCACACGGTCACCCGATTAGTCGGGCTCCCATTGCTTGTAAGCTCACGGTTTCATGTTCTATTTCACTCCCCTCCCGGGGTTCTTTTCACCTTTCCCTCGCGGTACTGTTTCACTATCGGTCACACAGTAGTACTTAGCCTTACGAGGTGGTCCTCGCAGATTCACACGGAATTCCACGTGCTCCGTGCTACTCGGGATACAGCTAGGTCAACTTATCTTTCGATTACGGGGCTTTCACCCTCTGTGGCACGCCATTCAAACGTTTCTTCTAGACTTGTTGATCCATATTGCTGTCCCACAACCCCGATAGTCAAGACTATCGGTTTGGGCTATTCCCCGTTCGCTCGCCGCTACTGAGGGAGTCGTTATTTACTTTCTCTTCCTCCAGCTACTAAGATGTTTCAGTTCGCTGGGTTAGCTCGCACCAACCTATATATTCAGTTGGCCGTACATGGGGTTGCCCCATTCGGAAATTCCCGGATCAAAGTGTGCTTCCAACTCCCCGAGACTTATCGCAGGTAACCACGTCCTTCATCGCCTCTGTGTGCCTAGGTATCCTCCGTGAGCCCTTTGTAGCTTGACCAATAACTTCAAAAATTGAAGCATCAGCTTAATAGAATTGTTATTAATGCATTCGCACAAATAATAAATCTGCATCATTAAAGATGCTTATTGTCTTTAAAAATAATCTATGCAGTTGTCAAGGTTCTCTGAAAACAATGAAATTAATTCAATGAGTCCAGCATCTTAATGATTTCATTAGGAAGCTAGATTCGTTCAGATTTGATCACAACTCCAAAACATTCCCTTCTATAAATTATGGAAGAGGTGGTGATCAGTGGAGGTAAGCGGACTCGAACCGCTGACATCCTGCTTGCAAAGCAGGCGCTCTACCAACTGAGCTATACCCCCAACATAGAGATATGGGCCATCCTGGACTTGAACCAGGGACCTCACCCTTATCAGGGGTGCGCTCTAACCACCTGAGCTAATGGCCCAGGGAAAATAATGGGTGTGACCTAGAAAAACTTAGGAAATGAAATCCTCAATAAATCGAGAATGTGAGATACCGATCGACCTAAGGTGACAAAATAATAATATTAAACATTTTGTTGTCTCCCTGTTAGGAGGTGATCCAGCCGCACCTTCCGGTACGGCTACCTTGTTACGACTTCACCCCAGTCATTAGCCCCACCTTCGGCGTCCTCCTCCACAAGGGTTGGAGTAACGACTTCGGGCATGGCCAACTTCCATGGTGTGACGGGCGGTGTGTACAAGGCCCGGGAACGTATTCACCGCAGTATGCTGACCTGCGATTACTAGCGATTCCTACTTCACGTAGGCGAGTTGCAGCCTACGATCTGAACTGAGCCACGGTTTATGGGATTTGCTAGCTCTTGCGAGTTTGCTGCCCTTTGTCCGTAGCATTGTAGTACGTGTGTAGCCCAGGGTGTAAGGGGCATGATGACTTGACGTCATCCACACCTTCCTCCGGTTTATCACCGGCGGTCTTTCTAGAGTGCCCAACTAAATGCTGGCAACTAAAAACGTGGGTTGCGCTCGTTGCGGGACTTAACCCAACATCTCACGACACGAGCTGACGACAGCCATGCACCACCTGTCACTGCATTCCCGAAGGCACCCTCAAATTTCTAAGAGGTTCGCAGGATGTCAAACCCTGGTAAGGTTCTTCGCGTTGCATCGAATTAAACCACATACTCCACCGCTTGTGCGGGCCCCCGTCAATTCCTTTGAGTTTCACACTTGCGTGCGTACTCCCCAGGCGGAACACTTAACGCGTTAGCTACGACACCGAGGGGGTCGATTCCCCCGACACCTAGTGTTCATCGTTTACGGCCAGGACTACAGGGGTATCTAATCCCTTTCGCTCCCCTGGCTTTCGTCCATGAGCGTCAGTAATGGCCCAGCAGAGCGCCTTCGCCACTGGTGTTCTTCCCGATATCTACGCATTTCACCGCTACACCGGGAATTCCCTCTGCCCCTACCATACTCAAGCCTTTCAGTTTCCACTGCCATGATGGAGTTAAGCTCCACGTTTTAACAGCAGACTTGAAAAGCCGCCTGCGGACGCTTTACGCCCAATAATTCCGGATAACGCTTGCCACTCCCGTATTACCGCGGCTGCTGGCACGGAATTAGCCGTGGCTTATTCCTCAAGTACCGTCATATCTTCTTCCTTGAGAAAAGAGGTTTACAGCCCAGAGGCCTTCGTCCCTCACGCGGCGTTGCTCCGTCAGGCTTTCGCCCATTGCGGAAAATTCCCCACTGCTGCCTCCCGTAGGAGTCTGGGCCGTGTCTCAGTCCCAGTGTGGCTGATCATCCTCTCAGACCAGCTACTGATCGAAGCCTTGGTGAGCCATTACCTCACCAACTAGCTAATCAGACGCGAGCTCATCCTCAGGCGAAATTCATTTCACCAATAGGCATATGGGGTATTAGCGGTCGTTTCCAACCGTTATCCCCCTCCTGAGGGCAGATTCTCACGCGTTACTCACCCGTCCGCCACTAACCCGAAGGTTCGTTCGACTTGCATGTGTTAAGCACGCCGCCAGCGTTCATCCTGAGCCAGGATCAAACTCTCCGTTGTGTTCAAATCCTTTTGTAGATAAATCTACTCAATATGAATTGCATTCTCCAAATAAAAATAAGATTGACTTAAGTTATTTAGGTTCAGCCTCCTTAAATAATTAAGGATTACTTTGAGTGCACATTAAAAATATTTCAAAGTGACTTTCCAAGATCTCAGATCCGTTGGTTTTCAAAAAACTAAAAGTTAGCAATTGAAAACAATTTTATATATTCTTGACGGGACCTCACACCTTTATTGCAATACATCTCGAAATTACCAAATCTAATTTGATAAAGTTTTGACGCAATAAAAGCATCAGTTCCTAAGTTTTTAAATTTTCTAGGTGCAGAGTTAAACAAAAAGTGAATAACTCATTTCGAAGGGAAAACCCTTCTTCTGGCTGAAAATACTGATAGAAATCAAATCTTCAAAAAATTCATTCATTTACCAAAAATTAGATTTAAGATAATCGCTTGAATATTGCAAAAAAAATTATTTTTGCCCAGAAGAAAATACTAAACCATCCGACTGTAATTATGCAACCTTTTATACAAAAATTTTTTATTAATTTTTTTATTTGTTCAAAGTCTCTTTGAGCAACTAGGCTTAAATAAAGGGATATAAATGAAATGGCAGAAAGATTTAGTCAAAAAAATTTAAGAGTAAGACCAAGTTCCGAGGAAGAGAAAATTGTAACAAATGCAAAAAAACACTTTGAAAAGACTTTAGTTGAAATAGCAGGTGAGCTCGTCGGCAGTGTTGCTGCACTTGAACACCCAACAAAAAATAAGAAATTAAATTATGGAGAAATATTTTTAAGAGACAATGTTCCAGTAATGATTTACCTCATTACCCAAAAACGGTACGAAATTGTCAAAAGGTTCCTAAGTGTATGCCTTCAGTTACAAAGCACTAATTACCAAACACGTGGCGTATTTCCTACTAGTTTCGTTGAAGAAAATGGAAAGCTCATTGGAGACTATGGTCAGAGATCAATAGGGAGGATAACTTCAGCTGATGCAAGTTTATGGTGGCCCATTTTATGTTGGTATTATGTCAACAAAAGTGGTGATTATGCCTTTGGGAAAAGTCAAGGAGTTCAAAGAGGTATTCAACTTTTACTAGATTTAGTTCTGCATCCAACATTTGAAGGTACACCAGTACTTTTTGTTCCGGATTGCGCATTTATGATTGATAGACCTATGGATGTATGGGGTGCACCTTTAGAAGTTGAAGTTTTACTTCATGGATGTTTAAAAAGTTGTATCAACTTAATGGAATTAAGTCGAGCAGATCATGTAAGTAGACTTTTAGATCAAAGGCTTATTCTTACAAATCAATGGGTTAAGGATTTAGGAAGTTTTCTCCTAAAACATTATTGGGTTACCAGCCAAACAATGCAAATTTTAAGAAGAAGACCTACTGAGCAGTATGGAGATGATCAACACTTCAATGAATTTAACGTTCAACCTCAAGTAGTTCCATCTTGGCTTCAAGATTGGTTAGAAAATAGGGGTGGTTATTTAATAGGAAATATTAGAACAGGAAGACCTGACTTTCGATTTTACAGTTTAGGGAATTCTTTGGCCTGTATGTTCGGAATACTACCTCCTGCAGAACAACGAGCTTTATTTAGATTAGTTCTACATAACAGACAACATTTAATGGCTCAAATGCCTATGAGAATTTGTCATCCTCACATGGATGTCGAAGAATGGCAAAACAAAACTGGATCTGATCCAAAAAATTGGCCTTGGAGTTACCACAATGGTGGTCATTGGCCGAGTTTGCTTTGGTTTTTTGGTGCAGCTGTTCTGTTACATCAAAAAAATTATGATTCTGATGATGTGATTCTTATGGAAGAGATGAAATCTTTAATAGAGGAGTCATATTGGTGTCAACTCAATCAATTACCTAAGCAAGAATGGGCAGAATATTTTGATGGACCTACAGGTACTTGGGTTGGTCAACAATCAAGAACATACCAAACCTGGACAATTGTTGGTTTTTTATTAATGAATCACTTTTTAAGAGAAGAAAATAACGATTTAGATATGTTTAAGATTTAATCCTAAAATAAGCCTAAAGTTAGTGATTTATCAATAGGTAAGCATGCTCCAATTCCAAGGTATATTGTAAGAAAAGTTCCGAATAAGAAAAGAGACATTGCAATTGGTCTTCGAAAAGGATTGGAGAATTTATTAACGTTTTCTATGAAGGGTAAAATCATTAATCCAAGTGGAATTAATGTTTGAAGTGCAATACCCAAAAGTTTATTAGGAACTACCCTAAGTATTTGAAAGACTGGGTATAGATACCATTCAGGTAATATTTCTAAGGGAGTCGCGAATGGATTTGCTTTATCTCCTAACATTGCAGGATCAAGAACTGCTAATCCAACTACACAAGCAATAGTACCTAAAATAACTACTGGAAATATATATAATAAGTCGTTTGGCCAAGCTGGTTCACCATAATAATTGTGGCCCATACCTTTAGCTAATTTTGCTCTTAATTTTGGATCAGATAGATCTGGTTTTTTTAACGTAGACATTTGGAGCTCTGGTTGTAATTTAATTTTAAATGTTTATAAGGGACCTGAAATACCTTGTTTACGAATCATTAAAAAATGCATCAACATAAAAACTGCTAATGACCATGGCAAAACAAAAGTATGAAGACTGTAAAACCTTGTAAGAGTAGATTGTCCAACACTTTCTCCACCCCTAAGTAGTTCAACCATAAAATCACCAATTACAGGTATTGCTGCTGGCACACCTGAAACAATCTTGACTGCCCAATATCCAACCTGATCCCAAGGCAAAGAATAACCTGTCACACCAAAAGCAACTGTTATGACTGCCATTACAACACCTGTAACCCAAGTTAGTTCTCTTGGCCTTTTGAAACCACCTGTAAGATAAACTCTAAAAACATGAAGAATTAACATCAAAACCATCATAGATGCGCTCCATCTATGAACAGATCTTATCAACCATCCAAAACTTACATCGGTCATCAAATAACTTACTGAATTATAAGCTTGTGTAACTGTTGGCTTATAGTAAAAAGTCATTGCAAAACCTGTTGCAAATTGAATTAAGAAGCATACTAAAGTTATGCCTCCTAAACAATAAAAAATATTTACGTGAGGGGGTACGTACTTGGAAGTTACGTCGTCAGTTATGTCTTGAATTTCAAGCCTTTCTTGAAACCAATCATAAACAGATGAAGAATTAGCCATCCAAAAAAAAATTAGCTTTGATATAAAGAGCTTACTTAAAATTCTTATACTTGGTGTTAACACTTAACCCAATGAATTCATCTTTTAACAAACTTTTAACATTCAAAACATTGATCACTGCATTAATGATCATTGTTATTTATACCAATTTTTTATTGATAGAAAGAGTTGATGCTCTTAGTGATAGCAAGCAATTAGTCCTTGATGCTTGGACTTTGGTAAATGAGGGTTTTTATGACCCAGACAAGTTTGATGAAATACAATGGAAGAGAATTAGGCAAAAAACATTACAGAAACAAATTGAAACAAGTGAAGAGGCTTATTCTGCAATTGAAGACATGTTAAGACCTCTAGAAGATCCTTATACAAGAATTTTACGACCCAAAGATTATGAACTCCTGAAATCAAGTAATTTTGGTAGCGAGATTAATGGAGTTGGGCTGCAATTGGGTGAAGATGATGATAGTAAAAAGGTTAAAGTTATCTCTACTCTTGGCGGTTCTCCAGCAGAAGAAGCGGGAATAGTTAGCGGGGAATTCATAGAGAAAGTGGATGGAATTTCATCAGAAGTATTAGGACTTGCAAATACTGCCTCTAAGTTAAGAGGCGAATCAGGAACCAAAGTTTTAGTTCAAATTTCATCGGAAGCAGGAGAAATTCGAGAAGTAGATTTAGAAAGGCGATCAGTAGATCTTAGACCAGTTAGGACAAAAAGATTAAGAGACGATTCTCACACAATAGGATATTTAAGGATTACTCAATTTAGCGAAAGCGTCCCAAAAAAAGTTGAAGAAGCTCTTCAAGAGTTAAAAGAGAAAGAGGTTGAAGGATTGATTTTGGACCTTAGGAATAATTCAGGTGGACTAGTAAGCTCAGGAATAGCGGTTGCAGACTCATTATTGAGTGAAAGACCAGTAGTAGAGACAAAAAATAGAAATGGAATCAAAGATGCAATAATTTCTCAAAAAGAGACTTTTTTTGATGGCCCAATGGTAACTTTGGTAAATAAAGGAACTGCGAGTGCTAGTGAAATACTTGCCGGCTCATTGCAAGACAATAGCAGATCGATTCTCATGGGAGAACAAACCTACGGGAAAGGTTTAATTCAATCCTTAAAAAGTTTGGGAGAAGACAGTGGAATAGCAATAACAGTTGCTAGTTATTTAACTCCTAAAGGTAATAATATCCAGGGTCAAGGTATGAAACCTGACAAGTTATTGGATCTTCCAGATGCAACTGAATACGGAAGTGCTGATGACAAATGGGTGAAAAATGCAGAATTATTTCTGGATTCACTACTAGAAAAAGAAGAAGTTTCTAGTCAAACTAGTGAATTAAGCAATGAAGAAGTATAAACCTGATTAAGCAAAAGATTTATAAATAAAACATTTTAAAAACTATGAGTATTAAAAGAATTTTTCATGACCCAATTCACAAAGAAATAGTATTTGATTCGGAAAAGCCAGAAGAATTAATGATTATGGAGTTAATTGATACAATAGTTTTTCAAAGATTAAGAAGAATAAAACAATTAGGCGCGGCATCATTACTTTTTCATGGTGCCGAATCAAGTAGATTTACACACTCAATTGGCGTTTTTTGTATCGCAAGAAAAATTTATCAGAGACTAATTGAAAGTAAATCTTCATTTTGTGAAAATAAATTTGTTCTGTATGGAGCAGCTCTGCTACATGATTTAGGTCATGGGCCTTTGAGCCATACCAGTGAAACAATATTCGATCATAATCACGAACAATGGTCTCAAAACTTAGTTAAAAATTATTCTCCAATAAATTCAATACTGAAAAAGTATGACAACGAATTACCTATACAAATTGGGGAATTATTTGAATCAAAGCAACTATTTTCAAGACCTTTAAAAACATTGATTAGCAGTGAAATAGATTGCGATCGTCTAGATTATCTTTTACGCGATAGTTACAACTCAGGTACCAAATATGGCTTAGTAGATTTAGAAAGAATTATTTCAGCTCTAACTTTTTCACCTGATGGAAATATTGCAATCAAACCAAAAGGAGTTATCGCTATTGAGCATTTCTTAGTACTAAGAAACTTCATGTATAGAACTATCTATAATCACAAAATAAACGAAATATCAACATGGATTCTAGAAAAAATAATATCCAAAATAAAAGATAATTTTGATAATAAACTTTGGTTAGATAAATCTCTTCAAAAATGGATATTTTCTCCTGAAAAGGTTGATTTTGATGATTTCATAAGAAATGATGATGTAACCTTTTACTACCATTTGATTAGATGGAAAGATGAATCTTTCGAGCCTCTTTCTACCTTATGCAAAATGTTTATTGATAGAGATTTATTAAAGGCATCAGATATAAGTTTTTTAAATAAAATTGATAGACTAGAAATCCTTGCATTTGCAAGAAAATTATGTGAAGCAAATAATTATGATGCAGAAATATTTTGTGGAATTAAGGAAAGATCTTTTAAGGGTTTTGAATCTAGCAACGCACTAAAAATATGGGATGGTAACTATCAAAGCTCACTAGAAAATAAATCTTCATTAATAAAAACTTTAATGAAATCTGAGGAAAGCTCTTTTATTATTTACCCAGATATAATTAAAAATAAAATCAAAAATCAAATTTCACTAATAAGAAATAATTACTAAATATTAATCAATGAAAATCGTAATAAATAATAGTAGTAATAAAAAATATATCGAAACTATATCTTTTGAAAATTTGTACAATATCGATGAAACTTTCAAAGAATTTTCTTCGATAAAAGAACCTCTGGAAGCAAAGATTTTCGCAATCAATGAACCAATAAGTTCTCATAAATTATCAAAAATCAAAAATAATTTTGATAATTTAGACATCCGTTCCTTATGCATTTACTCGAATAATAGACATACGATATTAGCAGGAAAGTCTTTAAAAATAGATTCAAATTTTCTTAAAGAACAAGAAGTTAAAAAAAAGTTACTTCTACTCGATTCAAAAAATAAAGACGGCATCCTTCACGAAGGAACAGTAAGATCTGGAGACAGAATATCTGCAAATGGAGACCTATGCATTATTGGAGATGTTAATCCAGGAGCAATAATTTCCGCAAAGAACAATATTTACGTTTGGGGCAAACTACTAGGTATCGCCTTCGCAGGAAAAGGTGGAAATAACAATGCCTCTATTGCATCACTTTATTTAAAACCTTTACAGTTAAGAATTGCTAATGTGGTAGCTATTGGACCAAAGGATAAGCCCAAGAATTATTATCCTGAAATTGCTGTAATAGATAAACAAACAATTAATATCAAACCCTTTTTAATAGAAACTTAAAAATAATCAATAATTTGAAATAAATTAATTCAAACTTGATAAATTTAAGAATTACTTAATCTTTATAATATTCAACTTTCTGAAAGTAGACTTATCATTTGTAAAATAATAAAATTCGTGGCGGAAAATACTCGCACAATATTAATTTGTTCAGGGAAAGGTGGAGTTGGTAAAACCACTTTAACTGCAAACCTTGGCATAGCACTTGCCAACAGTGGAGCAACTACTGCTGTATTAGATGCTGATTTTGGCTTAAGAAATTTAGATCTTCTTCTAGGATTGGAAAATCGCATTATATATACAGCACAAGATGTTTTAGATAAAAATTGTCGTCTTGACCAAGCATTAGTCAGACATAAAAAAGAACCTAATCTGGCTCTTTTACCTGCAGGAGATCCTAGGATGTTGGATTGGATGAAGCCCGACGATATGAAAAAAATTAGCGAGCTGCTTAGTGAAAAGTTTGATTTTGTTTTAGTAGATTGTCCTGCTGGAGTAGAAGATGGTTTTAAAAATGCCCTTGCAGCTTGTAAAGAGGCTATTGTTGTTACCAACCCGGAATTATCTGCAGTACGTGATGCCGATAGAGTAATAGGTATTCTTAATACTTCTGATATTAAGCCTATCCAGCTTGTAATCAATAGAGTTCGCCCTAACATGATGGCAAGTCAAGAAATGCTATCCATAGAAGATGTTCAAGGGATCCTTTCACTACCTTTATTAGGTATTGTTTTAGAGGATGAGCAAGTAATAATTAGTACAAATAGAGGAGAGCCACTAACACTTACAGATAGTAAATCCCCTGCAAAAAAATGTTATTTGAATGTTTCTCAAAGACTTACAGGAAAGGATGTCCCAATTATTGACCCCAAAAATGAAGGGAAAAGCCTCAAAGATAAATTCATGAGATTAATGCAAACAAAGGTTTTTTAAAAATGATGACTCTCAGAGATCTTATAAATAAGTTACTAGGTAGAGAAACTGCCAGTGCAAATACAGCTAGAGAAAGATTACAACTTGTACTAGCTCATGACAGAGTCGATATGAGTTCCTTAACGACTGATCTTTTGGATAAAATGAGAAAAGAAATTCTCGATGTTGTTGCAAAATATGTTGAGATTGATTTTGAAGAGGTGGCAGTAAGCTTAGAGACTGAGGATAGAATGACTGCATTAGTTGCCAATTTACCAATCAAAAGAACTATTTCAGGAGAAATAAAATTCAAAAAAAATGATAAAACTGATCAAGCTGATAAAGATATCAAAAAGTAATAAATTTAAAAAAAGCTAAAAAAATACTTATAATTGACCCTCCCTAATTGTAAGATAGAGAGATTGCCGGCTTAGCTCAGCGGTAGAGCAGCGCTTTTGTAAAGCGAAGGTCATCAGTTCAAATCTGTTAGCCGGCATTTTGATTTAGTTAATTCTTTTCAATAGTTTTTGCCGAAAATAACAAAATCAAACCTAATAGAGTAATAATCGGGAAAAATCTTATTTCCAGAACGTACTCTAAAAAAGAGGCCAGAGGTTCAAAGATCCAATAAGTAAAAAATTGAATTAATAAAACAAAAAACAATAATAAAAACATTAATGCAATTCCCTAACTAATACTTCTCCTTCTCTAATCAGCCTCCAATCGCCACTTTTCTTCCAAAATATTATGGTACTGGCTTTGCCACTACTTTTTTCCCATGGAATAGGTTCTAGAATTTCTACAGAAGGGAAGTCTAAAGCAATACCATCAGCTGTAATAGATCCAGTGAGGCCTGAAATATTTGCACTTGAAGTTAACAAAGGGCCTGTTTCTTTCAAAAGAGATTGGGCCATATGAAAATTTGGGATTCTTAAACCAAGAGTAAGATCCTTGCTTGTGAGGATTCCAGTCTGCTTTTCTGAAGATGGGATAACCATTGTCAGAGCTCCAGGCCAATATTTTGAAGCTATATTTTCGTAATCTTCTTTAGCTGATTCGTGAACATAATCGATTAATTGTTTATATTCAGATCCCATAAGAATCAAGGGTTTATTTCTATCTCTTTTTTTATAATCATAAATAATATTTGAAAATTTTGGCAGGCATCCAATTGCAGGTAAGGTATCTGTTGGGAAAATTATAGGTAAACCACTAGTAAGAGTCTTCAAAGCTGATTTAGAGTCTACTAAATTCATTTTAATTATGAACCCGCAATACTTTATTTATATCTTCCTATGGTAAACCTACCAATACCTGAAAGATCATTCACAATTTCTATTGATGTAAATTTATTCTTAATAAAAAGTTGTTTGACTTTTTCACCTTGATCAAAATGATTCTCTAAAATTAACCATCCCTTCTCTTTTAAAAAAATAGGTGCTTTTTGAATTATTTCCCTAATATGTTGTAAACCATCTTCGCCGCCTAATAAAGCAATTCTTGGTTCGAAATTTTTAACTTCTTTGGGTAATTTTTCATAAGTATCTTTAGGGATATATGGCGGGTTTGAAATGGCGAGATCTAATTTTCCTTTAAAACTCTCAAGAGGGGTCCACCAATGTCCACAATAAAATTTCAAATTTGATTGTTTAGAAGAATTCATATAATTATTAATGGCTATTTCTAATGCATCTTGATCTATATCAGTTGCTATTCCATTACACAATGGATACGCTAATGCCAAAGCAATACTTATAGCACCTGATCCAGTTCCTAATTCAGCGAAAAATAATTTTCGTGATTGCTTTCCAAATATATTAAAAACAATATCAACTATAAGTTCAGTTTCTGGCCTAGGGATAAGTACTTTATTTGTAACTTTTAATTTTAAATCTCTCCAATAAGTTGTTTCACAAAGGTATTGAATTGGGTAACATTTTACTAAATGATCGTCCCAAACAGATTCTAAAAAGTCTAATTTTTTTTTTAAATATAGGTTTCCCTTTGGATTTATGCTCAGCAAATTTAAATCAAAATTCGAAATTCCGCCTATACAGTCAAGTAAAAAAGCAAAAGATTCTTGATCTCCTCCTTTAGAAAGTTGTAGTTTTTTCCAAATTAAAAATTCTTTTACTGAAATGCTAAGCATTTATAAAAGCTTTAGCGTTTTGGGCCAAGCTTACCTTTACTAGAGTCAGAGAAGAAGCTTGATTTTTCGCCATCTTGGGTAGAAATAAATAAACCAATAAGGAATATTGTTGGCACCCCTACGAATAAAAGACTAGCTATGAATCCAAAATTAGTTGTTTCCATTTAGTTGGCAGTTCTATTAGGTATTAAGACTATAGACATATAATTTGAAATAAAGTGGAAAAATAAACAAATTTTATCAACTGATTAACAGTCTTAAACAATTTAGCGAGGTAATTTTTTATTTTTACTAATATTTTTTAATTCTTCCAAATTTGAAGGGGGCGATTGTGGTTTTGTTAAGATTACTGCAGAAGATTTTATTAATGTTTGGCATGCAAGTCGCCAATTTTCTGGTCTATTTTTGAGTTTTTCTTCTTCAACGGAAGTAAGAGGGCTTAAAGAATTTTTGTTGCCTCCTTCAACTGAAATAAAACAAGTACTGCATTGTCCTGCCCCTCCACAGTTTCCTAAAATACCTTTCAATCCATAAAGCTGTAAGTTCTCTTTTATTACTAATTCTCTTAAATTTTCACCAGGATTGCATTGAACCTCTAAATCCTCACGGATAAATCTGATAGTTGCCATTTTTTTTTAGTTATTTTTCTTATTTTGGCGTTTTACTTTGAGAATTGTGACCAAAATATTAACAATTTTTAGCTAAAAATTCCTTGTAAACCTAGTTCTGCAAATCGATTTGCCCAATTTTTGCAAGAAAATAAATTTATTTACAAAAATCCCTCAAAGACTAAAAAACCCTTACTATCGTGATGTTTAGCTGTTTATTCAGCATAGTTACTAGAAATTAACCGATGGGATTGCCTTGGTATCGAGTTCACACAGTAGTTATTAATGACCCAGGTCGACTACTTGCTGTGCATCTTATGCATACTGCATTATTAGCCGGCTGGGCCGGTTCTATGGCTCTTTATGAATTAGCCATTTTTGATCCTTCTGATGCTGTTCTCAATCCAATGTGGAGACAGGGAATGTACGTTATGCCTTTCATGGCGAGACTAGGTATCACAAGTAGTTGGAACGGATGGGATATTACAGGTGCTACAGGAGTTGATCCTGGATTCTGGAGTTTTGAAGGGGTTGCAGCAGCACACATAGTATTTAGCGGACTATTGATGTTGGCCTCTATTTGGCACTGGACATACTGGGATTTAGATTTATGGGAAGATTCAAGAACAGGTGAGCCTGCTTTGGACCTTCCAAGAATATTTGGAATTCACCTTCTTCTAGCTGGACTAACATGTTTTGGTTTTGGAGCTTTTCATTGCGCAAACGTAGGGATTTGGGTTTCTGATCCTTATGGTTTAACTGGTCATGTAGAGCCTGTTGCCCCTTCCTGGGGAGTGGAGGGATTTAATCCTTTTAATCCTGGAGGAATAGTTGCAAATCATATTGCGGCTGGACTTATGGGTATCATTGGAGGTATTTTTCACATTACCAATAGACCTGGAGAAAGACTTTATAGAGCATTAAAACTTGGAAGCCTTGAAGGAGTTCTAGCTAGTGCTCTAGCTGCTGTATTATTTGTATCTTTTGTAGTTGCAGGCACAATGTGGTACGGTTCAGCGACCACTCCTGTCGAGTTATTTGGTCCTACTAGGTATCAATGGGACTCTGGCTATTTTAAAACTGAAATCAATAGAAGGGTTCAAGCTTCTATAGATAATGGTGCAACTAAAGAAGAGGCATATGCATCTATTCCAGAGAAACTAGCCTTCTACGATTATGTTGGTAATAGTCCAGCAAAAGGTGGATTATTCAGAGTTGGAGCACTCGTTAATGGCGATGGTTTACCAACTGGCTGGCAAGGTCATATTGCTTTTCAAGACAAGGAAGGTAACGATTTAGAAGTCAGAAGAATACCTAATTTCTTTGAAAACTTCCCTGTGATTCTTGAAGATAAAGAGGGAAATGTAAGAGCTGATATTCCATTTAGAAGAGCTGAAGCAAAGTATTCATTTGAACAAACTGGCATTACAGCAACTATCTATGGGGGTGACCTAAATGGGCAAACATTTACTGACCCTGCAGTAGTTAAAAGATTAGCTAGAAAAGCGCAGCTTGGAGAAGCATTCAAGTTCGACAGAGAAACTTACAAATCTGACGGTGTATTCCGAAGTTCACCAAGAGCATGGTTTACATACGCTCATCTATGTTTCGGATTACTATTCTTGTTTGGCCACTGGTGGCATGCTTCAAGAACTCTTTACAAAAATTCCTTTGCTGGTATTGACGCTGAGATTGGTGACCAAGTTGAATTTGGTTTATTCAAGAAACTTGGTGATGAAACCACAAGAAGAATCCCAGGAAGGGTTTAAACTAAACTTTATTAATTAATCTTATGGAAGCTTTTGCTTACGTTCTTATTTTAACTCTCGCAGTTGTAACACTATTCTTTGCTGTCGCCTTTAGAGACCCGCCTAAATTTGACAGAAAATGAACTTAGAAAAAAAAACCTCTTTAACAAGAGGTTTTTTTTTACTTTTCATAATTAAGATATTACTCTAATATGAGAATTAAAGATTACCTTATTTCACTAAATGCAGTGTCCAACCTGTCAAAATACAGATAGCAGAGTTTTGGAATCAAGATCTGCTGATAGTGGGAAAAGTGTTCGAAGAAGAAGAGAGTGCCTAAATTGCAGCTTTAGATTTACCACTTATGAAAGAGTTGAAACAATGCCAGTTTCAGTTATTAAAAAAGATGGGAACAGTGAATTATTTGATAAACAAAAATTATTTACTGGTATATCAAGAGCCTGCGAAAAGACTACCTTCACCAGTGAAGCAATTATTAATTTTGTAGATGGAATAGAATCACAAATTTTACAAGATTCTAATAAGGATATTAAATCTTCACAAATTGGAGAATTAATACTTAAAAGTCTTAGGAAAGAAAACGAAGTTGCATATATAAGATATGCTTCAGTTTATAGAAAATTCAATGGAGTAAAAGATTTTATCTCTACTCTTGAATCCCTCAAAGGAGCTTCAAAAAATCAATTAGCTTCAATTTTATAAAATTTAGCATCTTAAAGTGTAGAATACATAACACAAATATTTTTGCTATTGGTTTGCAGGCTAATAGCACTCCTTTCTAACTACCTAAGGTAGTCTGCGATGCAACAAATGAACGAAAATTCTTCTCAAACCACTAAAGAGCTTTCTGAAAATAAAGAATTTAAAAATTCACCTGAATTAGATAATAATTCAATGCCCAAAAATGAAGAAGATTTATCATTCGAAAAGAGCGATATCCCATCAGCAGATGCTTCCTCTAGCAGAACTAATACCGATTTAGATAATGCAGGATTCACACAAGAGGAATTTGCATCACTGTTGGGTAAATATGACTATAACTTTAAACTTGGTGATCTTGTAAAAGGAACCGTTTTTGCTTTAGAGCCTAAAGGGGCAATGATAGACATAGGTGCAAAAACAGCTGCTTTTATGCCTGTTCAGGAGGTTTCAATAAATAGAGTTGAAGGACTAGATGATGTTTTACAACCTTCAGAAAGCAGAGAATTTTTCATAATGAGTGAAGAAAATGAAGATGGCCAGTTAGCACTTTCTATTAGAAGAATTGAATATCAAAGGGCATGGGAAAGGGTTAGACAATTGCAAAAAGAAGATGCAACTATTTATTCTGAAGTTTTCGCAACGAACAGAGGTGGAGCTCTTGTAAGAGTGGAAGGGTTAAGAGGTTTTATCCCAGGATCTCATATAAGTGCCCGAAGGGTAAAAGATGACTTAGAAGGTGAGTACCTACCATTAAAATTTCTTGAAGTTGATGAAGAGAGAAACAGATTAGTATTGAGTCATAGAAGAGCCTTAGTCGAGAAAAAAATGAATAGGCTTGAGGTGGGTGAAGTTGTTGTAGGTTCTGTTAAAGGGATTAAACCCTATGGAGCTTTTATTGACATTGGAGGAGTTAGTGGTCTATTGCACATTTCTGAAATTAGTCATGAACATATAGAAACGCCTCATAATGTTTTAAATGTTAGTGATCAAATGAAGGTAATGATAATTGACCTAGATTCGGAAAGAGGAAGGATTTCATTATCTACAAAAGCTCTTGAACCTGAACCAGGAGATATGCTGACTGACCCTCAAAAAGTTTTTAGTAAGGCTGAAGAGATGGCTGCAAAATACAAACAAATGTTGTTCGAGCAAACCGACGAAGCTGAAGAAACCGCTTCAGCTTCGTCGGAAACTGTCTAGATACATTTTTTTGTTAAAAATCAATATCTTTACAAACAAGTTCTTACAGGACAAATTTTTATTTACAATCATTGATTACAAACAACAGTTTAACTTAGGATAAGCCTTAGTCTTAAAAAATTATATTTAAATGAGTGATTTCATTTTCACTTCTGAATCCGTTACTGAAGGTCATCCTGACAAAATATGTGATCAAATTAGTGACGCAGTTTTAGATGCTTTATTAACAGAAGATCCAGAAAGCAGAGTTGCATGCGAAACTGTCGTTAACACTGGTCTATGTCTACTTACTGGAGAAATAACTTCAAAAGCGAAAGTCGATTATATAAAACTTGTTAGAAATGTAATTAAAGAAATTGGATATGAAGGCTATAGAGCAGGTGGTTTTGACGCAAATAGTTGTGCTGTTTTAGTAGCACTTGACGAGCAATCACCAGATATTTCACAAGGAGTAAACTACGCAGATGATGTTAACGATGATTTAGAAGATAATACCGGAGCTGGTGACCAAGGCATAATGTTCGGCTATGCATGCGATGAGACGCCTGAATTAATGCCATTACCAATTAGCTTGGCTCATAGATTAGCCATTCAACTTGCCAAAGTGAGACATGAAGAAGTCCTTAATTATCTACTCCCAGATGGTAAAACGCAAGTAAGCATTGATTACGAAAAAGGGTTACCAGTCTCTATTAATACGATTTTAATTTCAACTCAACATAATCCTGAGATTGATGGAATAACAAATGAAGAAGAAATTCGTCAAAGAATAAAAGAAGATTTATGGACGCATGTTGTAATTCCTGCTACTGAAGATTTAAAAATCAAACCAAACATTAGCAAAACAAGATTTCTAGTAAACCCGACGGGCAAATTTGTAGTAGGCGGTCCTCAAGGAGATGCTGGGCTCACTGGTAGAAAAATTATTGTAGATACTTATGGTGGATATGCAAGGCACGGAGGTGGTGCATTTTCTGGTAAAGATCCCACAAAAGTAGATAGATCAGCCGCTTATGCAGCACGTTATGTAGCTAAAAGCATAGTTAAGGCAAAATTGGCAAAAAAAGCAGAAGTACAATTAAGTTATGCAATTGGAGTAGCAAAACCAATTTCCATTCTGGTGGAAACTTTTGATACTGGTGTTATTTCACAAGCTAATTTGACTGAGCTAATTAAAGAGCACTTTGATTTAAGACCCGCAGCAATAATAAAAGAATTTAACTTAAGAAATTTACCAAAAAAAATGGGGGGAAATTTTTTCAGAAAGACTGCATCCTATGGACATTTTGGCAGGCGAGATCTCCAGCTCCCTTGGGAAAATGTCGAAGAAAAAGCAGCCAAATTAGAAGAGGCATCCAAAATATTTTTATAAGGTATTGCTTCTATGCCTGATAATTATTATGGAGGGTTAGATTTTGGAACTAGTGGTGCGAGAATATCTATAATTGATCTTTATAAAGAATCAGTATATTCGGATTCAGTTACTTATCTGTATGGCTTTAAAAATCCAAATTCTTGGATCAATTCTTGTGAAAAGCTCTTAGATAGTTTACCTATTGAGATTAAAAAGAACCTAAGTAAATTGGCTATATCTGGTACCTCAGGAACTTTAACAGCATTCGATTTCAAAGGGGAGCCATTAGGGGAAGCTATACCATATGACCAAGCATGTAATGACCATCAAATCCTTCTTGAATCATTAACTTCTGGAGAAGATCATTTACGAACTGCATACAGTAGTCTTGCAAAAGCATTAAACCTAGTTGAAAAATATGGGACTAATATACTTTTAAGACATCAATCGGATTGGATAACTGGCTGGTTTTTAAAAGATTGGACTCATGGAGAAGAAGGTAATAATCTCAAACTTGGTTGGGATCTTCAAAAAGAATCTTGGCCAAAAAGCTTCCTTAATACTTCATGGAAAAAATGCTTGCCTCACATAATAAAAAGTGGAAAAATTATTGGGCAAGTAAATTCTGATTTAGCAAAAAGATTTAACTTGAATAAAAAATTAAAATTAATCTCTGGCACCACTGATTCTAATGCAGGTATATTAGCTGCAGGTTTAGGGAAAGAAGATGGTCTTACAGTTTTAGGAACAACAATTGTTGTTAAGAAAATTATTGAAAACCCTATAAAGAAACAGGGCATTACAATCCATAGAGTAAACGACGATTGGATATGTGGAGGAGCATCAAATGCTGGATGCGGTATCTTGTCTAAGTTCTTTTCTGATTTAGAAATAAAGGAACTCAGTCGACAAATTAATCCATCAAAAAACAGTTCTTTGGATCTTTTACCTCTTAATAGTAAAGGAGAGAGATTTCCTATTAATAATTCTGAATTAGAACCGATACTTGGTCCTAGACCAGTAAGCGACTCACTTTATTTACATGCATTATTTGAGGGGCTAGCTAAGATCGAATTGAAAGGATGGGAAGAACTAGGCAAACTAACAGGTTCACTTCCAAAAAAAATTATTACTATTGGTGGAGGTTCAAAAAACCCTCAGTGGAGAAAAATAAGAGAAAAAATTATAAATATACCAATAGTTTCATGCAATAAAACCACTTCTTTTGGTACTGCATTATTAGCGATTAATTCAAGGTAATAATTTTTGAATATTTGATAAAGATATAAAATTTTTAATGAAAAGGGTTTCACAAACTACACATCTTAATTTAGAGTGTATAGGTTAGAGCCGGGATAGCTCAGTTGGTAGAGCAGGCGACTGAAAATCGCCGTGTCCCCAGTTCAAATCTGGGTCCTGGCACCTTTAATACAAGGGTTAAATGAGCATCTGAAAAGGTGCTTTTTTAATGTCTAAAATCAGGTATAACAGTCCTTTTTCAGGTTATTCAAAGAAACACCCTCAGGGAGCAAAAAAGAACTCTCTGAGGGACATATTTATGGAATGTAAGTGGAATGTTAGTTGAGCAATAAAATTACTGATTTTTTACTCCCCAGATAATATTCCGTTAAAGTCCTTCACTATCTGAATAAAGTTGCGAATTTAAATTAGTTTCTAGAATAGTAATCCGATAAAATAGAGTAATTATTTAAAGCATAAGACGATTAATATTGCATGATATGATTTATAAATTACTTAAAAAAAAGTAACTTATGACAAAATATATATTGGGTATATCTTGTTATTACCATGATAGTGCAGCATCGCTTATTGGTGATGGAGAAATTTTAGCTGCAGTTCAAGAAGAGAGATTCACAAGGAAAAAACATGATTCGAGTTTTCCTGAAAATGCAATTAAATACTGTTTAAAATCGCAGAATATAAGTATTAATGATCTCGAATATGTTATTTATTATGAAAAGCCATTATTAACTTTTGAAAGATTATTAGAAACTTATCTTGCTACTGCTCCAAGAGGATTAAGATCTTTTATTGCTGCGATGCAAGTTTGGCTTAAAGAAAAATTATTTCTAAAGACTCAAATAAAAAAGGAAGTTAGGAAAATAAATTCCCATCTTACAAATTCAAGGAATAATGATGTTTTACCTAAACTTCTCTTTTCTGAACATCATTTTTCGCATGCTGCTGCTGCTTTTTATCCAAGTCCTTTCGAAGAAGCAGTAATTCTTTGCATGGATGGAGTAGGAGAATGGGCTAGTACTTCTTGCTGGATTGGCAAAGGAAATAAAATAAAACCATTATGGGAAATTAGTTTTCCGCATTCACTTGGTTTGCTGTATTCTGCATTTACATACTATTGCGGATTCAAAGTTAATTCTGGAGAATATAAATTAATGGGTTTAGCACCATATGGTTCACCAAAATATGTAGAAAAAATTGAAAGTAAATTAATAGATATTAAAGAAGATGGCACTTTTAAACTTGATTTGAGTTACTTCAAATTTCATAGGGGATTTAGAATGACAAGTTCTAAATTTCATAAACTTTTTGGAGCAAAACCAAGAAAAAGTGAAGATGAAATTTTGCAATTTCATATGGATTTGGCTGCCTCAATTCAAAAGGTTACCGAAAATATTGTCACTAAACTTGCAAATACTTTAAGGAAAGAAACTGGTCAAAAAAATATATGTCTTTCTGGTGGAGTTGCATTAAATTGCGTGGCTAATGGGAAATTGTTAGACCAAAAAATTTTTGACGACATTTGGATTCAGCCTGCTAGTGGCGATGCTGGTTCATCTCTAGGTTGTTCTCTTCTTTGCTGGCATCAGTATATGAATAAAAAAAGAATAGTTAACCCTAATGATTCTATGAAGGGAACATATTTAGGGTGTCAGTTTTCAAACTCAGAGATATTAGATTACCTTACTAAAATTAAGGCTAATTTCTTAAAACTAGATGATGATGCATTATTTAAAGAAATAGCAAAACTTCTGGATGAAGGGAAAGTTATAGGGTGGTTTAATGGTCCAATGGAATTTGGTCCAAGGTCATTAGGTGCGAGATCAATTATTGGAGATCCTAGAAATAAGGAGATGCAGAGTGTTATGAATTTAAAGATCAAATTTAGAGAAAGCTTTAGACCATTTGCCCCATCAGTTTTAGAGGAAGACATATCAAATATATTTGAAATATCAAAGAAAAGTCCATATATGTTGTTAGTCGCCCCAGTAAAAAATGAATTATGTAATAAGATGTCAAAAGAAGAAGAACAACTTTTTGGAATAGACAAATTAAATATAGCTAGATCTTCTTTGCCAGCTATTACTCATGTAGATTATTCTGCAAGAATCCAAACAGTCAACGAAAATACAAATCCTAGATATTACAAAATGATTAGAGAATTCAAAAAACTTACTGAATGCCCATCTATCGTCAATACTTCTTTTAATGTAAGAGGAGAGCCGATAGTCTGTACCCCTCAAGATGCTTATAGATGCTTTATGCGGACTGAAATGGATGTTTTAGTATTACAAAATCAAATACTTTTTAAAGATAAACAAGCTGTCATCGAGAATGATGAAGACTGGAAGCAAGAATTCGAATTAGATTAATGAGAAAAAAGCAACTTAGTACAAAAAAACTCAAAGAATTTGGATTTCTTATCGGTTTTTGTTTTCCATTAATCATAGGCTGGTTAATACCAGCATTTTGGGGCCATTCATTTAGATTTTGGTCTATTTGGGTTGGTTTATTTTCTTTAACAATTACAATTATTAAACCAAGACTATTGTTTTATCCATATAAATTATGGATGCTTTTAGGTCATTTTCTAGGTTGGATTAATAGTCGCATCATTCTAACCATGGTTTTTATTTTTGTTCTTCTCCCGATTTCTCTAATCATGAAATCTGTTGGTTACGATCCTTTAAGAATAAAAAAGAAAAATGATGTATCCTATAGAGAAATTAACGATAATCATATTATTGATTTTACAAGGATTTTTTAATTATGGAATCATTTTTGGACTTAGTTAAAGATATATGGGATTTTTTTAAAATCAGAAAAAAATACTGGTTAGCTCCTTTAATTATTACAATCGTCGTTATGGGCAGCCTTATTATATTTACTCAAGGTTCTGTAATAGCTCCATTCATATATTCTATTTTTTGAGTAACAATATGGGAAAGATCTTAAATAAATATAAGGGGATAATTTTTTATAATATCATTATTTTTATACTTCTAATATCTTTTCCCGCAATAATTTTTAGTTTATATAAAAAAGTATCCAATATATTTAAACCAATTAATACTAAAATTTTTGTTGATCCAAGAGTGACTTTTCCCACATATCCAAATAAAACTTTAGGAAATCAAATTTATAAAGATCAAAGTTCTCTGCCAAAAGAGTATAAAGCTTTTTTAGGTTGGGCTAATAAATTAAAGAATTCAAAGACTGTAAATATTATGGGTTTATATAAAACCAGATACTCAAATGGACAAAACCTCGATAATTCCACATGGTTTTTTGGCGGATCTACAATGTGGGGAACAGGTGTATCTGATGATCAAACAATCCCAAGTAATTACCATGAGATCTCTGGTGAAAAAGTTTTTAATTTTGGAGTAGGAGGATATAATTCAAGACAAGCTATTAATAGCCTAATTACTTTATTAGGTGATGGACATAAACCTAAAAGAGTGTTTTTTTATGATGGATATAATGATGTTGAGCAAGGATGTAGGAAGGAAAATAAGATAATTCCAACTCATTCAAGAGAACTCCTAATAAATAACGCATTGAAAAATAATAAAAAAAGTTTTTCGAATTTAACTAAGATATATTTATCTAGAATTATTGAATTCTTAATTTCACCATTAACATCTATCAACGCTCAAGAAAGAATTTATGATTCCTTGAGGAATGGATATGATTGCCACAAAAGTCCAGACAAAGCTGAAAGCATAGCAAAACATCTAGTAAATAATTGGTACTCTAGTTATTTAATATTAAAAAACGATGGAATTGAATTTAATGCAATTCTTCATCCTACTATTTACAGCTCTAATGTTAATTATGAATTCTTTACTGATTATTGGAAAAAACGAATTAATTTTTTAGAACCCCAATTCAAAATTGTATATCCTTTAATAGTCAAAGAATTAAATAAAAAATGTATTATTGATAAATCATTTTGTAATGTTTTCTTTGATGGAAGCAATTGGATAAGTTCCGAAGCTATAGTATTTTTTGATGATACTCACCTTAATGATGAAGGAAATTCAATTATTGCAGAAAGGCTATTTAATATATCAAATAAGAAATGATTCTTTTTTGTAAAAAGAATTGGATTGTAAATCCACTCTCTTAAAAAGAATGTTTGTTGAATATAAGTGAAAATATTTATTTAAAATATGGGTCTTTTCCTTTAGTTAATATTTAAAATATCTCACTTTTTGTGATATTTCTATAATTGTCTGCAATGCAATTCTGAGTCCGGGCAACTTTAAACCCCCACGATGAAAGTCTTTTTACTTTCTAGGTATGGAAAAATATAAATTTCTTTTCATTTCTTTGATCCAAAATTTTTAGTTTTCAACTCTACAAACTTGACCAATCACACTCAAAATCAGTTTATCTCCATTTGGATCTTGCCAATCAGCTAAATCATTAAAATTAGTATTTACTTCATCTATGGAGACATCAACATCTCTAAATGATTTTTCAAAACAATTTATATCCATTGTATAGAGAATATCCTTTGTAATTTCACTTTTTGTTTTGGGAATAAATTTACTTAATACTCTCACAGAACCGTCTTCATTCCTTTTTATACTTTGCCTATCCCATAGCTGTTCTCCATATTCACTTTTAGGGACGCCAACCCATTCATGAGGCAAAGCATCTGATTTTTTTATTGAGACGCAAAGCGAAACGATAATAGAAAGGAGTAAATAAATAATATTTCTAAAAAATATTGAATTAACTTTATTCATAGAATCAATCATGACTTCTGATGGAATACAAAAATCTTTTATTGGTAGGAAATATAAGATTAAAAATTTGTAAAAATTTTTATTGATTAGTATTTCTATTATAGATAGAATCAAATATTAAATTAAGAATTTACTACCAATAAATTTATTTGAAAAATAATGAATAAAATACAGAAATTTCTCTCAGTAGTTTTTTTTATAGCAATATTTGTTGTATTGATTTATTTAATCCAAAATTATGGGATTGAACCTTTAAGGAACAAAATAGAAAGCATGGGGATTTGGGCTCCTTTTGGAATATTCATACTTAGAGGAGTAAGTATTATTTTACCTGCACTTCCAAGTTCAGCTTATTCTCTGCTAGCTGGTTCATTACTAGGATTTCAAAAAGGTTACATGACAATAATCTTTTCTGATATCGTTTTTTGCCAAGCAGCTTTCTTTATTGCGAGAAATTATGGTCGAGTTCCTGTGAGTAAATTAGTAGGCCCAAAAGCAATGAAAAAAATTGAAAGTTTTAATCAAAACCAACTAGAAGAAAATTTCTTTCTCATGACAGGTCTACTAATGACTGGCCTTTTTGACTTTCTAAGCTACGCAATTGGTATTGGAGGAACACGTTGGAAAATATTCACTCCAGCATTATTAATAAGTCTTCTTATCAGTGATTCTATACTAGTAGCTGTAGGAGCTGGGGTTAGTCAGGGAGCCGGATTATTTCTAGGAGTAGCTCTTTTAGGAATGTTTGCATTAGCTACTATTTCAGGATTAGCAAAAAATAAAATACCTAAATAAAGAACAGTTAAAAATTTAGTAATCAAAGAAGAGAGATATGACATTTTTGCAAACAACAACTTTATAAATAAGAATTCATGCAAGAATAGAAATCGATTAATTTTTTAAAAGACATTAGATGACTCCATTTAGACCAACTTCATATGATCGCCCTGGAGAACAAATATCAACCACTCCTTCTGGATTAAAAGTAACTTCTGCTAAGAGATTAATGGTGGATTCAATGGTAAGAATGATACAAAAAGCAGAAAATCATTCCGTAGAAGATAAACTTGACGAAGAATCTAACAACAATTAATCAATTCATTGATAAAAGTATAGGAGAGTGGAAATCTATTAGAAGTACTCACACTTTAGCTTTTCAGGAATTTGAAAACTCAACTAGTAAAATATACATTAAAAATATCAACTCAAAAAATAAAAAAGTTATTGAAATTTTTAAAAATTACAACTTAAGTTTAAACCTAGAGAGCATAGCCATTTCTATAAAATGGCAAGCTTTTAGTGATTGGGAAGAAGATAATATGAGTGAGGGAGATGAAACTATTTTGATATTTTTACCAAAGGATGAGAATTCAGGAATTGTTTTACGAAATAAAGGTTATACAGAATCCTTTATTTCATCATCCAATTATTTTTTTGATGAACAAAATAATTTAAACATTAAAACTATTTACAAATCAAAAGTTTCCGAAGAAAGAATTTCCTTTTTATCCACTCACATAAGATCCAGATTTTCTACTATTAGAAATCTGGAAAATAACTCAGTAATACAGACTTCACATACTTCAGAGATAAGGAATTTAGCTAGTTTAAAAGATTAATTATCCTTTCAAATTGAAACTTTGTTTCAGATACTAATTTAGGAAGAAAGCCTTTGTTTCCTTGCATATTATTAACTGTTGAATTTAAATCAGAGATTGTTGCATCTCGCATTAATTCAACAACCCTTCTTGCATTTCTTAAAGGTACCCCAAGAGCAAGATAAGTATTTTTAAGATCCTTTAAACAACTTTTTTCTAAAACTGATTCGTCATTAGAAATTAAAAGATAAGCAACAATCCTTAGAATTATTTCTCCATCTCTTAAACAAACGGACATCTTGTTAGTTGTATTTAAAGATATTTTTGAATTAACTGAGTCTTGATTTTCACAAATCATTGCTGTTACAGCGTCTGCTGCAATTGCATGTGAATTACTTGTTATAGAAGTTATTGCATCTAATCTTGAGTTTGCACTATTAATAAATTCTTTTATATTGCTTAAATCATTTAATTTCTTATCAGCGGACAATAGTTGATTTTTCTTTGAAACTGACATTCCTGAAGTAAAAATTTAAAGATCGATCTTAAGATTAATACAAAGCAAGTAAAAACAATACAATTTCAAACTTAACGCAACGCTTCTTAATTAATAACTTCATTCCAAAGTGATAGTTGAAATAATTCAAATAAAAAAATTTTTTCCGCTAATATAAAATTACATTTTCAATAAAGTTTTGGATAAACAAGAATTAAAATTATCAAAGAAAATTATTTCCTCATATAAGAAGAGATTGGAAAAAGAAATTCTAGACAGAAGTATAAAATTAAAGATGCCTCAAAATAAATTTGAAGAAATAATTAATAACAATAATGAACTTATGAACTTAAAAAAAGCGTTAGAAGATCTAGAAACGGAATCTGAATCTCATACTAAAGTCTGATTTTTGAAAAACCCTTCCAAAAGTGCCTCAAACCAACAATTTCCTTTTTAAGTCCCTAAACAAACAACAACTTCAAGCAGTAAAACATGTTTATGGACCACTATTAGTTGTAGCAGGTGCAGGTAGCGGAAAAACTAAGGCTCTTACTCACAGAATTGCAAACCTTATAGAGGGTAACTCTATAGATCCCTATAACATTCTGGCAGTCACTTTCACTAACAAAGCTGCTAAAGAAATGAAAGCAAGATTAGAGGTTCTTCTAGCCCAAGAATTAGCTTTTAATCAATTTGGTCAGCCTTGGACAACTCTCAAAGAAATTGATCAAAATCAATTAAGAACAAACGTTCACCAAGAGAGGCTTCAGAACCTTTGGATCGGTACTTTCCATTCTTTATTTTCAAGACTTCTGAGATACGATATTGAAAAATATACTGATCCAGAAGGCCTAAAATGGACGAGGCAATTTTCAATTTACGATGAAACAGATTCTCAAACATTAGTAAAAGAAATTATCAGTCAAGATATGAATCTTGACCCAAAAAGATATGATCCCAAAAAGATTAAAAGATTAATAAGTAATGCTAAAAATCAATGCTTAACTTCTAATGATCTTTTAGAAAAAGCAGATAATAATTTTGATAAAACAGTTGCAGAAGCCTACAGGAGATATAGAATTTCGCTTTCAAAAAATAATTCTTTAGATTTTGATGATCTTCTACTTTTGCCTGTTTTCTTATTAAGACAAAATGATATGGTCAGAGATTACTGGCACAAAAGATTTAAACATATTTTAGTTGACGAATATCAAGATACAAATAGAACACAATATGAACTTATAAAATTAATTACGGCTGGAAATACTGAACCAAAAAAATTCTTCAATTGGGAAGATCGGTCAATTTTTGTAGTTGGGGATGCTGATCAAAGTATTTATAGTTTCAGAGCAGCTGACTTCAGAATTTTAATTGGTTTTCAAGAAGATTTTAAAACTTCAATCAACGACGATACAAAATCATCTTTAATTAAATTAGAAGAAAATTATAGGTCATCTTCTAATATCCTTGATGCTGCAAACTCACTAATTGAAAACAACTCTGAAAGAATTGACAAAGTTTTAAAGGCTACTAAAGAAAAAGGGGAACTTTTAACGTTACTCAGCTGTGATGATGAAATTTCCGAGGCAGAAGCAATTACCAATAAAATAAAATCACTCAATAACTATAATCAAAACCCAATTTGGAAAAATTTTGCAATTTTATATCGAACCAGGGCTCAGTCAAGAGTATTAGAAGAATCTCTTGTAAGGTGGCGCATTCCTTATACAATTTTTGGAGGATTGCGTTTTTATGATAGAAGAGAAATTAAAGATGCAATAGCATATTTGAAAGTTCTGGTTAATTCTTCAGATAACGTTAGTCTTTTGCGAATCATAAATGTTCCTAGAAGAGGGATTGGTAAGACTACTATTCAAAAACTTAATGAATTATCTAATAGGTTAAATATCCCATTATGGGAGGTTCTTAATGATAAGCAAAGTCTTGAAGAAACAATAGGCCGATCATCAAAAGGAATTAATAAATTTACTGAAGTTATGAATGATCTACTGTGTTACCTAGAAAATTCAGGCCCCGCTCAACTACTACAACTTATATTAGAAAAAAGTGGTTATTTAAGTGACTTGCTCTCTAATGGGACTGAAGAATCTGAAGATAGAAGAAATAACTTACAAGAACTAATTAATGCAGCTACTCAATATGAAGAAGAAACAGAAAGTGGGGATGTAGAGGGATTTCTTTCTACAGCAGCCTTAACAACTGATAATGATACGAAAAAAAATAATCCCAACTCTGTAACTCTCATGACTCTGCATAATAGTAAAGGTTTAGAATTTCAAAATGTTTTTATCACTGGGCTAGAACAAGGTCTCTTCCCTAGCCATAGATCAATAGATACTCCCTCACTTCTTGAAGAGGAAAGAAGATTATGCTATGTAGGTATTACTAGAGCTAAAGAAAGAGTTTTCTTAAGTCATGCTAGAGAAAGAAGATTATGGGGTGGAATGCGTGAAGCAACAATTCCTTCAATATTTCTTTCAGAAATACCTGAAGATTTAATGGATGGCGAATTACCACAAACTGGTGGTGCTTCAATTAGAAGAGATTGGCATCTTGAACGTTTAACTAGAGTTGATCGAAACAATCCAAATGAATTTGTTAACAAACCAATAAATGCAGTAAGGAAATTATATTCAGGTCCCAGTAAAGGGAAAAGCTGGATAGTTGGAGATAAGCTAATTCACTCAAAGTTTGGGAAAGGTGAAATCATACATATTTTTGGGAGTGGGGAAAAAATATCTTTAGCAGTAAAATTTGGTGATAAAGGAAGTAAAATTCTAGATCCCAGATTAGCTCCAATTCGTTATGTAAGTTAAAACTCATGAACGATATCTCTGATTACATCCAAGGAGAATTAATAAAAACTCCATTTAATCTATATAACCTAATTGCTAAATACATAGAATCTAATAACAATACTAAAGTAGCTTTTGTTGGCGGTTATTTAAGAGATTTATTAATTAGTAAATTCCACAAAAAATCGTTTTCTAAACCTGTAGATATTGATCTTGTAATTGAAGGATCCTCTATTTCTCTTGCAAAATTTATAAAAAAAAATATTGTAAATGTCGATTTATGTCTCATCAAGGAATTTAATTTATACAACACTGTAGAAATAAATATTAATGACTATAAAATTGATATTGCTTCTGCAAGAAAAGAAATTTATTCTGCTCCAGGCTTAAATCCCACGGTAAATAAAAGTACTATTGAGGAGGATCTTAAGAGGAGAGATTTCACTATAAATTCAATAGCCTTCGAGGTCTCGACAAGGAAAATCTATGATCTTTATGGAGGAATTTCTGATATAAAAAGTAAAAAGTTGAACTTACTTCACAGTAATAGTATTTCAGATGATCCAAGTAGATTAATTAGATGTGCAAAATATGCTTCAAGGTTAGATTTCAATATTTCAAATAGTTCCCTCAAACAATCTCAAGAAACAGTTAGAAAATGGCCATGGAAAATTTCAGAAACTCACCAGAAAATGATTTACCCTGCTGCACTAGGAATACGAATAAGGATGGAACTAGCTGAAATATGCAAACACGATAATTTGACTAATGTGATTTCGATAATTCATAAATGGGAAATTATCTCAATCTTAAATGAAAATATTAAGGTCGATAAAAGGTTTTTAAGAGGACTAAATTGGATTAAGAGGTTAAAGGGAAATCATATGCTTTACTTATTAAAAGATTCAGAAGATTTAGAAAAAGCATGTAAAAGATTTTTGGTAAATAATAGTGAGATAAAAATATTAGAAGATTATTTTAATATCAAAAAGATATTAAATACAAACCAAAAAAATTTCAATCATTTTTCTCCATCAAGTTGGACAGAATTTATTGAGGACAGAAACCTTAATGATGAGACAGTCAAATTATTAATTTGTGATGGAGGACCATACTGGCGTAAATTGTTTAAGTGGTTATTTATTTACAAATTCATAAAATCAAAAAAAGATGGAGAAACATTAAAAAAAGAAGGATGGGATCCAGGGAAGGAGATGGGAAAGGAAATCAAAAGATTAAGATATTTAGAAATTGACAAATTCAATAGAAATTAATTACATTTTTAAAACTTCTCCAACCTTGTACCATTTATCCTTTAGAACATTTTCATATTTAGGATTGCAACTTATCAACAAGGGTCCACATGTTTGAGGATCTAATAGTAATGATATTCTCTCGTTAAAAGTCTGATGATCTAATGAATTTTCGTTTAAAAAATTAATTATTCTTTTTTGCTTATTTAATTTATAAATTTTGTCAAAAATTTCTCTATTAGATTCAAAGAAAGTACTTTTAACATCTTTTCTTATTAAATCAAATACTCCAGGATAAGCTTTAAATGCAAATAAATCTAATAAAACTTTTAGTGGCTCAAGATGATTGTTTTGCCTATATAAATTAGATGATTCAACCATTTCTTTAAGATGTCCAATAAATCCATATCCAGTAATGTCAGTCGCAGCATTGACTAATGATTCTTTAAATTGATTTTGAAAAAGATAAATTTCATCAATCAAATATTGCTGACTCTTTAATAAATTATTAATTATTTCAGAAGAACTACCTAGCATATTAATATTTTGCATTTGACCGGCAAAGTAAATCCCAACGCCCAGGGGTCTAGACATCATGAGAATATCTCCAATATTCATTCCAGATTTAAGCCATGGTTTTGCTCCATTTTTTAAAATACCTTGAACTGTTAAAGAAATATCTATTCCTAATGAATAAGGTTTATTTACTAAACTTCTTGCCTCGAAAGTATGGCCTCCAAGTAATTCACCTCCATGATCCTCAACTGTTGATTTAATACCTTGAAGTGATTGAGAAAAGAGGTAACTCTGAAATTCCCTTTCAACTTTTGGTAATGAAATTAAAGCCTGCGCGGATGCAAGTTTTGCTCCGCATGCCCACAAATCTGAGCAAGCATGCAAAGTAGTAATTTTTGCATTAAGCCATGGATCACTTACCAAAGCAGGAAATCCATCTACACTTTGCAAGATAATATCTTGACCATTTTGATATATCTCAACTGAATCTTCAGGTGATGAGGCAAAAGAACTTAAATTAGAATTTATTAATGATTTATTCAAAACAAACTGAGGAATTTTAGCTGCACATCCTCTGCAATCATTCAATGAAATATTTTTTTCACTACTTTTCATAATTAGCCTTTTTGATCTGAACTTTTTAATAAAGTTGAGATCAATCTTATACTTTAAAATCCAAAAAAGAAAAGAAGGGCCGAAAACAAAATTGCGATAAATAGCAAATGCCTTTGGATGATGGCTTGGAAATATATTTACTATTTGCAATCCGATCTTTTGAGGAAACCACTTTTTTAATGATCTCCCTTCTATATCTTTTTTTAGATTTTGGACTAATGTATTTACAACTTTTACTGCAAAAACTCCCGATGCTGGTCTTTTTGCTGAACCTACAACTGCACAATCACCGACTGCAAAGATTCCAGAGAAACTTTTTATCTGCAAATTCTGATTTGTGATTATTCTGCCATGAGAATCCGAATCTAATAATTTTTTGTTTGCCCATAAAGGAGATGTATTTCCAGTACATAAAAGAATCTTGCCATAATCAAAATTAAGTTTTTCAACTAAATCAATATTGGAATTCCGTAAACTTTTTAGAATTGTATTATTAATTTTTCTTGAATCACATAATAGTTTTAAAGGTCTATCTCCCCATCTTTTTCTCAAAGCATATGATACTTCAATTGCAGCAAGGCCACTCCCAACAATTACAAATGGAAGTTCATTAACTGAATCAAAAATGTCCTCTTTTAGTATTGAGTCATAAGCCCTTAAAAAAGGTTTAATTGAAAAAGCATTTCGATTTTTAACTAGTGATTCAAATTCTTTTGGAATTATTGTTTGACTTCCATAATTAAGAACCAACTTCGAATAATTAACTGAAGGTCTATTACCTAAAACAATTTTCTTTAAATTGAAATCAATATCCTTTACTTCTTCTTCTATAAAAGATACTTTTGCATTTTTTGCTAAAGATTTTATATCAATTAAACTCTCTTCTATAGTGATTGATTTTGAAATTACCGATGGGAATATCGCCGAATAAACCAAATGAGAATCTCTAGATATAATTGAAACAGGAATTTCTGGCATTAATTTCGGAAACATTAACCATTTCTTTAATAAAGAAACATTTGAGTGTCCTCCTCCAATTAGTACCAGATGATTAAAAGTCATTTACATCACTATGAATAAAGAACATTTATTACCAATTGAAAAATCAAGATTAGGAGTGATTGGTGGAAGTGGATTTTATTCAATGGATCAAATAGAGTACTTAAGAGAAATAGAAATCAATACTCCCTATGGTAAACCTTCTGATTCAATAAAAGTATATAATCTTGGAAACCTAGAGATAGCATTCATTCCTCGACATGGCAGAACACATAGTTTAAATCCTTCTGAAATCCCTTACAAAGCTAATATTTGGGCTCTAAGATCAATAGGAGTAAGATGGATTATTGCTCCATCAGCAGTTGGTTCATTACAAGAACAGATAAGGCCACTTGATATAGTAGTTCCAGATCAATTTATAGATCGGACAAAAAATAGACCTGCAACCTTCTTTAACGAGGGAGCTGTTGCTCACATAACTATGGGAGATCCCTTCTGCACAAATTTATCACGTATATTAAGTGAAATCGCAGAAAAAAATATTCCTGGCGGTAGACAATTGCATAGAGGGGGTACCTATCTAGCAATGGAAGGTCCCGCTTTCTCAACTAGAGCAGAATCTAATTTATATAGGAGTTGGGGATGTTCAATAATTGGAATGACGAACCACACAGAAGCAAGATTAGCTAAAGAAGCTGAAATAGCTTACTCCTCCTTATCTATGGTTACTGATTATGATTGCTGGAATCAAACTCATCAAGAAGTTTCTGTAGAGATGGTTTTGGATAATCTTAGATCAAATACTGAAGTGGCTAATAAAATAATATTTGAAGTAGCTAAATTAATTGAAAAAGAAAGACCAAAAAGCAAGTCTCATTTTTCATTAAAAGATGGATTGATAACCCAAAAAGAAAATATCCCAAGCTCCACGAAAGAGAAACTAAGGATATTTACTGATTCTTATTAGGCTTATTTGATATAAGTGATTATCAGTCCAAGGTAAGGATTTGTTAGCCTCCAGCTCCAACACCTTGGTATGAACCATAGAAGAATATTCCTAATACGAAGATAACTGCAATTCCACCTGCTGTAGCAACAAGCCATAGAGGAAGAGTTCCTTCAGTCCATCTTCTTTCCCATGCAACTGCTGGTCTACCGTCGGGAAGTCTATCTGGAATTCTTCCATCAGGTCCTTTTAATTTACTCATGATTTTAATTTAATTGAAAAAGTAACTGGAAAATAAAATTCCCAATACAAAGACTGATAATAAGCCTAAATAAAGGCTTGTACGATTAAGTTCAACTGGAACTTTGTTAGGATTTTCGTTTACTTGCATGATAGTTAAATTTATCGGGCTACGAATTGCATAGCAGCAATAGAACCTAAAAAGAATACTGATGGGATAGCTAGAGCGTGAACTGCTAGCCAACGGACAGTAAATATAGGATAGACGCGGACTTCCGCAGCCTGCATTGGAGCTTGAGAATTAGTCATTGTTATTTTGTTCTTAAATCTAGTTGAGATTTAGCTTCATATCTTTGTGTTACGACAGGTGCTTTAGATTCAGATGATTGGAAATAACTATCTGGACGAGGAGTTCCGAAAGCATCGTAGGCTAAGCCTGTATATACAAATAAGAAGCCTGCTATAAAGATAGCTGGTAATGTTACTGCATGAATAATCCAGTATCTAATACTGGTGATTATTTCAAAGAATGGGCGTTCACCCGTTGAACCTGCGGCCATAATCACAAATGTTTACCCTATGATCTTACAGTGTAAAATCATAAGTTCGCGAAGAAATTAACAGGTTGGTTACAGACAGTTGCTAAATCTTTCAAAAATTAATTTTTTTTTACTATTAACTCAAGTTATTTAAAGTTAGCTATTCCATTTAAGGATATAACCACGCTCGCCAAGTACAAATCCTTTTTGATTGTCTAAAGCCTCCTTATCAAGAAAAACTATTTTAATGTAGTTTGTTGGCAATTCAGCAGCAATAGGATATTTATTCCAAGTTTTACCTTGATCTTTACTTACTATTAAAGTTCCATTACCCCCGCCAGCCCATATATCACCATTTGGATCCCATCCCATATCTAGATAATTGTATCCATTAAGAATTGGTATAATAGGCTTAGACCAATTTTCTAGGTCATTAGTATCTTCATTAAATCTAATTTCTGCCCCTCTAGAAAGCATCCATAAACTTCCTTCTGGATTAAAACCAATACTTTGAACTCTTTTGCTACTAGCTCTTTGATGAGCGATCCATGAATTACTATCATTTTCCAAAGTAGAAAAGAAATTACCCAGACTACTTACGCTGACATAATCTCCTTTATCAGTTCTTCTCAAATCTCTTACACCACCTGAACCAGATGCGTCAAGAACCTTTGCATTCCATGATTCACCACTATCTGATGTTTGATAGATAGCACCTGCAGTGGTAGCCAATTCCGCAACCCCATCATCAACAGTCGTTATTAGATATGGCTGGCCTGGCAATTTGTTACCTAGAGATAAACGAGTCCAATTTTTCCCCGCATCAAGTGTATGCATAACCAATGAGGGCTGGCCTATCAACCATCCCTCTTGACCTTTAAAATCAATATCTATAAGACGAAAGTTCTCTTCACTTGGTAAATCTAAATTCCTTTTCTCCCACGTTTCTCCCCCATCATTTGATTCCATAATAAGTCTATTAGAACCTACTAAAAATCCATTATTATTATCTATAAAATCAACATCTAGGGCATTTGCCTGATCCTGAAACTGAATTGTTTTCCAAGGGCTACTATCACTCATCTTCACTCCTGTAGATGAACAACTACTTAAAACGAAGCAAAGAAGTATAGATAAGAGAAGATTGGGAAAACTGGTAATAATTTTTTTCATTTATCTATATTAATGCAAAGAGTACAAAGAAAGGAAACATGCTGCGGCAAAAGCCAAACCTCCAAAAATTAATATATTTTTTTGGCCAGAAGGCAAGCTATTGAAACCAAATCCGTAAGTTAAATTTTCTTCAAAACCACTAGCCTTAGATTTAGGTCCTATATCTTTATAAAAATTCTTACCAGCTCTGCAAACGGGGCAAACGAATGTATTACCATCTAACTCTAAAAAGGGCGTATTTTTGGGTATATTTAATTTTTTATTACCTTCAGAGGGATCATAAATGTATCCACAACTTCTACATTCGAATCTATTTTGTTCTAAATTAATGTAAGGTTGTTCAATATTTACTCCTGAGGAGTTTGCAGAAAGTTTTTCTTTCTCAAAATTTTCAACTATTTTGTTTTCCTCAGAGGCTGGTTGAATGTTTTCACTCACGGTTTATTATTGTTCTTTAAGAACTTTAAAAGATTTTGCTTAATTAAGCGACTTTTATTCAAAATTAATTTTTAAGATGTTTTTATTAACTGGCTATGAATATTTTTTAGGTTTCCTATTAATAGCAGCTGCTGTCCCAATATTAGCTTTAGTTACTAATCTCATTGTTGCCCCTAAAGGAAGAACTGGGGAAAGAAAACTAACATATGAATCCGGAATGGAGCCTATAGGAGGAGCATGGATTCAATTTAATATTCGTTATTACATGTTCGCCTTAGTTTTCGTTATATTTGATGTAGAGACAGTATTCCTCTATCCTTGGGCTGTTGCCTTTAATAGATTAGGCTTATTAGCATTTATTGAGGCACTGATTTTCATTGCAATACTCGTTATCGCTTTGGCTTACGCATGGAGAAAAGGTGCTTTAGAATGGAGTTAAAAAATTGAACCCACAATTATCCCCAAAAGCTATAAGGGAAATCAGAGAAGGAACTTGCAATCCCCTTGGTGCACCACAAGTAACTACAGATTTAAGTGAAAATATAATCCTAACAAGCTTAGATGATCTTCATAATTGGGCTAGATTAAGTAGTCTTTGGCCTCTTCTATACGGAACAGCTTGTTGTTTTATTGAATTTGCTGCACTAATTGGTTCTAGATTTGATTTTGACAGGTTTGGATTAGTACCGAGAAGCTCTCCAAGACAAGCAGATCTATTAATAGTCGCAGGGACAGTAACGATGAAAATGGCTCCAGCCCTAGTAAGACTTTATGAGCAGATGCCTGAGCCAAAATATGTTATTGCAATGGGTGCTTGTACAATCACAGGTGGAATGTTTAGCGCAGATTCTACTACTGCTGTCAGAGGCGTTGATAAATTAATACCAGTCGATTTATATCTTCCAGGATGTCCACCAAGACCAGAAGCAATTTTTGATGCTGTAATAAAATTAAGAAAAAAAGTAGGTAATGAATCAATTTTAGAGCGGGAAAAAACAGAGCAAACCCACAGGTACATAACATATAAACACGAAATGAATCTTGTTTTCTCTCAAAATACTGGTGAATATTTAAACAAAACTTCAACGAATGTTTTTCCTTCCTCCAAAAAAGAAAAAATAACTGAATTACCTGAAAACAGGGAACAAACCGAAATTATTAATAGTGAAGAAGAGTAATGGAAAAAGACGGTTTAGCTAAATCCACAGATACTTCAATAGAAAAAGAAGGATTCATGAGTCAAAATTTATCTAAAGTTGGCATTCCAAACCAACCGTTAGATTATGATCATGCGGGAATAGAAAACATTTCTGTTGAACCTAGCAAATTATATGAAGCTGTATCTGCTTTAACAAACTACGGTTTTAACTATCTCCAATGTCAAGGTGGCTATGATGAGGGGCCTGGTAAAAATCTTGTTAGTTTCTATCATTTCATTACTGTTGATGATCTACATAAAATCGAAAAGATTCAAGAAGTTAGATTAAAAGTCTTCTTAAAAAGAGATTCGGATTTATCAATTCCCAGTTTGTATAAAATTTTTAAAGGAAGTGATTGGCAAGAAAGAGAAACATATGACATGTTTGGAATAAATTTTATAGATCATCCAAATCCCAAAAGACTCCTAATGCCTGAAGACTGGAGAGGATGGCCATTGAGAAAAGACTATATTCAACCAGACTTCTATGAACTTCAAGATGCTTATTAGTTTAATTTCTTTAATTTGCGGTACATGAAAATAACCGCTCTTGCTAGTCTCCTAGGATCATGTCTAAGAGTGGGAGTGATTCTTCTTGAATACAATGGTGCCTGCAAAACATAATAACCCTCAGATAATAATTTTTCTTTATTACATTGGACAGGTTCTGCTCCCCTACTTGCGTAATAGTCTACTAGAGGAGACTTTTCAAATAGAGCCTGAGATAGAATCGCATTAAAAATTCTAGTATTAACTCCAAAATTTGATAATTGTTTTTCTATTGATTTGATATGTTGATAAACATTAAGTCCATCTGTTTCGCCAGGCTGAGTCATCAAATTACTTATATAAATTTTGGGAGCATTATTTTGCAATAAAGCATCTACTATCTCGGGTACCAATAAGTTTGGCAATAAGGAAGTGTATAGACTACCAGGGCCAAGAACAATTAAGTCAGCTTCTTTTATAGATTCCAGAGCACTTGGGAGAGCAGAAGGATTTTCTGGCAAGTATCCAATCTTTGAAATTAATTTTTTAGATTTACTGATATTGCTTTCACCAAAAATTTTTTGACCATCCTCTAATTCAGCCCATAACATTACATCAATATTTGTAGCAGGTAAAACTTGACCTTGTACAGCTAAAACCTTACTAGAGGCTTGTACTGCTTTTTCTAAACTACCTGTAATTGTTGTTAAAGCTGACAAAAATAGATTCCCAAAACTATGACCCTCTAGGCCACTACCTCCTGAAAATCTATATTGAAATAATCTAGTTAAAATTGGTTCTTCGTTTGATAAGGCAGCCAAACAATTTCTAATATCTCCTGGAGGTTGGACACCTAATTGTTTTCTAAGAATTCCACTACTTCCGCCATCATCGGATACAGTTACGATTGCTGTAATATTACTGCTGTAATTTTTTAAGCCTTTCAATAAAGTAGATAAGCCTGTTCCTCCACCAATTGCGACAATATTAGGGCCCCTGTTTAATTTACTCTTAACTCTTAATGCATCAACTAAAAATGTGCTTTTTTCTGGAGCAAGGGCTTTTTTAATAGAATTAATACTTCTATTTTGTCCAATCCCAATTAATAAAAGTCCAAGAACAAAAATTAATGGCCCCAATAATGAAACAGGTAAGATACTAGTTAAGCCTGTCATTATCCCAAAAAATACTTCAATAAGCCAATAGAGTGGCCTTAAATTTGTCCAAATTACTAGTCCTAATAATGATGTCAAAAATCCAATTGCAGATGTAATCATCCATCTTTTTATTACCAAGCCTGGTAAAAGCCAACTCAAAATTCTTAAAATTTCATTTAGCAAGACAAATTTGGACTTTTCAAAATACTTATAATATCTTCTAATTCTTTTTTTTTGATTATTCATTAAAAACCTCTTAAATTATTTTTCACAAATTTAAAAAAAAGATATATGCATTATAAATCAAATTCACACATCCTTTTTTTATTTCTAAAAATAGGCAATATGTAATATAAAGATGACTTTTTCTTTAATATAGATTTTGCAAAAATCAAAGCATTCAGTTGAAACAAAAAACCTCTCAATAAGCTGGGGAGAGGTTAATGTGCTTAATCAACTAAATTTTAAACTGAATGATGGAGAGAAATTAGCAATAGTTGGCCCCTCCGGTTCCGGAAAATCAACTATCTTAAAAATATTAGCAGGCCTTATTTTACCCACCAAAGGGGAATTAAGAATATTTGGTGAAAAACAAACATATTTGAGACTAGACCAAAATAATCCTCCTGATGTAAGACTAGTTTTTCAAAACCCAGCATTATTAGGATCTTTAACTATTGAAGAAAATGTAGGTTTTCTCCTTAAAAGAAACAAAAACCTATCTAAAAAGTTAATTCATAAAATCGTATGTGAATGTTTGGCTGAGGTGGGATTATTTAATGTTGAGAATAAACTTCCCAATGAATTAAGCGGAGGCATGCAAAAAAGAGTAAGTTTTGCTAGAGCTTTAATTACAGATCAAACTCTTAACGCAAATACTAAACCTTTGTTACTTTTTGATGAACCGACTGCTGGTCTTGATCCAATTGCCTCCTCAAGAATTGAAGATTTAATAAACAAAACAAATGATAAAGCCAAAGGATCATCTATTGTGGTTAGCCATGTTCTTAGTACTATAGAAAGGACTTCAGAAAGAGTTTTAATGCTTTATGGAGGTAAATTTAGATGGGCAGGTTCTATTGATGAATTCAAAGAGAGTAATGATCCTTATGTATTTCAATTTCGACATGGGAAACTTGATGGTCCAATGCAACCCAAAGACATTTAGAAATTATGCGTAGAAGCTTACGAGATTCAATAGTTGGATTTTCCTTACTGGGAGGAATCTTAACATTCACATTTTTTTCTTTTTGGCTCAAAGGAGTAAGATTATCCTCAAAAAATTGGCACCTTTTTGCCGAATTCAATAACGCAAGCGGTTTATCAAAAAAATCTCCAGTTACTTATAGAGGAATTTTAGTAGGTTCAATAGATGATATTTTGTTTACTAATGAATCAATTCAAGCAAAAATAGTTTTAAATAATCCTGAAATTATTCTTCCCAAGCCAGCATTTGCAAGAGTAGTTACTAATTCTTTCCTTGGAGGAGATGTCCAAGTCGCTTTAGAAACTAGTGAAAAAACAATTTCTAAAAACATCGCAAAACCTACATCCGAAAAATGCGATAGCAAATTAATTATTTGTCAGGGAGATACAATCACAGGGAAACAACTATCAAGTCTGTCAAATATAACAAATAGACTTAGCCAGCTTCTAAAAGAATCAAATCAAGAAAACATAATTGAAAATATTGTTAAATCAATTGACCAATTTGATAGAACCCAAGAAAACCTTGATGAACTAATTTATTTATCAAAGCAAGAAATACTAAGAATTGAGCCTTTAATAAATGAAATCACAATTGCTGCTAATCATTTAAATAAGATTTTATCTACTATTGACAATGAAGAAACACTCAACGACATTAAATTGACAATTAATGCTGCAAGCTCGATCTCCAGCAAAATGGATGATGTGAGTGATGATTTTGTAAAATTAACAAAAGATAAAGAATTAACCAAATCTATAAGGGACTTAACTATTGGACTGTCAAAATTTCTTAACGAAATTTATCCATAATTTAGAATCAGAATTCATTTATAGCATTTAAAGCCATAGCTGCGATTGCTTTATCTGTAGCTTTTGGCAATTGAACATATTTACCTCTAGCTGCCTCTGCTAATTCTTTACCAAAGCCACTTGCAATAAATTTTCTCTCTGTATCAATTATTAAGAGTTTTATTCCAAGTATCGGATATTTTGCAGCAATATCAAGAACCTCTTGTTTTAAATTGACATTTTCATTATCTTTTTCTTCAACCTCATTTTTTCCTAAGGACAATCCTAAGGGTACATTGCCTCTTCCATCAGTAATAGCCACAACAATAACTTGACCGATATCTCCTGTAGAAAGAGCATTTTTTGCTACTTTCGCTGATTGTGTTAGCCCATGAGCCAAAGGTGATCCTCCTCCGCAAGGCATTGTTTCAAGCCTTCTTTTTGCTGCAGTTATAGATCTTGTTGGAGGTAAAAGAACTTCGGCCTGATTACCTCTAAAGGGAATTAGAGCTACTTCATCTCTATTTTCATATGCCTCTGTCAAAAGTCTTATTACTGCACCTTTGGCACTTTGCATTCTATTTAATGCCATAGAGCCGCTCGCATCAACCAGAAAAATAACTAATGCACCTGCTTTTTTTTGTAAAAGCTTTGCTCTAAAATCATTTTCTTCAATAACTATTGATTTATTAGGGTTTCTTAATCTTCTTGATTTTTGATAAGGTGCAGCAGCTCGAAGAGTTGCATCTACTGCAATTCTTTTTACTTTGCCTCTTGGAATAACTGGCTTTACATATCTTCCTCTACTGTCACTAAATATCACTGATCTACTTCCACTATTTCCTGCTTTTGCTTTGGCAGATGAAAAAAGCAGTAAATCAGGGTCAACCATACATGCCTCAGGATCTAATATAAATTCTTCGGGTATTTCAGGGGTAGATTCTTCTTCTCCATCAGAATTATCTTCTTCTTGCTCTTGATCTTGATTATTATCGTTTTCATTAGCCTCAGGTTCCGAGTCATCATTATTTGATTGAGGTGGGGGAGGAGGACTCTGATCCTCTGGAGGAGGAGGTTGTATATCTTCATCTTCAGGTGGTATTTGCATTGCTCTCGGAAGGATAACTAACCTTACTGCGACTTTTAGGTCTTCAGAATTTACATTCTCATCACCCCTAAGAGCTGCATTTGCCTTTGCTACTTTTACTGCAAACAATTCTGACCTATGACCTTCTACGCCTCCTCTAAGAGCCTCATTCACTAAATAGGTTATTTGCTCTTTTGTTATCTTGACATCCTTTAACCACTGCCTTGCTAAAATTAATTGAGTAGATAAATTATCAGATTCTTCGGACCACTTTTCTGAAAATTTAATATTATTTTCTGCGTGTGATAAAACAGATTTTGTAATCTCAACTCTTTGAGTATTATCAATAGATTGATCTGCGGAAAGCACAATCGCAAAACGATCTAAAACATGATCTCTTAAAGCACCTTCTTCAGGATTATAAGTTGCTATTAAAAGTGACTTACAAGGATGAGAAAGGCTCAAACCATCTCTTTCAATATTATTTTTCTCTCTTCCCGTAGCTTCAAGAATTAAATTTACAATACCATCATCCAATAAATTTATATCGTCTACATAAAGAACACCTCTATGAGCTTCTGCCAAAATTCCAGGCTGAAAAACTTGTTCCCCCGTACTTAATGAAGCAGCAACGTCAATTGATCCAACAAGTCTGTCTTCAGTTATGCCAATAGGAACTTGAATAAATGGTGCCTCTCTTACTTTTTTTGGAATTTCTTCAATTTGATTCAAATAATCACTTCCAATTGCCTCCTCTAACAATTTATTAGTACTAATATCCCATTCTTCAGGTTTATCTGGATCTAGGTTCCTACCAATAGGTCTTAATGAAGTATTACTATTTCTCTTAGTTAGCTTTTCCAGTATTAATTCATTATCTAATACCTCTATAGGAGGGAGTAAAGTATGCAAACCCCTTGCTAATACTGACTTTCCAGTACCTCTTCCGCCAGCGATAACCACTCCCCCTAAACTGGGATCAACTGCTGCTAGAAGCAAAGATAATTTTAATAAGCTATGACCTGTAATTGCAGCTAAAGGGAAAGCTCTAAAAGAATCCTTTGACTTCATTAAATCCTTTATCTCTCCTTTTTCTGTTAACTCGGGGTTCAAAATCACTTTAAAAATGCCTGATATAGAATTTATCCAATAACTTTGTTTTTTGTAGTGGAATTATCAAATCTTAATATCAAAAATGGACTATGTATATCCCTAGGAGCAAATATTGATAGTAAATTCGGAAGCCCTCTTGAGTCACTATTAATTTGCAAACCAAAAATAGAAGAAATAATAAATGAGTGGGGCGATCATTCCAACAAAAAAAAAGAAGAGAAAAGAAAATTTCATGCAAACTTTTTTTGGTCTTCAATTTATGAGACATTACCTCATGGAGTTGAGAATGAACAGCCCAATTATTTAAATACTCTTTTGCTCATAAAAAGTAATTCTTTTCCAAAACCATCAAATAAAAAGGCGAAATTACTTTTAAAAGAACTAAAAAAGTTAGAGAGATCTTTCGGAAGAGAAAAGACGCCAAAGGGTAAGAAATGGCTATCAAGATGTCTCGATTTAGATATTCTCTGGTGGGAAGATTTTCATACGGTTGACGAGGAATTAACATTACCTCACCCTAGATTCATGAACCGAAATTTCGTTATTACACCACTATCTGAGATCTTAAGTAGAAGCCAAAAAATCAAAAAGTTTGATGACCCAAAATGGTCTATCAAATGATTTACAAAACCAAAAAATAACTGTTAGGCTATTTTTATTTTAAAATTATGGGCAATAAAAACTTTATAAAAAAATCCATTTTTAAAGAAAAAATATCTGAGTTAAAATCTAAAAAATTTAGTTTCGAAATAAATAGAATTGAGCTTCCAAATGGACATGAAGCTGAATATGGATACATTAAGCATCCTGGCGCTGCCCTAGCAGTGCCTATTACAAAAGACAATAAAGTTATCATTCTCCGGCAATATAGATTTGCTGTTTCGAGGTATTTATTAGAATTTCCAGCAGGTACATTAGAAATAGGCGAAACACCTATTAATTCAATTAAAAGAGAAATACAAGAAGAGACTGGATTTAGTGCAAACAAATGGGATGAACTAGGAACTCTTGTCCCCGCTCCTGGTTATGCAGATGAAGAAATTTATTTATTTTTAGCGCGTCAATTGAGCAAACTAAATTCAGAGGTTAAAGGAGATTTAGATGAAGATATAGAAGTATTAATTTTAGATCCCGACGAACTTGATAATCTTATTTCTAGTGGGGATGAAATTCTTGACGCAAAAACTGTGACAGCTTGGTTTAGAGCTAAACAATTTTTAGATAAATTATGAATAATCCTAGAATACTATTTTGGCATAGAAAGGATTTAAGAATATTCGATAATCAAGCTTTAATCAAAGCATTTTCATTATCAAATGCTATTACTTCAACTTATATATTAGATAGAAATTACACACACGATTTTAGTGCAAATTCAAGAGCTTGGTTTCTAGGAGATTCGCTTCAAGAATTAGGAAATAATTGGGAAAAAATGGGTAGTAGACTAGTTATAGAAGAAGGAGATCCTGTATTAATAATCCCTCAATTAGCAAAGACAATAGATGCTAAATTTGTTATTTGGAATAAAACAATTGAACCTTATGAGATTAATCGAGATTTACAAATAAAAAAAAATTTAAAAGAAAAAAATATTCAAGTTATTGAATCTTGGGATCACTTATTAGTAGAACCTTTAAAAATATTTTCAGGGAATAATAAACCTTATTCGGTTTATGGACCTTTTTATAAAAACCTTAAATCAAAAATGAATTTATTAGGGTTATATGATCAAGATAAAGTTATTTTCCAGTTTAAAGATATAGATAATAAGCTAAAAGAAAATAAGTTAATAAATTCATCTGATTCCACCCTAAAGAAATTTCTCAAAAATATCAAATTTTCTGGATCTAATATTTGTCCATGTAGACCAGGTGAGAACGGTGCAGAAATATTATTAGAAAAATTCATTAACGAAAAAAATATATATTCTTACAATTCCGCAAGAGATTTGCCTTCCCATAATGGGACATCTTTTTTAAGTGCATCGCTTAGATTCGGAACCATCAGCATTAGAAAAGTTTGGAATGCCACATTAGATTTAAATTCGGATTTTGAAAGTCATGAAAATTCCCTATCAATTGAAACTTGGCAAAAAGAACTTGTTTGGCGTGAATTTTATCAACATTGCTTATTCCATTTCCCAGAGCTAGAGAAAGGTCCATATAGAAAAAAATGGGGTCAATTTCCATGGCAAAACAATAATGAATGGTTTCAGCATTGGAGCAACGGCGAGACTGGTGTACCTATAGTTGATGCTGCAATGCGTCAACTAAACAGTACTGGCTGGATGCATAACAGATGTCGAATGATAGTCGCTTCATTTCTAGTAAAAGATCTTATATGCAGTTGGCAAATGGGCGAGAAAAAATTTATGGAGACGTTGGTTGATGGAGACTTAGCCGCAAATAATGGGGGGTGGCAGTGGAGCGCTAGTAGCGGTATGGATCCAAAACCACTAAGAATTTTTAATCCATATACTCAAGCAAAAAAATTTGATCCTATCTGCGAATATATAAAATCTTGGATTCCTGAATTGTCTAAAGTGTCAAATTCAGACCTATTAAATGGCGAGATATCTAATTTAGAAAAAAATAATTATTCAACCCCTATTGTCGATCACAACATACAGCAAAGATTATTTAAATCACTTTATGCTGAAATTTGAATTTCCTCTATGCAATTCTTTAAAACTTTATTTAAATTTTCTGCGACATAAACTTGCTCTTCATAAGAAATTTCAGGAAACATTGGAAGACTGAGAACTTCCGTACAAATCCTCTCTGTATTAATAAGTTTTGTTCTAGAAAAATTTTTATTTTTGTATGCTATTTGTGCATGTATTGGAATTGGGTAATAGATAATTGAGTTAATACCTTTTTCAGAAAGCTTTTGTTTTACCAAATTCCTTAAGGAATAGTATTTTTTGCAATCAGTATCAAATAAATTCGAAAAATCTTCATTTAAAAAATATTTATCGTTTCTTAATTTGATGACAAATTGATTCCAAGAATGGGAAATTGAATCAGAGCTAATTTTAGGAAAACTAATAAATGGATTTTTTTCTAATAAATCAAGGTAATTATTAGCGATTTTTTGGCGATTATTAATCCACTTACAAATATATTTAATTTTGATATTTAATATGGCAGCTTGAATGGTATCTAGTCTGCTGTTATATCCAATTTGAGTATGGTGATATCTTATTGGGCTACCATGAACAGCTAGTTCTCTAATTTTTCTTGCAATCTTCTGATCAGATGTTGTCACTGCTCCACCATCTCCAGCAGCCCCTAAATTCTTGGTAGGGAAAAAGCTAAAACAACCTATGTCACCGATACTACCAACTTTGGAATTTTCCCACATTGTGCATGTTGCCTGAGCACAATCTTCGATTACTTTTAAGTCATATTTGTTAGCCAATGATTTTATTAAGGTCATATTCACTGCATTACCAAATAAATGAACTGGCATAATTGCCTTGGTATTTGAATTTATTTTCTGTTCTATTAGTTCAGTATTAATAAGATAAGTCTCAGGATCTATATCTACCAAAACAGGGTGAGCGCCAACTGCACTAATAGCCTCTGCAGTTGCAAAAAAGCTAAAGGATGAGGTAATAACTTCGTCTCCCACACCAATATCTAATGCGCGCAAAGCTAACACTAAAGCATCAGTTCCACTGTTACATCCAATAGTATTTTCAACACCAATCAGATTAGAAAATTTTTCTTCAAAAATGGTAACTTCTTCTCCTTTGATATATTGACAACCATTTAAAACTTTTAAAACTTCTCTCTCAATTTCAGAACCAATTTCTTGGTACTGCCTATTTAAAGTAAATGGAGGTATCTGCATAGTGAATATATTAACTCTAAACCATATTTCTATGGGTAAAAAAACATTTTAATTCATTTAAACCAACTGGGTTCTTTACCAGGAGTCCATTTAATATTGCAACCTAAAGACGGAATCTGATTTAAAGGATAAGAATTATCTTGATTCAAATCTCTTACAGCAGATCGCAAATCTTCACCTGAAAGAGGGATATTATTTCCTGGTCTACTATCATCTAATTGACCATGATAATACAATAAAAAATTACCATTTCCTTTATTTGAAAAAAGATAAAAATCTGGGGTGCATGCTGCTTTTAACTCCTTAGCAAAATTTTGATTTTCATCATATAGATAAGGGAAACTCCATCCCAGTGATTGTGCTTGTAATTTCAAATTTTTAGGAGAATCTGAAGGATGAGTGACAATATCATTACTAGAAATTGCTACTGTTTGAACTGTATGCTCAATTTCTTTGTTTAAGGTGAAAATTTGTTTCTCAATATACTTAACAAATGGGCAATGGGCACAAATAAACATCAAAAGTAAATGCCGACTATCTAGATTATGAGAATTAAAATATTCATTATTTGAAGAATTAGCATTTAACATTTCGAAATTAGGTAATTGAAAACCTAATTCCAAAACCATAGAATTTGTTCTGACCATATTTAAATTAAATATTTCTTATATTTGAAAATTATTGTATATTTTGCAGTAATCCGTAAAGATAGGTACTTTTGTATAGGAGAATAATATAAATAATAAACAAAATGCTTCTAAATCTAACTGGCAAAAAAATTCTCGTTACAGGAATTGCCAACAATCGTTCAATAGCATGGGGTATAGCTCAACAACTTTCAAAAGCTGGCGCAGAACTTGGAATAACATATTTGCCTGACGATAAAGGAAGATTCGAATCTAAAGTCAGAGAACTAACTGAACCATTAAACCCATCTTTATTTTTGCCTCTTGATGTTCAAAATCCAGCTCAAATAGAAGAAATCTTTGAAAATATTAAAAACAATTGGGGGGGAATTGACGGTCTAGTTCACTGCTTGGCATTTGCAGGTCGCGACGAATTGATTGGAGATTATAGTGCTACCTCATCAGAGGGTTTTGATAGAGCCCTTAATATAAGTGCATATTCATTAGCACCTTTATGTAAAGCAGCAAAACCACTTTTTAGTGATGGTGCTGGAGTTGTCTCCTTAACTTATTTAGGATCAGAGAGGGCGATTCCTAATTACAACGTAATGGGAGTTGCCAAAGCAGCCTTGGAAGCCTCAGTAAGATATCTTTCTGCTGAACTTGGACCCGAAAAACAAGTTAGAGTCAATGCAATAAGTGCAGGACCAATAAGAACACTTGCAAGTTCTGCTATAGGTGGCATTTTAGATATGATTCACAATGTTGAAGAAAAAGCTCCTTTACGCAGAACAGTCACTCAAACGGAAGTCGGTAATACTGCTGCTTTTTTATTAAGTGATCTCTCTAGCGGCATTTCAGGCCAAACAATTTATGTTGATGCGGGTTACTGCATTAATGGAATGTAAACTAAATTTTTTGCATAAAAATGTCATCTCTAAGGCAATCTGAAATAAAAAGAAAAACGAATGAAACAGATATTTCTGTATTGATAAACTTAGATGGGAATGGGATTTCCGAGATTGAAACCGGGATACCATTCTTAGATCATATGCTTCATCAAATATCCAGTCATGGTTTATTCGATTTAAAAATAAAAGCGATTGGAGATACCCATATTGATGATCATCATACAAATGAAGATGTAGGAATCGCGTTAGGCAAAGCATTTTCAAAAGCCTTGGGAGAACGAAAAGGAATAAGTAGATTTGGACATTTCTTTGCTCCATTAGATGAGGCATTAGTTCAAGTGACTTTAGACTGTTCCGGCAGACCACATCTATCTTATGATCTTCAGTTAAAAGCTCCTAGAATTGGCAATTATGATACTGAACTAGTAAAAGAGTTTTTTATTGCCTTTGTAAATAACAGTGGTATTACTCTGCATATTAATCAAATAAGAGGTAGCAATTCACATCATATAGTTGAGGCTTGCTTTAAAGCTTTTTCAAGAGCAATGAGAATGGCTACCGAAATAGATCTAAGAAGATCTGATTCAATTCCAAGCAGTAAAGGAATGCTAGAAAATCAATAAAATAGCAATTTTTTCGAATCAGCCACAATTCAGTTGATTTTTGGCGAAAATAAAAGGAGTAATTATTTTGTTGTGACTAATTTACAAGATAAAAAAATTGATAAATTTAAAAGTTTTAATAAAGAAGATTGGTCAAGTGCGTATCAAAATGTAGAAAAGGAGCTAACCAAGGAGCCTCTAAAAATTAGCAAAGGTAATAATATAAAAAATTTAAATGGAACATTATTAAGAAATGGACCAGGAATATTAGAGAGAGGTGGACAATGGGTTCATCATCCATTTGATGGTGATGGAATGATAACTTCCATAAAATTCGAAAATGGTCAGCCATTTTTAACAAATAGATTTGTTAAAACTAAAGGCTATTTGGAAGAAGAAAAAATAAATAAATTTATTTATAGAGGTGTATTTGGGACACAAAAAAATGGAGGAATTCTAAATAATGCATTAGATCTAAAATTCAAGAATATCGCTAATACTCATGTTGTTAAATTAGGAGATGAAATTCTCGCATTATGGGAAGCAGCCGGTCCACATGCAATGGATCCTGATAGTCTTAACACTATTGGTTTAACAACATTAAAAGGGGTACTCAAGCCTAACGAAGCATTTAGTGCCCATCCCAAAACAGACCTAAATTCAAATGCATCTTCAGAACTTTTAGTCACTTTTGGAGTACAAACCGGGCCAAAAAGTACCATTAGATTAATGGAATTTAATAATGCTGGTACAAATTCTGGAGAGCTCATTTTCGACAGAAAAGATACCCTTAATGGCTTTGCATTCCTTCATGATTTCGCAATTACAACTAATTGGGCAATATTTTTACAGAATGCTATTGATTTCAATCCTCTTCCATTTGTAATGGGCCAAAGAGGAGCAGCTCAATGTCTAAAGTCAAACCCAAATAAAAAGGCAAAGTTTTTTATCATCCCCAGAGAAAGTGGATTATTTAGAGGTCAGCCACCGCTAACAATAGATGCTCCAGAAGGATTCGTTTTTCATCATGTAAATGCATTTGAAAAAGATTCCAAAATCATATTAGATAGTATTTTTTATGATGATTTTCCATCAGTTGGTCCAGACGAGAATTTTAGGGATATTGACTTTGATAAATATCCAGAAGGAAAACTGAAAAGATCAATTATCGATCTAAAGAAAAAAACTAGTGAACTTGAAACTTTAAGTGAACAATGTTGTGAATTTGCTGTTGTTAATCCTAAAAACTTAGGATTAACAGCAACTTTTAGTTGGATGGCAAGCACATCTCAAAAGATGGGGAACGCTCCACTGCAAGCAATAAAAAAAATAAATTTAACATCTAAGGAAGAGATTTCTTGGTCAGCTGGTCCAAGTGGATTCGTAAGTGAACCAATCATGGTTCCATCAGAAAACTCCTCTAAGGAAGATGAGGGATTTTTGTTTATACTTTTATGGAACGGAGAAAGAAGAGGAAGCGATTTAGTGATATTAGATGCAAAAGACTTAAAAGAATTAGCTGTTTATGAATTACCCATTTCAATTCCTCATGGCCTTCATGGATCTTGGGTTAATTGAATTTAAGAAAAAATTTCAATTAAATCTGGAATAATTTTTTTTAATGCTTTACCTCTATGACTACAAGAGTCTTTAATATCATTATTCATTTCTGCAAAAGTTAATCTGGTAGAACTCTCCTCAAAAATTGGGTCATACCCAAAACCACCTTTCCCTCTCGGGTTTAAAATAATATTGCCATGACATTTGGCCTCAGATTCAATAATCACTTCACCATTTGGGGAACAAACACAAATATTGGCAATAAAGAAAGCACTTCTACTTTGAACTCCATCAAGTTCTTTTAAAACTCGTTCAATTCTCTTCTGATCATTTTCTGCATATCTAGATGAGTAAATGCCAGGCTTACCATCTAGTGCTTCAATACAAATTCCTGAATCATCAGCTATTGAGAAATTATTTGTTTTTCTAGAAACTTCACTCGCTTTTTTAATTGCATTATCTCGAAATGTCATTCCATCCTCTTCAACTTCTAATGATTCTGGCTGGAGTAATAATTTACAATTAACTCCAGCAAGCAATTTCTTATATTCTTCAATTTTACCTTTATTCTTACTCGCTAAATATAAATTTTTCATCCTTATTTTCCTGCCAAATTTATAAATACTTGACCCCACTCTAATAACTCATCTAAATAAGATTCTTTTGGTGCTTCACAATATAACCTTAAAAGAGGTTCCGTTCCTGAAAACCTAAAAAGAAGCCAAAAATTTTTATCAATTCTCAACTTTATTCCATCAATCTTTGAGATACTTTTTAACTTGTGATTATTAATATTCTCAGGAATATTATCTATGATAAATTCTTTTACGTTATTTTTTTCTGACTGATTTGGAAATTTAATATCAATTCTTTTATAAACACTTGGTCCAAAATCTTTTTGAATTTCATCTAAAGTTTCATATAAATATTGAGATTTTTCAGCAATTCCATTTAATAAAACTATCGCTGCATATAGAGCATCTCTTTCAGGCATAAAGTTACCAAAACCAACTCCCCCAGATTCCTCTCCTCCAATAAATATTTTCTCTTTAATCATTTTTTCAGCAATATATTTAAAGCCAACTGGAAGTTCAAAAACATCTCTATTTTGGCTCTCTGATATATTTTTAATAATATCTGAACCACTAACAGTCTTTAAAACTGGATAAGAATTATGGTTAATTTCTCCCAAATAGCTAATAAAGTATGGTAATAAATCTTGTGTACTACAGTATCTACCTTTTTCATCAATTGCCGCAATTCTGTCACCATCTCCATCAAATATAATTCCTAAAGTTTTTACTTCATTTTTTGAATTTTTTATAAGTGTTTCATTTAAGTCATCTAAATAATTTAAAAGAGGCTCGGGAGGATTTCCTCCAAAAAAAGGATCAGCATCTTCTCTAATTTCTGAAACTACTTCTGAATCATTACCACCAAAAATCTCAGCTATGCATTTTGCAGCTGAACCATGCATAGAATCGACAAAAATCCTCATATTCATTTTTTTCAATTGATTAGCAATAAATTCAATATCAAAAAGAGATTTAATTCTATCTAAATGTAACTTCTTAACATCCGCAATTTCATATGAATCCTCTAGTTTATCAATTGCATTACCAAGCATTAATCTTTTTTCAATTTCAGTTGTAAAAGATTCATCAACAGAACATCCATTAAAACTTTTTATTTTTAGACCCAACCAATTGTATGGATTATGACTTGCTGTAATAACTAAAGCTCCCAAACAATTCATTTCTTTAGCATAAAAACTACAAGAAGGCGTTGTAACAAAACTATTAGACAAGATAGGTTCAAAACCACATCCTTTTACGAAAGGAACTATTTGCTTGGCAAATTCAATTGCCATAAATCTACGATCATATCCAATTAAAATTTTCTTTGAATTAACTTCTTTATGAAATTGATAATGCAACTCCTGGCATGCCGCCACTACAACCCTTGAAAGATTGGAAATATTAAAATCAAATCCAATAATTCCTCTCCACCCATCAGTTCCAAATTTTATGTTATCTAATGTTTCACCTGCCAAATTTAAAAGTTCCTTTATTTGTTTTAATTATCTATATTAATTTATATAAGTAATTTTTAAAACTAAGCTTCAAAATAATTTGAATACTCTTTATTTAAAAAGTTTTATAAGATGCAAAAGAAAGGCTTGGCTAGATTTTAAAGGTAATAAATCTTGTGAAATTTGGTCTCCGCATAAAGCCATAGATAAAATTAATCAGTATCACATTTTCTCCGAGTTTTGTAATGGTGATATATATACAGGATTAAAAGCCTGCAAAAAGGGCTCTCAAGGGGTAATTGGACTTAAAATCAAAAAAAATTTATTCCAAAATCTTAATGTAGAGATACAACCCCAATTACTTGTAAAAACTAATGGTAGGAGTAAATGGGGAACATATAAATATCTACCTGCTGTTTATAAATTAGGCCACAAAACTACTAAAGAACATTTATTCGACTTAGCTTTTAGTTCGATTATATTAGAAACTTTTCAAGAATCTAAAATTGAAAAAGGATTGGTAATTTCAAGTTTTGGTAATAAAGTTAGTATTGAAGAAATTTATTTAAATAAGAAATTAAGAAAAAAGGTTTTTAATGTTTTACTAAATCTGAATGCATCCTTGGAGGGATTTATTCCAGAGATAACCCAAGATAGAAAAAAATGTACTATTTGTTCATGGCAAAATTTTTGTAACAAAGAAGCAAAAGAAAATGGATATCTTTCAGATATAGATGGAATAGGATCTAAAACTGCCTTATTACTTAAGGCAAATGGGATATCTAATATTCAAGAATTATCTTCATATAACGAAAAAGAACTTGGAGATAAGTTATCTAAATTTAAAGATCAAAAGTATGAAAAAGCCTCCAAATTTATAAAGCAAGCACAAGCATATATTTCTGGAAAACCATTTTGCATTTCTAATAATAATAATTCTTATGATCTGATAGAAAAAACAAGTTCAGGATTTTATATCTTTGATATAGAGTCTAATCCAGACGTTAGGCATGACTTTTTATATGGATTTTTAAAAATAAATAATTTATCTACAAAAAAAGAAGTTCGAATTTATGAACCAATTTTAAATCTCAAAAATAATAAAGAGGAATCTCACAATCAAATTATTAAAATGCTTTTTTCTAATAAGGAATGGCCAGTTTTACATTACGGAGAGACTGAAAAAATAGCAATAATTAATATTGCTAAAAAATTAAATTTAAGAATTGAGGAAATTGAGTTTCTTAAATCAAGGTTTATCGACTTACATACCTTAATAAGAAAATCCTGGATATTACCAATAAAAAATTATAGCTTAAAAACAGTCTCTAATTGGCTAGGTTTTGAATGGGAACAGAAAGATGTAAACGGATCTAAAGCCCTTTACTGGTGGATTCAATACCAACTTACCGAAAACGAAGTATTTTTAAAAAAAATTATCAAATATAATAAAGATGATTGTTTAGCTACACTACATATTGCAAAATTTTTATTCAAAAATCAGTTAAAAAAAAATTAAAGGAAAATTGATCCTACAGATTTATTTATAATAACTTTTCCAAAAATTTCTGAATAAAAATAACTTACCTCTTCTAAATATTTCTTTTTTATCATAGCTAAGCCTTTTATATGATGATCAGATTTGTGAATACTAGTTATTACGCCGACAGAATTTTCTTTGGCAGGATTTGTATATAAATTTTTATCTTCATATTCGAAATTCAAATTAGAATCAAATGATTGCCAAACTCTTATTTCCTGTTTTAAAGAAGAAACGTTTTTTATTTTTGACATTGTTTCTTGTCCTAAGAAGCAGCCTTTATTAAAGTCTATAAGATCTTGCAATCCCAACTCAAGAGGATTATTTTTCCCATTAATTTCCATATCTAAGGAGGGTATAGCCTGATTAACCTTCCAAAGTTTTAAATCATTAGAATTCAACAAATTTAGTTTATTTTTATATATTTCAAATTCTTTATCATTTTTCTTAAAGAAAATAGGTTGGTAAGTCCTCCATGAACTAATTTCATCAATTTCCTGAATTCTATTTATCGAGAAAGGTTCACTTATAAGTACATCATCAGCTGGGAAAATTATTTGATTAAAATAATCAATTATTTCATTTATGTTGCCGGCTAAGATAATTACTTCTAAGCTTTTTTCTAAAAAAATAATCTCAATTAGTGACCTTAAAATTCCAGTTGGAGTTAACCAACAAGTCTTAGTAACTTTATTTTCTGAATTTAAAATATTGCCTGTAGTAATTCCATTTAAAAATTTTTTAGCATCTTTTCCAGAAACAGAAAAACAATCAAATGTTTCAAGCCAAAAATTTTTTTCTAAATCTTGCATCTTAAAAAAAATTATAAAAAGTCGTTTATTGTAAAAAGACTCTTTAATTTAACATTTTCATCATCAAGAGCTTCATATCCTCCTTCTTGTCTATCAACAATAGACAAAACCTCCTTAACAACATAATTATTTTCACGTAACTTTTTTATTGCCTTTATTACTGAACCAGCAGTAGTGACTACATCCTCTAACACAGTTACCAAAGTTCCTTTTTCTAACGAAGGGCCCTCTATTCCAGCTTTTGTGCCATAATTTTTGATTTCTTTCCTAATTATTAAACCATTAATGAATAGGCCTTGCGAAGCAGCTGAGACGATTAATCCACTTACAAGAGGATCTGCACCTAATGTCATTCCTGCCACTGCTTTTGACCTTGAGTCAATTAACTCTAAAAATAAATCACTTATTAAGTTTAGACCTTCGCCATTTAAAGATACCGGTTTACAGTTCAAGTAATGACTGCTTTTTTTACCTGAAGCTAAAGTGAAGTTTCCTTTCTTATAAGATTTTTCAATTAACTGTTTTAACAATTTTGCTTTATTTAAATCATACTTATCAGAAAAATTGCCCATTAGTAAAAGTTAAATTTATATTTAAAGATTAGAAGAAAAAAAAGAAATCTCACAAAAACTTCCTAATAAGGTGTTTTTTGAAATATTATTTTTATATTGTATATTGAAATTCAATGTAATTAAAATTACATAAACTCCCTTGGGGGTGTAGCAATCTGGTGAATGCACCAAACTCATAATTTGGCTAAGGCGAGTTCGATCCTCGCCACCCCCATTATTTATTTGTCATTGAATGAAAATAACTCTACTTTTATTTCTTTTATTTTTCCCAGCTTTTTTCGCAGCAAGTGAACTCTCTTTTTTGTTAATAAGGCCAAGTAAAGTTTTAAGGCTAATAGAAGAAAAAAAGAAAGGAGCATTTTCAATTTTAAAAATTCAAAAACGATTTAGATCTTCCTTAATTGCTTCTCAATTTGGAGTAACAATTTCATTAATTGCAATTGGTTGGCTAAGTAATAGCATTGCAAATGATTATTGGAGAAGAAATATTTTGCCAAATAGGTTTTATGATCTTCTATTATTTTTGTTTGTGGTTTTAGTTGTTACACTTGTCTCTGGACTAATTCCTAAAGCCCTAGTAATTAATAATCCAGAGTCTGCTGCATTAAGGTTAACCACCATATTCGACTCAGTTAGAAAAGGTATGCAACCTGTTGTTGCGATAATAGAATTCTTTGCCAGCGCCTGTTTAGGTTTATTCAATTTAAATAACAAATGGGATTCTTTAAATTCGGGTTTATCTGCAGGTGAATTAGAAACTCTTATAGAAACAGATAATGTTACCGGTTTAAAGCCAGATGAGAAGAATATTCTGGAAGGAGTTTTTGCTTTAAAAGACACACAGGTCAGAGAAGTAATGATTCCAAGATCTGAAATGGTAACCTTGCCAAAAAATATAACTTTTTCAGAACTGATGAAACAAGTAGACAAGACTCGACATGCACGTTTTTTTGTAATTGGCGAGTCTCTAGATGATGTATTAGGTGTATTAGATTTGCGTTATTTAGCTAAGCCAATATCAAAGAGTGAAATGGAAGCCGATACATTATTGGAGCCCTTCCTTTTACCAGTGACAAAAATAATAGAAACATGCTCATTAGCTGAAATATTGCCAATAGTCAGAGACTATAATCCTTTTTTACTAGTGGTTGATGAACACGGTGGAACAGAGGGGCTCATAACTGCAGCTGATCTAAATGGCGAAATAGTTGGAGAGGAAATGCTTAATAATAGAACTTATTCAGATATGAAAATCTTAGATAATTTGTCTAAAAAATGGTCAATAGCTGGAAAATCAGAAATTATAGATATCAACAAAAAGTTAGGATGTTCTATTCCAGAGGGTACAGACTACCATACCCTTGCTGGATTTCTGCTAGAAAAATTCCAAATGGTTCCAAAAATTGGAGATGTTTTAGATTTTAATAACATTAAATTTGAAGTTATTTCTATGTCAGGTCCAAAAATTGATCGTGTTAAAATAATTCTTCCCAAAAGCTAAATGGTGCTTCCAATAGAGGATAATAATACTTAAATATATGGATTTAAGTTATGCACCCAACCTCATCCCCCGTAAAGGTTGGAGTCATAGGTATAGGAAATATGGGCTGGCATCATGCTCGAGTACTTAGTTTACTTAAAGATGCAAATCTCGTTGGAGTTGCAGATCCAAATGAAGAGAGAGGCAAATTAGCTATTGAGCAATTTCAATGTGAATGGTTCAAAGATTATAAAGACTTAATTCCTAAAGTTGATGCTATATGTATCGCTGTCCCAACACTACTACATCACAAAGTTGGATTGGATTGTCTAAAGGGAGGTTCCAACGTTCTTATTGAAAAACCAATTGCAGCTAACGAGTCAGAAGCACAATCTTTAATAGATGCCTCTAATGCAAGTAATTGTCTATTACAAGTTGGCCATATTGAAAGATTTAATCCCGCTTTTAGGGAGCTAAATAAAATAGTGCATAATGAAGAAATTGTTGTTTTGGAAGCAAGAAGACATAGTCCTCACGCAGATAGAGCAAATGATGTATCGGTAGTAATGGATTTAATGATTCATGATATTGATCTTGTTTTAGAGCTTGTAAACTCAAAAATACAAAAATTAGCAGCTGTTGGAGGCAGAAATAGTGAAGGATTAATAGATTATGTAAATGCCACTTTGGTTTTTAAAAATAATGTTATTGCAAGCTTAACTGCAAGCAAAATGAGCCATAAAAAAATTAGAAGTTTAAGCGCTCACTGTCAAAATGGGCTTGTAGAAACTGATTTCTTAAATCACTCTCTACAAATCCATCGAAAGTCACATGAATCATATACTGCAGAGCATGGCGAATTAGTTTATAGGAATGACGGGTATGTCGAAGAAGTTAGCACAACTTCCATTGAGCCTCTTTATGCAGAATTGGAACATTTTCTTAAATGCGTTCAAGGCAAAGAAACACCTGAGGTAGATGGTGAGCAGGCCTCAAGAGCTTTAAAAATAGCAGATTTTATAGAGAGTGCTGTAGAAAATTCTGGAGATGCGATTTTACTTGAAAATCCATTCTAAGACTAACTATCTAAACGAAAAGATTTTATTTAAATCCAACTGCAGCTTGCCAAACAAATACCAATAAAAAGAAAAATAAAGGTATTAATGGAAGAACATCAACAGTTGGAGCAAAAGCCTTGTAAGCCTCAGGCAATTCAGCGAATGTATTAAATAGAATGAGCACCTTTTTTAATAATTTAATTAATTATGATAAGACGTTACCACGTATGGTGAGCAATAGAGGCTGTTTTCCAAGGAGCGAAATCAATTGTAAAACAATTATCTTTAATTGCATTAGAAATGGCATTGGTAAATCTTATTAAATGAGCAATATTATGCAAACTTATTAAGGTGAGACCTAATATTTCATCATTTCTAATTAAATGATGCAAATATGCACGAGAATAGGACTTACAGGTTTCGCATTTACAAGTTTTATCAATCGGAGAAAAATCATTTTTAAATCGAGCATTTCGCAAATTCAATCTTTGATCATTAAAAAATGCAGTCCCATGTCTTCCTAGTCTTGTAGGCAAAACACAGTCAAATATATCGAATCCTTTAGCAACAGCTAAAGAAATTTCTCTTAAAGAGCCAATTCCCATTAAATATCTTGGTTTATTTATTGGTAAGAATTTCGGGATGTAATTAATTACACTATGTATTTCTTCGACTGCCTCTCCAACACTGACACCCCCTACCGCTATTCCAGGCAGATCAAAAGAACTTGTAAATTTTGCGCTATATTCTCTTAATCTAGGATACTTACCACCTTGAATTATTCCGAATAATGCTTGATTTGATTTCTGATGAGTCTCAACACATTTTTGCAACCAAGAATGAGTTCTTAGTAAGGAGTCCTCTATATCATTTTCATTAGCTGTATGCGGAGGGCAATGATCAAAAGCCATCGCAACATCCGAGCCAAGATCCATTTGAATCTGCATTACTTTTTCGGGTGATAAAAATACATGACTACCATCTCTTGGATTTTTAAATTCCACACCTTTATCAGAAATATTATTTAATTTAGCCAAACTAAAAACTTGATATCCACCTGAATCAGTAAGAATAGGCTTAGGCCAATTCATGAACTTATGTATTCCACCAGATTCTTTAACTAGTTTTTCTCCAGGTTGCAAATGAAGATGGAAGGTATTTGAGAGAATCATTTCTGATCCTGTAGAGGTTAACTGCTTAGATGAAATTCCTTTAACCGTTCCCAAAGTACCCACAGGCATAAATCTTGGAGTGTTTACCTGACCATTTGGGGTATGAAATATACCAGTTCTTGCATCTGTATTACTGCAATTCGATGTAATTTCAAATTGAAACACGATAATTTATAAAAATTTTTAATCCTTTTTTATTAATCTACCCTATTATTTAATATTGAATCTATTTTCATATCATCAAAAAATATTTAATAAAAAATTTGGCAGGATCTTGGATTTTCTATACAACCTTTCCAAAGATACCTTTTATTAATCCCGAATTTAAAAATATTGCACAATTTGCGCCGCCTTTGGGATTTTTTATTGGAACAATACAGAGTTATATTTTTATTTTTTTAACAGCAAACTCTTGGTCTATCTATGCATCTACATTAATTTGTTTGGCTTCAGGATATTTAATTACTGGCGGTCTACACCTGGATGGTTTAATGGATACTTTCGATGGTATTTTTGCGGGCAAAAAGAAACGTTTAAAAGCTATGAAAGACAGTAAAGTTGGGTCCTTTGGCGTTCAGTCGTTAGTTTTTATAACTTTAATTCAGATTGCTTGCATACTCAAAATTCAAAACCAAATAATTATTGTTTTACCAATATGCTTATTTTGGGGGAGATTTTCAAATTTATTTTTTATAGAAAAATTTAAATATATGAGTTTCAAGAAAAAATCTATTAGTCATAAAAAGTTTTGGAATGGATTTAAAAAAGAATCTTTGATTTCCATTATTTTTCTTTTAATTTTTATTGCATACCAATTAGTGTCAATTACAACCCAAGCAATATTAATTAAATTTTTATTTCTTATTTTGATTGGTACTTTCTTAAGTTATTCTATTCCAAACATGCTGGGTAATAAAATTGGAGGCTTCAATGGAGATGCCTGTGGTGCGAGTGTTGTACTTGTTGAAACTGCAATGTTATTTATGCATTCAATTCTTTTATAGGAAGCTCTAAGTAGAAAATATTTTTCTTCTTAAGATTTTTTAATTCCTCAGTATTATCAATTGAGTAATTTTCCAGCAATCTCAACTCTCCTCCAATTTGTTTTGCTAATTTTCTCGCTAAAAAAAGTCCCACACCAGTACCATCCTTCTTCTTAGCGGCAGATCCTCTAAAGCCTTTTTGAAAAATCTTCTCATTTTCATTTTTGGTTATTTTTTTTCCATCATCAAATATGCACATACCTTTACTCGTAATGGTGAGTCCAATCTCAGCATCTTGTTGGGCATATTTAAACGCATTTTCTAATAAATTAGCCACAATTTCAGCAATTACAGCATATTTTGCCTTTAATGGCGATAAAGTCCAACGTGGCCAAAGAGAAGGTTCAGTCCAATCTCTATTCTCTAAGTTCGCATTAGCTTTACCCCTTTCTAAAATTGGCCTCAATAAACTCTGAACAGTTATTACCTTATTATTATCTAAATTTGGTGGTAATAATAATCTTTCTTCTCCAATTTCTAAAGGAAGTTGAATAGATGTATTTAATTTCGCAAAAGAGTCCATATATTGATTAATTTGTTTTTGCTCTATTATCATGCGTTCGACTATCTCAATAGAATCATCATCTGAACCAAGTTTTTTTATTAGTAATTTTGCATATGTCCTGAGAGCAGCCAATGGATTCCTCAATTGATGGATTATGACATTGACCTGATTTTTTAAATAATTGATTTCTTCATTTTTATTTTGACGTTCTAATTCGATAGAAACGCATTTAGCTAAAGATATTGATAGTGCTTTTAATCTAGAATCAAGAGATACTGGCCAATTCCCCCCTTTCAAATCAGTTTCTACCCTAAGGACACCAAGTAGAATATCGTTTTCTTGAAGCGGGTACCATCTTCTATTAGGAGAAGAAACTTTGAGTGAAGGATCATCTTCTATTGATATTAGAAGCCTATCAATTTGTGGCCATTGACCAATCATTTCAAAAGATGCTTTAGTTCCTTGGTTAGCTGAAGCAAGATACATAACTAAATGAGTAACTCCCATTGAGCAACCAAAACTCTCTAGCTGTTTTATGACTAGTTCTTCAAATTTTTTTGAGAGATTCATAACTAATAAAATTTTGAGAAATTTTTAGAAAAAATTTGAAAAGGGCTTGTAAAATATGAAAAAAGTATTAAGATATATAAAGAGGTCTGACTTTAGCCAGCCTTAAATATGAACATTTAATCATATTTTAAGCTACATCAGGGGTTGATGGGTCCTCTATGTAATTTGAAGTGAATTCAAAATCACAGATATAAGATTAGTAAAAATAAATAAGACTAATCTCATTAATAATTTCAGGAGTACCAATCAATGTCAAAAAAAAGAAAAAGAATCAGCAGAAGAAGATTGGCTGGCCAAAGGGTAATGGCACATGTACCTATTTATCATATCGAAACTGGCAAACATAAACCAGTTACAGCAGCAAGAAGATTCATAGCTGAAAATGGTCTCTCTGCGCCTTCAGTTTTCAATGTCCGAAGAAATGAACATACCACTGATAGGTTTTTTTGGGGTGAAAAAGGATTATTTAGCGCCCAATATGCTGAAGAAAATCATTTTTTATTTCCATCACTAAAATTCGTAGTTGAAGGAATTGGTGAAGAAAAAATATTTGAGGGTCTAGAACTTACTGCAGATGATTGGGAAGAAATTGAAGAATACGAATATGCTTTTGTTTAAAAAATATTATTTATATTTGAACTTATAAAATTAATTAAATTTGAATCAATTTGATGGAATCCATCGAATTCTAATAATTCGCAAAATTTAGAAGACTTACTTTTTACCTTTTCATAAATAATCCGAGAAGCATCTATAGGCACGACATCATCAAATAAACCATGACTAATAATCAATGGTGGGCATTTTTCTCCAGGAACCCAGTTTGGATGAGGATAACCACTACAAGCAACAATCAATCCAAAATTTAATTTGAATCCTGCATCAATTGCCATTGCCGCCCCCTGAGAGAAGCCCAACAAAATTGTTTCTCTTAGTGAAATCTGATCAGTATCAAATTTTTTTAATGTACATAAAAGTTGATTTACTTCAACTTCAGCTCCATTCCAATCATGTGGGTACAATCCATACCACTGTCTTCCCTGACCACTTGGATGAACTCCAGGAGCCCTCAAAGAAATTACCTCAAAATCAAGATTTATTTTATCTGTCATCTCCTTTCCAAATATTAAAAGGTCATCTGAATCGGCTCCCCAACCATGTATCAAAATAATTCTATGAGTTGCAGTTTGAGAGCTAATCGAGACAAATTCATGATGGATATCGTATTTCATGTTTATATTCTTAAGTAAATAAACTTTCTCATAATGTCACCATTAGCTTTAGTAAGTGTCTCAGATAAAAAACATATAGTCCCATTTTGTATGGAATTGGTAGAACAATTTAATTATAGAATTCTATCAAGTGGAGGAACTGCCAAACATCTAATAGAGGCAAATATTCCAGTTATTAAAGTTGCAGATTTTACTAATTCTCCAGAAATCCTTGGAGGAAGAGTGAAAACTTTACATCCAAAAATACACGGAGGAATATTAGCTAAAAGAACTGATGAAGAACATAAAAGAGATATAGAAGCTAACGATCTTGAGTTAATTGACTTAGTAGTTGTCAATTTATATCCTTTTAAGAAAACTGTAGAACAGGGATCTAAATGGGAAGATTCTATTGAAAATATCGATATAGGAGGGCCATCAATGATTCGTTCTGCAGCTAAAAATCATAAAGACGTTTCTGTTTTAGTCGATCCTAGTCAATATCAGAATTTTCTTGAAGAAAGTAAAAAAGGTGAGTTAAAGGATTCATATAAAGCACAATTAGCCCTTGAAGCTTTTCAACATACAGCAGACTATGACACTGCAATATCTAATTGGATAAGTAAAGAAAGAGGTTTACAATCCTCTAAATATATTGAATCTTATCCACTAATCAACACCTTAAGATATGGGGAGAATCCTCATCAAAAAGCTTTGTGGTATGGTTTGAGTAATATTGGATGGAACTCAGCAGAACAATTACAAGGTAAAGATTTAAGTTATAACAATTTATTAGATCTTGAGTCAGCACTTTCAACAGTTTTAGAATTTGGCTATGCAGAAAAAGATGAACTTACTACAGATACGTTTGCATCTGTTATTCTAAAACACAATAATCCTTGTGGTGCCTCTATAAGTAATTCAGCCTCTCAAGCATTTTTGAATGCTTTGGAATGCGACTCAGTTAGTGCATTTGGAGGAATAGTTGCTTTTAATTCAAATGTTGATAGTGAAACCGCAATTAACCTCAAAGATATTTTCCTAGAGTGTGTCGTAGCTCCATCTTTTGATGCGGAAGCTTTAGAAATTTTAAAAATCAAAAAGAATTTAAGAATTTTAAAGTTATCAAAAGATCAACTCCCAAAAAAGAAGCAAACTTCTACTAAATCAATAATGGGAGGATTACTTGTTCAAGACACTAATGATAGTGAAGATAAAACTGAAAGTTGGATGTCAGTAACTAAGAATAATCCGAGTAATCAAATGAACTTAGATCTAAATTTTGCATGGAAAATTTGTAAACATGTGAAATCGAATGCGATTGTTATTGCAAAAGACCAAAAAACTATTGGTATAGGAGCTGGACAAATGAATAGAGTTGGAGCAGCAAAAATCGCATTACAAGCAGCTGGAAAGTTATGTTCTGATGCTGTCTTGGCCAGTGATGGGTTTTTTCCATTTGCAGATACTGTAGAACTTGCAAATGAGTATGGTATAAAAGCAATTATCCAACCTGGAGGGAGTCTAAGAGACCAAGAAAGTATTGATATGTGTAATTCTAAAGGAATCTCAATGGTAATTACGCAAAAAAGGCATTTTTTGCATTAGGTTAGTTATGTTGATTTTGGATAATATGTAATCTTGTTAGTCTTTCTGAATAAAGAGAGCCTGCCTGGACCTGCGCATAGAAAATAGAGAGAAATAGCACCATATATAAAAGACAATTCGAAGGCATAATTATGACCTTCAACCACTGCAAGAGGAAAACCTTCTAGTCCAGTATCTAGGAGATGAAAATAAACGGCAAATGCCATTGTGGATAATAACCCAAGAGAAGAAAGCCTCGCAAAAATACCTATAGCCAATCCTACTGGGCATACTAATTGAGTGATCGCTGCTCCAAAAGTCCAAACGACAGGATCACCTGGCAAAAATGGGAAGTACTTACCAACTACAAATTCAGCAAAACCCTCTGGATCCTGAAGTTTCTCTATACCATGATGAATCATTAAGGCACAAAACCCAATCCGTAAAATAAAAATTGATAGTTCTCCAAGGATATTTACTTCAGAGCCGGAAGATGAATTAGCAACTACAACTTCAACTTTTTGCGGAGCTTTAGTTCTGTTCATACTGGCTGTTTGAACCTGATTAGTTTGTGTTTTGTCTTCCATACTTCATGAATTTTTAATTATTCTAGTTAATAAAGTAGATCTTTTGGAAAGATATGAGTAATAAATTAAAAAAACTAAGCATATTTATAAATAACGTTGCAACTTCAAGAAGCTATAACAGTCAACTTTTCTATAACATCCGCAACAACTTTATCAGGAGTAGATGCACCTGATGTAATTCCGACATTAATATTTCCACTAGGTAAAAAATTATTTTTAAGTTCTAAATCTAATCCTAGTGGTTTATGTAATATCGAGTTTTCTTCAACTGATATCCTCTCTGGGGTATCTATGTGAAAAGAAGTAATATTTTTAGTAATTGCTATTTCTTGTAAATGAGTAGTGTTTGAAGAATTAAAGCCGCCTATAACTACTAGAATATCAAGGTCTTCATCAACCAAAGAAAACATTGCATCTTGCCTTTCTTCAGTTGCATCACAAATTGTATTAAATGCTAAAAAGTGACTATTTAGATTTTCTGGTCCAAATTTTTTTAACATCGTTTTTTCAAAAACCTTTCCAATTTCCTCAGTCTCACTCTTAAGCATAGTTGTCTGGTTAGCAACTCCCACTCTATCTAAATCTTTATCGGGATCAAATCCATCAGAACAAGCTTTAGCAAATTTGTTCATAAACTCATTTCTGTTTCCTCTGCCCAGAATATACTCAGATATATAATTTGCTTCTTCTAGATCAAGTACAACTAAATATTTACCTGCAAATGAGCTGGTAGCAAGAGTCTCTTCATGCTTAAATTTTCCATGAATAATAGATGTAAAAACATGCTTTTTATGTTTCTCGACAGTATGCCAAACCTTAGAAACCCAAGGACAAGTTGTATCTATAATATGACATCCTTTCTCATGAAGGAGTTTCATTTCTTGAACAGTAGCTCCAAAAGCAGGCAATATAACTACATCCCCATTAGAAACTAACGAAAAATCCTTAATTCCATTTTTAGCTGAAATGAACTTTACATTCATTTTTCTCAAATGATCATTAACAGAAGGGTTATGAATTATTTCGTTTGTTATCCAAATATTCTCATTAGGGTAATGTCTCCGAGTTTCATATGCCATTGCTACAGCTCTTTCAACTCCCCAACAGAAACCAAAGGCTTTGGCCAATTTAATATTTAGTCGGCCTTTGTTGTAGGTAAAACCATTATCTCTTATAGAACTTATCAAATCACTTTGATAAGCTTCTTCTAAAGCTTGAGCTCTTTTTGTTGGAGAATCGAAACCCCTTCTATTATATCTGTCAGAATGATGCAGAGATCTTCTAAAAGCTTGAGTATCCATCTTTAAATATTACAACATTTTAAATAATTTTTTGTAAAAAAAAAGAAACCTGACATAAGTCAGGTTTCTAAAATTAATTTTAAGTTAGATTATTTAGCAGATGCAAAGTCTGGATATGCTTCCATTCCGTGCTCTCCTATATCAAGACCTTGAGTCTCTTCCTCTTCAGATACTCGGATTCCACCGAATAATCCTCCAATTACAGACCAAGCAATCCAACAGGTAACAAGAGTCCAGATAGCATAAGCTGCTGCACCAAGTGCTTGAACAAGAAGTAATTTAATACCTCCACCATTAAGTAGTCCAATACCTAGTCCACTTCCTTGCATTTCAGTTCCCCAAAGACCAATGACTATGGTTCCCCATACGCCACAAACTCCGTGAACAGAAAATGCACCTACTGGATCATCAATTTCAGCTGCATCAAGAGCGGCAACAGAAAATACGACAATAATTCCACCAACTAGTCCAGCGAACCATGCTCCTACAAGAGTCATATCACCACAACCGGCAGTGATACTTACTAAACCGGCAAGGATGCCATTAATGATCATTGTAAGATCAGGTTTTCCTGATGTTAAAGTAGAAACAATAGTTGCTCCAATAGCTCCGGCTGCTGCTGCCAAAGTGGTAGTTACAGCAACGTAAGGTACCCATTGATCCATAGCAAGTTGAGAACCTGGATTAAATCCATACCAACCTATCCATAGAACAAGAGCTCCTAAAGTAGCAATTGCCATATTATGTCCAGGCATAGCCTGAGGCTTTCCATCTGAGTATTTACCAATTCTTGGTCCAAGAAGCATAGCTCCAACAAGACCTGCCCAAGCTCCAACTGAGTGAACAATTGAAGAGCCTGCAAAATCAATAAATCCAAGCTGATCAAGCCAACCACCATTCCACTTCCAACTACCAGCTATTGGGTAAATGAAAGCAGTTAAAACGATGGCAAATACAACAAATTCTCCAAACTTAACTCTTTCTGCGACGAGACCAGAAACAATAGTTGCTGCAGTTCCAGCAAAAGCTGCTTGGAAGAGGAAGTCAACTGTTGGTACTAATTCTGCTCCTTCAATCATTTCAGCAGTAACTGTTGGATCAAAGAATAAGGAATTAAAATAAAGTATTCCAGGAATTATTTCCTTTCCGTAATACATAATTCCAAATCCAATAAACCAATATGAAGTAACTGCTAAAGCAAATACAAAAAGGTTTTTGGCGAGAATGTTGACAGCATTTTTAGATCTACACATACCGGCTTCTACCATAGCGAAACCAGCATTCATGAAGATAACTAAAATTGTTGCAACAAATAACCAAAGGTTATTTGCTAAAAATGCTGCATTAAGATCAGGAAGTTCTGTTGCATGAGCAGCAACATTAAAAAGTCCTAATCCAAAAAGTGCTAAAGGAACAGTTGCAAGCCACAACATGGAGCGGTTTGAACTAAATCCTCGAATACTCCTCAAAAGGAGCATAGGTCCATTTACAAGACTTGCGTCTTGTAATCTGGTCCTAGAGCGCCTTTGAGGCGTTTGCAAAGCAGTGGTCATAAAAAAAAATTAGATCTGCAAAAAAACAGTTTGTTCTGTTTCCTTTCATATTCAATTTTGCTCAAAAAACTTATTAGTGTCTAGTAGTCGTTGCTACCAATTTTATAGTTGCATCCTAAATTTATATTTGTTAAATTAAAAAATTTTTTTTATTAATTTCAAAATATCAAGTTTTTAATTTATTTCAAAGGTTTAATTCCATTCCATGTTATGTGGTCTTTGTGAAATTCAAACGAGCATGGGATTGGTATCATACCTGCACTAAAAGATTCTCTAAAAAGATTGCCATATAAGGGATCTGCATCATCTCCAGGGGAAAAGAAACAAGCGTCTTTTCTCGTAATACAAAGTATTAAAATACTTTTACTTGCAGGAATTAATTCCTTTAATTCTATAAGGTGTTTTTGACCTCTTTTCGTTACTGTATCTGGGAATAGAGCTACATTTCCTTTCATCCAGGTCGTATTTTTAACCTCTATATATATGTTACGTTTATCAGGATTTGAAGATTTTGGAGTTAAAAAAAAGTCAATTCTGCTTTTTTTATCTTTTCCATAAGGCACTTCAGCTTTAATTGTCTCTATTTCTCCAATTATTTCGTTTAACAAATTTTTCTCAATAACCTTTTTGATCAACTTATTTGCAAATAGGGTATTAATTCCAACCCAAACCTCCTCATTTTTTGCATCTAAAACACATATCTGTTCCCAAGTAAAAGGTAATTTTCTTTTAGGAGAAGGGGAAACACTCATTCTTACTTTTGCTCCCTCGGTCAAAAGTCCTTTCATTGGTCCTGTATTAGCACAATGAGCAGTTACTACCTCTCCAGTCTCTAATTCAATATCAGCAAGAAACCTTTTATATCTATTAATTAAAACCCCTTCAATTAATGGATCAAATTCAATTATCCGATCATTCATAAAATATGTCGTTATTTAAAAATCAAATATAATTGAAACTTAATCTTATTGAAAAATTTTTGATATAGCCAAATGCATTCATTTTTTAAAAATAATGTTTTTTCAATTTCATTTGGTACTAGTCTTAGTAAATTAGCGGGATGTATAAGACAAATATTTATAGCTGCTGCTTTTGGGGTTGGGGTAACTTACGACGCATTTAATTATGCCTATATAATTCCTGGTTTTTTGCTAATAATCATTGGAGGAATTAATGGCCCTTTACATAATGCAGTAGTAGCAGTTTTAACTCCTCTTAACAAAAAAAATGGAGGGATTGTTCTTACTCAAGTAAGCATAAAACTTTCAATATTATTATGCAGTTTAGCTATATTGATTTACTTTAATTCCAATTTATTAATTGATTTATTAGCCCCCAATTTAAGTTACGAAGCTAAATCTATTGCCACTTACCAATTAAGAATACTTACACCTTGTATACCATTATCTGGCTTTATAGGTTTAAGCTTTGGAGCCTTAAATTCTCAAAGAAAATTCTTTTTATCAAGTATAAGCCCAGCCATAACAAGCATAACTACAATTTTTTTTATTCTATTTAGTTGGATATTCAACACAGAAAATTCATCTTCAAATTTCCTCACTTATTCGGGGTTACTAGCTTTTGCAACTTTGACAGGAACTTTTATTCAGTTTGTTGTTCAAATTTGGGAAATAAATAAAAGCGGTCTCTTGAGATTAGAGTCAACTTTCCAATTGTTTAAAGATGAAGAGAGAAGAATTTTCAACCTAATTTTTCCAGCATCTATCTCATCAGGTCTAAGTCAAATTAACGTTTTTATTGATATGTTTTTTGCTTCCAGTTTTCAAGGAGCAGCATCTGGACTAGCTTACGGAAATTTTCTTATACAAGCCCCATTAGGCATATTATCCAACTCTTTAATTTTGCCATTACTTCCAAAATTTTCTAAATTGAGAAGTTATAAAGACTCCAGAGGATTCCAAAAAAAATTAATCTCTGGAATAGAGTACTGTTTCTTGACAACTATTTTTTTAACTGGATTTTTCATAACCTTCAATAACCAAATTGTTCAATTAGTTTTTCAAAGAGGAGTCTTTGATTATTCAGCCACCTTAAAAGTGAAGAATATATTAATTGCTTATGGATTTGGAATACCTTTTTATCTTTATAGAGATTTATTAGTAAGAACTTACTATTCAATAGAAAAAACAAAATTTCCTTTTAAGTTGTCATTCGCAGGGATCATATTTAATATCTTTTTTGATTGGTTTTTAATTGGTGCACCAATTAAGAATTTTGGAAATCTTTCACCATATAATTTTGGAGTTGTAGGAATAATCTTATCTTCAGTAATAGTCAACTTTATAGTTTGTATTTTGCTTTCTTTAAATCTGCGAAATGAAGATATCCATTTGCCTAACTTGGATTTATTGAAAAAAATTACTCTGATGTCATTAGCATCATTTTTAGATAGTACACTTTGTTTGACTATTTTCAAAACTAAGAATAACTTTAATTCAAATTTTGGAGGATTTTTATTATTAATATTTGGATCTCTAACTTTTTTTGTAATTTATTTTTTACTTACAAAATGTTTGAACGTAAATAAATTTAAAATTTATCAAAAAAAGATTTAGTTATTAAAAAAACTTTCCAAAATTTCCTCTAATTCAAGAATTTGTGCGGAAGTTATTAAATTAATAAGTGGAATACTTTTAAGTCCATCTCCTACTTTTACATTAATTGCTTTCAAACTTATTTTTGCAGCCTCTAATGTGCCTTGATCTTTATTGCTTATACATTCAATAGCAAGATTTCTAGCTAGGCCAGCATCTCCAAGATATAAATTCCACTTTTCTATTTTTATATAAACCTTTTCTGAAATAATATTTTCTAGATCACTTATGCTTATCTGAGAGTCCATAAATAAAATTGATTTAAGTTGATTGTTTTTCTAAATCTCTGGGTTTTTTTATAATTACAAAAATTAAGTGGGAAGCTAAAAGAATTGACCAGAAAATAGCAAAATTATTAAAAAAAGCCATTTCATATTTAATTTCTTTTAAAAGCCAAGTACCACTTACAACCGCAGTAAATATCATGCAGTGAATCACAAAATTTACTATTCGAGAAAAATGCTTGTAGATGGGATCTTCTAAATCGCCGTTTCCGTACCACTTTATGGGCATATTTATAATAATGAGATTGTTAATAATAGATATTTTACCTGAAATCTAGTTGACTAAGATACCCTGAAACAGAGATATTACAAATTATGCGCCTGTAGCTCAGTGGATTAGAGCACCTGACTACGGATCAGGGTGTCGGGAGTTCGAATCTCTCCAGGCGCGTTTAAAAATATGAAATATCCTTTTTATATTTTTCCAAAAATTTCGTTTATATTATGAGTATTACTTATCAAGTTCAATGAATATTCTTCAAAATCTTAAAAAAAGTGATCCAGTAATATCCAATTTCATTAACTCCGAAAAAAATAGACAGGAAACTCACCTTGAGTTAATAGCAAGTGAGAATTTTGCATCGATTGCTGTCATGCAGGCTCAAGGATCGGTCCTTACTAATAAATACGCGGAAGGATTACCTCAAAAGAGATATTACGGTGGATGCGAATTTGTTGATGAAATCGAAGAATTAGCTATTCAGAGAGCAAAAAAATTATTTAATGCAAATTGGGCTAATGTTCAACCTCATAGTGGAGCACAGGCAAATGCTGCTGTTTTCTTAAGCCTTCTTCAACCTGGCGATACAATCATGGGAATGGATTTATCTCATGGTGGACACCTTACTCATGGATCTCCAGTCAATATGAGTGGCAAGTGGTTTAATGCAGTTCACTATGGTGTAAATAAAGAAACTAGTGAGTTAAATTTTGATGAAATAAGAGAGATCGCACTAGAAACAAAACCAAAATTAATCATATGCGGATATTCTGCTTATCCAAGAACAATTGATTTTGAATCATTTAGAAATATTGCAGATGAAGTTGGTGCATTCTTAATGGCTGATATTGCACACATCGCGGGGCTCGTAGCAAGTAAACTTCATCCAAATCCTCTACCTTATTGTGATGTAGTTACTACAACTACTCATAAGACATTGAGAGGGCCTAGAGGAGGACTTATCTTATGTAAAGATGGAGAATTTGGAAAGAAATTTGATAAATCTGTTTTCCCTGGAACTCAGGGTGGCCCCCTAGAACATATTATTGCCGCTAAAGCAGTTGCATTTGGAGAAGCCTTACAACCAGATTTCGTTAATTATTCCCAACAAGTTATAAAAAATGCGAAAGTGTTGGCTTCCACTTTAATAAGTAGAGGTATTGATATTGTTAGTGGAGGGACTGATAATCATATTGTTTTACTAGATTTAAGAAGTATAAATATGACTGGAAAAATTGCTGATTTGCTAGTAAGCGCAGTGAATATCACAGCTAATAAAAATACTGTTCCATTTGATCCTGAATCGCCTTTTGTTACCAGTGGGCTAAGGCTGGGTACTGCTGCTTTAACTACCAGAGGCTTTAATGAAACTGCTTTTGCTGAAGTTGGAGAAATTATTGCTGATAGATTACTTAATCCAAATGATTCAGTGATTGAAAGTCAATGTAAGGACAAAGTATTAGCTTTATGTAATCGTTTTCCTCTTTATGAAGGCAAACTTGAAGCATCAATTAAATGACTTCTAATTCCAAAGGAGTTGAAATTCTTTCTATTGGAACAGAGCTACTTTTAGGAAATATTGTAAATACAAATGCTAAATGGATTTCTGAGCAGTTGTCTCAATTAGGCTTAAATCACTTTAGACAATCAACTGTAGGTGATAATTGTGATCGAATTATAAAAGTAATTCAAGAAATTTCTCAAAGAAGTAATCTTCTAATTACAACCGGTGGCTTGGGACCTACCCCAGATGACTTAACTACTGAGGCAATAGCAAAGTCTTTTAATGTATCTCTTTTTGAAAAAGAGTACTTATGGGATGAAATAAAGCAAAAACTTTCAAATTCAAAGCTCCAGGACAATTATTCTAGCTTAAGGAAACAATGTTTCTTCCCTAAAAATGCGCAAATAATTAATAACCCTAGGGGTACTGCCCCAGGAATGATATGGGAACCAATTAAAGGATTTACTATTCTTACTTTCCCTGGTGTACCCAGTGAAATGAAAACTATGTGGGAAGAAACTGCATTAGATTTCATTAAAAACAAATTCTCAGATAGTTATTCTTTCTTTTCAAATACTCTTAAATTCTCAGGCATTGGAGAATCAACCGTCGCAGAAAAAATTAACGATCTTTTAAATCTTAAGAACCCGACTGTTGCTCCTTATGCAAACTTGGGAGAGGTTAAACTCAGAATCACTGCCAGAGCTAAGAGTGAAGTGGAAGCAAATAATTTAATTAACCCTGTAAAAGAAAAATTAAAAAAAGAATTTTCGAACTTTATTTTTGGAGAAAATCACGATACTCTCCCAGGCGTTTTAATAAAAGAATTAGCCAAAAGAAACGAAACTATTGTTTTTGCTGAATCCTGTACAGGAGGTCTACTATCTTCATCAATCACATCAATATCAGGCTCTTCACAAGTTTTTCTTGGTAGTATTGTTACTTATAGTAATGATTTAAAAAATTCATTATTAAATATTTCCGAAGAAAAACTTAAAAAATATGGAGCTGTTTCCGAAAAAGTTTGTCAAGCTATGGCTACTAATGTCAAAGAAAAATTAGAAGCAGATTGGGCAATAGCGATCAGTGGAATAGCTGGACCTAACGGAGGATGTAAAGAAAAACCTGTTGGACTAGTTCATATCTCAATTTCAGGACCGAATAATCATATTACTAATATCAAAAAAACATTTAACTCAACCCGAAATAGAATAGAAATTCAAACACTAAGTGTAAATGTGTGTTTGAACAGCCTCAGATTAATCCTATTATCGAAGAGAAAGTAACTTTTTTACAAATTGAGTCAAAATACCTTATTTGATAAAGTTTGGGATTTACACAAAGTTTCTAGTCTACCTGGTGGCTCAGATCAAATTTTTATTGGTCTTCATCTCATACATGAAGTAACAAGTCCTCAGGCATTTGGTGCTTTAAAAGACAAAAACTTAAAAGTAAAATTTCCTAGTAGAACCGTGGCCACTGTTGATCATATTGTGCCAACAGATAATCAAAGCAGACCTTTCAAAGATAATCTTGCAGAACAAATGATTGAAACACTTGAAAATAACTGCTTACAACATAAAATAAAATTTTTTAATATTGGCAGTGGCAATCAAGGAATAGTACATGTAGTAGCTCCAGAATTAGGGCTAACTCAGCCAGGAATGACAATCGCTTGTGGTGATTCACACACTTCAACTCATGGAGCTTTTGGGTCAATTGCCTTTGGGATAGGCACTAGCCAAGTAAGGGATGTTCTTGCTACCCAAACCATAGCCATGAACAAATTGAAGGTGAGACAGATTTGGTGTGAAAATAATTTATCTAATGGCGTTTACGCTAAGGATTTAGTGCTTCACATTATTAATGAACTTGGTGTAAAGGCTGGAGTAGGTTTTGCATATGAATTCGCGGGGCCTGCAATCGATGAATTATCAATGGAAGAAAGGATGACAATATGCAATATGTCTATTGAAGGGGGCGCGAGATGTGGCTACATAAACCCTGATGAAAAGACCTTTAGTTACATTAAAAATAGATTATATGCTCCAAAACATACACAATGGGATAAAGCTCTCTTATGGTGGAAATCATTAAAAAGTGATGAAAATTCAATTTATGATGATGTAATTAAATTAGATGCTTCAAAAGTAGAACCAACCGTAACTTGGGGAATTACTCCCGGTCAAAGTTTAGGCATCAATCAACTGATTCCTCTGTTAGATGACTTGCCCCCAAATGACCAATTTATTGCTGAAGAGGCTTTTGAATATATGGGTTTCATGCCAGGGCAATCAATAAAAGATACTCCAGTAGATGTTTGTTTCATAGGGAGTTGCACAAATGGGAGAATCAGTGACTTAAGAGTTGCAGCTAAAATATTGAAAGACAAAAAAGTATCTAAAAAAGTAAAAGCATTTGTAGTTCCAGGTTCAGAGAAAGTTGCCACTGAAGCCAAAGAAGAAGGTCTTGATAAGATCTTTAAGGATTCTGGATTTCAATGGAGAGAGCCAGGTTGCTCAATGTGTTTAGCAATGAATTCAGATAAGCTAATAGGTAATCAAGTTAGTGCTAGTTCTAGCAATAGAAATTTCAAAGGTAGGCAAGGATCTCCAAGCGGAAGAACACTTCTTATGAGTCCAGCTATGGTTGCTGCCGCCGCAATTAATGGCAAAGTAAGTGACGTTAGAGAATTTATAAACAAATGAAATCAGAATTTACCCCACCATTAGGAAAAATTACACAAATAATTGGGGAATGCATCTCATTGATTGGTAACGATATTGATACGGATCGAATAATTCCTGCGCGTTTTCTAAAGTGTGTTAATTTTGATTCATTAGGAAAATCTGTATTTGAAGACGATAGAGAAACTTTAAAGGGAAAGCATCCTTTCGATTTAGAGAAGCACAAAAATGCTTCAATATTAATTGTTAATAGCAATTTTGGATGTGGTTCCAGCAGGGAACATGCCCCCCAAGCACTTATGAGATGGGGTATAAAAGCAATAATAGGTGAGAGTTTTGCCGAAATTTTTTATAGCAATTGTATTGCAATTGGAATTCCATGTTTCACACTTCCTAAAAAATCAATACAAGATATTCAAAAATATAACGATAATAAAAGTTTATTTTTAGAAATTGATTTAAAAAATTCATTAGCGAAATCAAAAGATTTAATTTTTGATCTTGAGATTAAGGAAAGTTCAAGAAAAATGTTTTTATCAGGAGAATGGGATGCAACTTCAACACTACTTGAGAATGAAAATCTAATTGAAAATAAATTTAATGATTTACCCTATTTGAAATTTAATCCTTATTTCTTGTAGCTATTTAAATCCAAATAAATTAAAAGAAATTCCTCCAGCTTGAATATGAGGTTGATAAAAAATACCAAATTCATAAGATCTTTTTTTCCAATTTATAGAGATTTTTGAATTTATGAATTGCCCATAATCATTAGAATCACTATCTAGGTTTAATGTTCCATTACTTTTAAGCAAAATTGGGCCAAACAGTTGTTGGTCAAAACCAATATCTAAAGTAAATTTGTCAGAAATTTGGTCAAACTTAAATATACTGTCTCCGTTATTAAATTTATAAAAAGGGAGAATACTAATTCGGGTATAATCAAAAGTTTTTGTTTTGAAATTACCTAAAATCAACTCTGGTCCGAAACCGAAACCAATATATTCTTGATGATTTCCATCATGATATAGAGAATACATTCCAGCTAGTCTCGTATTTAGACTTAGTCCTTTTTTAATTGGCTCATAAATATACTCATAGGAACTATTAATAATTTTATTTTTAGGTTTATCAACACTTAATGGAATATTTTGATCTAAGGAGTAAAACAAATTACCTTTAACACTATTAACTAAGCTTTTACTACCTAGCGCCTCTCCTTTTAAATGTGCCAGACCTAAAGAAAAAACTTCAGTTTTATTTGTACCATTTACTTCCCAAGTATGTTTTTTTTCTAATTTTGAACCATAACCTGCATAAATTTCAGATTCCCCCAATGAACCATTCCATACTCTATCTCTATAAACTCCGTAAAAACTTTTATCCCATTTAGCATTCAAGAAATTAATTTGTTTGTTCAAAATAGATTTAGATCTAAGCGCATCAGAAAATTTATTAGTGTCTAAGGAGTTTATTTCATTAACTATTTCCAAATCCCAATTATTAACTTTCCCTTTTATTTCTGATTTAAACCCAAAATAATCAGCAAATTTAGCATCTCTTTCTACTTTTTCTCCAGTTATTAAATCTCCTTTCTTTACAAAACTATTTGTTATCCCATTAAATGAACGTTGAATTAAAAATTGCGGTTCTAAATTAATAATAAAATCATCAGATAAATTTAAGGAATTAAATTTTTTACCAATAAATAAACCATCTTTATCTAGGTTGTCATAACCTATCGTCCAACTACTTTTTGAATCTAAATTTTGTCCGGATTTAGGAAGAGTTCTATTACCAAACCAAAATGGGATTGAAACATTTTCATCTAAAACTAAATAATTCAAAGATGATCTAAATCTTAATTCTTCATTAGAAGAGTAAGCTTCCAATGAATTAATTTCTATTTTTACCTGTTTAGATTGAAGGATATCATTGGAAAATATTGCTTTATTACTCTTCCATTTTTTTCCATCAATACTTATTCTTTCTGTAGAAAAAATCCAATTATTAATCTGACCTGGAGTATTTAAGGCTTCTTCTTTTTCTAATTTAAGTAAACTTTCTATCTTATTTGCATCCGAAAAGCTGAAATTCGAGGACAAGTCATCCATCAAGGTATTGGTATTAATAGATCCCTGAACATCTAATAAATAACCTTTTTCACTAATAAAGCTGTACTCTAATTTTGAAACTTTAAAGATTTGATCCCCCAATATCAATACAATATTTCCTTTAGCACTAATTTTTTTATTTAACTTGTCGTAGGTTAAATTATCAGCTTGTAGCAATTTCCCTCTATATGACAAAGATACATTGCCTTCTGCATAAATAACATCATTTATTTCAGACTGTTTATCGGATTGGATTACTATCTCATTTAGCTGTTTGCTATTAGAAACCAATAGAAGCTCTGATTTATTTGATCTTTTTAAATTACTTAATTTTGTTTCTGTATTATTTTCGCTTCTATTAATTTTCTCTAAGTCAGCAGATTTTAATGGCTGTAGGAGATTAATAAACAAAAGAGAAATAGATATTACCTTTTTTGATATTCCTGCAATAAAAGTCAATGAATTAAATTAAAAGATTAATCTTGAGGACTCTCCAAGTCTTTTCTATTTGGTGTTCTTGTTGGATCACTAGCTAAGAATCCGAAGAGAAAGATTCCAACAAAGAAAAAAACGATGGTGTATACAGAAATTTTTAAGGCAAGCATGGAATTACGTGTGCTGACAGATTTATATCCTATTAAATTTATATTTAAATTATGGTAAAAGGTTTACTTTTTGTATTTTTGGAAAATTTTGAAATACTTTTTAGAGATTAATCGTCATGTTCATCCCAAGGATCTGTAAGCTTTGCAGCTTTGGGTCCAAATGCTGTCCAAAGACCAAAACCGGTTAAAGCTAGAAGTATTGCCAGAATTGTTACTGCTACGGAAACTGCAGGATCTGGCGCAGATGATAAAGTTTGCATCAATTTTGCTAAGTTTGTAAACAATTTATGTATAAGTTCTTATACAATAGCGAAATAATATTCGATTTTGTGAATTCAACATGGGTCAAAAAACAGCATTAGGAAGTCTTTTAAAAGCTATTGGCAATTCAGGTCAAGGAAAAGTTGTACCTGGTTGGGGAGCAGTTCCTGTTATGACAGTCATAGGATTACTACTTCTGGTTTTTTTAGTTATTCTTCTACAAATTTATAATCAATCTCTACTTTTACAAGGTTTCTCAGTAGATTGGAACGGAAACTAACTTTCAGAAAGTATTTCAAAAAGTTTTCTAATTAATCCGAAAATTACTGGATAAATTTTTATTGGAATTTTTGTTTTAATTTCTAAGTATAGTTTGTTTATATATTAATAATTCTCAATGAAAAGAGATTTAGAGTTACCTCATGAATGAAATATATTTAATTGGGTTGGGTAATCCTGGCAAAAAATACTCAAACAGTAGACATAATATAGGATTTTTGCTGCTTGAAAATTTATCGAAAAAATATAATTCAAGTTTTTTATTAAAGGATAAACTTAAAAGTTTCTACTCAGAATTCAAAGCGAATGATTCCACTTACAGGTTGTTTTTGCCCAATACGTTTATGAATAACAGTGGTGAGGCTGTCCTAGCGATATTAGATTGGTACAAAATTAATTTAAATCAGATTTTTGTAATAGTAGATGATAAAGATCTTCCCCTTGGAAAAATAAGATTCAGAAAAAAAGGGAGTTCAGGAGGACATAATGGTCTTAAAAGTATTATTGAAAAATTGCAAACTCATGACTTTAATAGAATAAGAATTGGTATTGGTTCTCCTCCATCAACTAAAGAAACCAATAATTTCAATACTATTTCTCATGTATTAGGAAACATTTCTAGAGAGGAAAAATCAATATTGGATAAAGTATATGTCAGGGTAATAGAATCCCTTGAACAGTTAAATACTAAAAAAGAAGAATATATAATAAATAAATTAAATTCTTTTGATATAGAACAAATATAACAAATGCGTTCAAAACCAGAAACAATAGCAAATGTAAGTGTTAAAGAATATTGCTTCTCAAAAAAACAAATTAAGGGAGTTGTAGAAGCTAGTCAATTTAAATGGACTTTTACATGGTCTTTTAATAAGGGTTTGTTATTCGTGAATCCTCCTTTGGGAAGAGCATTAATTGAGGATGCCTTATTAAGATTTTTATTGAAAAAAGATTATGAACTAGAAGCAGGTAATGAATATAAATTCACTATTTCAGCCAAGTTTTAATGTCGATATGTTCAGACAAAGTGAATTTATGATTACAATAATCTTCCAAAATTATTAATGCTGACACGGCATCCAAGTTTTTGTTCATAATAAAAATTTCTTTTGGCAGGAAAGTTTTTAAACCTCTAGTTGGGAAAAGTTCAAAATATCTCTTTTTAGCTCTGAAAGTTGTATTTTTCTCTTCAACAATAATTAGATCATTCTTTATAAATTCAAGTTTTTCTATGTTTTGTCTACTAGTTGTCCCATTGCCTATTATGACTTTTGATATATTTTCATAACTAATTAAAGTTTTTACATGTTTTGGAAGAAATTCAGTATTGAGGACAACTGCTTGATCAACCTTTTTTTGATGTAAATCAACCACTACCAACCCGCATTTACATTTACCAGGATCAATAGATATTAATTTAAACATAAAAGATTATATTTTAGTAACTTTCAATTCAACTATTATGATCTCTGCAGTTTTACTATCTTTTAAAGATACAACCTCTAATAGATATTTTTTCTTTTGACCTATCTTTATAGAGTCTCTAATTTTTTTAATAAAGTCCCCTTTTGTATTAATTTCGTTGACGATGGATCCCCTTAACTTGATTTTGTCTCTAGTTTTTTTCAACAAAATGTTAATTGTTGAATTAATATTTTGAAGGCTGAGATCTTTTTTTTCAAGAATTTCGCTAGTTATAACTTCCCCTCTTCTCACAATAGTTTTATTTTCGAGTAATTCTGGGTATACAAAAACAAAATTATCTCCTTTCAAAACATTAGTTGCTGCTTTGATCAATATGATCCAATTCCCTTCTTTTGCAGTTACTTCTTCAATTTCATTTATATCACTAGATCTCCACAAAAGAATATTTTTTACTTCTTTTTTACTAGGAATTACAATTTTCTGAACATATCTATCTGCTCTTTTGTAAATCTTTCCTAAAGCTAATTTTATATTTGGATTAGAAACAACTTGTCCTATATATAAAGTTTGTCCTCTTTTAATAACTACATTTCCTCTTCTAAATTCTTGAACATCACTTTTTAATTTATTTAATTCTTTTTCTTTATTATTAATTTTATCTTCAAGCTTCTTCCTTTCTTCCTGGAGAGGAAGAAGCGCCTTTTTACTCTCATCCAAAGTTTTTTGTAAAAAAGGAATATCAACAAAAAGTCTTTGCCTAAATTCTTCACTAACTAAAATCAATAACCCAATAGATATTGCACTAATAAAACCTCCAGTTATTATCGTTACAATTGTCGCTGTTTTCTTTGGTCTTAATTTTAAGATACTAAATCTAGCTTTACCAATCTTTGTACCAAGGAGGTCCCCAAATGGTGCAATTAATCCTCCGAGTAATATTAAAAAAACAATTAAGATCCAGGCCACACTATTTCATACATTCATTACATCATAATGAATGATAAATCAATTAAATCTTTTTGAAAGAGCGATTGGATCAAATACTGTAATCTTTTTTCTTTCAATATTAAGGAGCCCAGAATCCTTTAAATCGCCTAATAATCTTGTAATCGTTACTCTTGTTGAACCAATAGCTTCAGCAATAGCTTGATGTGAAAGTCTTAAATCTATTGTAATACCTTTTTCACTTGCGACTCCAAAGTCTCTACAAAGAACCATTAAAAAACTTACTAAACGTGAAGACATATCTCTGTGAGTAAGAGTTTCTATCATTGTTTCTGTTTGTAAGATCCTACTTGAAAGACCCTGCAACAATAATAGTCCAACTGATGCATCTTCCTCTATTGCTCTTAAAACAGAATTCGCAGGTGCTGTTATCATTTCAACTCTTGTGAATGCTATGGAATGATAAAAACGATCAGATCTATGGCCTGTTAGAAGAGATAAAACACCAAAGAGACTATTTTCTCTTAATAGAGCAACAGTTATCTCTTCACCTGATTCATAAACTCTTGACAATCTTACTGCTCCTCTCCTTATCAAATAAACCCTCTCGGCAGGATCCCCAGGGAAAAATATTGTTTTAGATCTCTCAACCATTTCTGTGCTTGCACCCTCTAGACCTCTAATTACTTCCATTAAAGTTCTATTAATTGGAAAACGTTCTCCAACAGAGTTAATCTTACTTTGTCCGGATTGTTGCGAATTAAAGCGACTGAATCCTCGAGAAGAAGGTATCATAAATATCTTAACTATTAAAAAACTTAAGAAGACACCATGAAATATCTTGTATCAACTGTAACAATTTTCAATTCTTATTCATTTTTCTATGGAATTATCTTTGCTAATTTAAACTTTCTTAAAACTTTTTTTAAGTAAAATTACACTATATGCAGTGTAAATATATTCAAATTATACTGCATGTAGAAAAGAATCTAAAATAATGGTAATTAGTTCATCTAATAGTTATTCCAAAAGTAATCCTGATGTAGTGAATATAAGTTCTGATAACAAAATAAACTTTAAAACATTTACACAAAACGGGCAAATCCAAATCTATCAGTCTTCCTATAGAGGAAGTTATTCTTCTATAATTAGAGACTCTCTAAGAAATGCAGCTCTAGGCAGGAAAGTACTTTTAGTTCAATTTATGAAAGGAGGGGTTAAACAAGGAATTGCTAATAAAGTAAAACTTTGTGGCAATTTAACTTGGGTAAGATCAGCACATTCCTTTGATCAATATCATTCTGAAGAAATTGAAAATAATCAAAATTTAAAAAAATCTATTCATGAATCTACTTATGAATTATGGAACTTTTGCAAAAAAGAATTACTTTCTGGTGAAAATGATCAAATCATACTTGACGAAATTTTTCTTGCAATTGAGATGAAAATTATCCATAAGGATGACTTGATTTCAACACTTGAAAACCGATTTATATCAGGAGATGTAATCCTTACTGGTACAGATATCCCAAAAGATTTATTATTAATGGCCAATCAAATTACTGAACTTCGCTCATAAAACAATGCTTAAAAATGATCTCTGGATAAATCAAAAAGCGTCTGAGGGAATGATAAACCCCTTCCAATCAAATTTGGTAAGACATCTTGAACCTGACAATCAACAAAAACCAGTTTTGAGTTACGGATGTTCCTCTTATGGCTATGATTTAAGACTCTCATCAAAAGAATTCCTAATATTTAGACATATCCCCGGTACTGTGATGAATCCCAAAAAGTTTAATCCTCATAATTTAGAAAAAACTGTTCTTCACCATGATGAGGATGGAGACTTTTTTATTCTTCCTGCACACTCGTATGGTTTAGGGGTGGCTTTAGAAAAAATGAAAGTACCAGAAAATATAACTGTGATTTGCATAGGAAAAAGTACTTACGCCCGGCTAGGAATTATAGTTAACACAACACCTGCAGAAGCAGGATGGGAAGGCCACCTAACTTTAGAGTTTAGTAATAGTTCAGGCGCAGATTGCAGAATTTATGCTAACGAGGGTATCTGCCAACTACTTTTTTTTGAAGGTGATCCTTGTTCTACAACTTATGAAGATAGAAGAGGTAAATATCAAAATCAACCAGAGAAAGTGACTCTAGCAAGGATTTAAAATGAGTAAAGTTGAACTAATTTCATTAACTCCTGATGCAGAAAAAACAATGGCTTACATTGCAAGAGTTAGTAATCCAAAAAATCAGAAAAACGAAGATTATTCAAAATTATTGAGTTATTGTATTAAAAATGAACATTGGAGTGTCTTTGAGCAGTCATTTATGACCTTACAAATAGAAACCAACAGAGGAATTGCAGCTCAAATTTTAAGACATAGATCATTTACTTTCCAGGAATTTTCACAGAGATACGCAGATAGTTCTCAATTAGGGAATATTCCTTTACCAGAGTTGAGAAGACAAGATTTTAAAAATAGGCAAAATTCTATTCCTGACCTTTCTGATGAATTAAAAAAAAGATTCAATGCAAAAATTGCTTCACATTTTAAGGCTGCTTCAGAATTATATGAAGATTTACTCTCTGAAGGAATAGCCAAAGAATGTGCGAGATTTGTTTTACCATTATCAACTCCAACAAGAATCTATATGTCTGGATCATGCAGATCATGGATACATTACATTAACTTAAGATCAGCTCATGGCACTCAAGAAGAGCACAAGTCTATTGCCCAAAATTGTAAGTCTATTTTTAAAGACAGTTTTCCGATTGTATCAAAATCTTTAGATTGGTAAGAATTATCTATCCATGACTACGAGGATTACCCTGATAATTTTTCTTTTGTTTGATTACTGAAAATTCAGCACTATGAATTTCTTCATGAGATTTTGTCTCTCCCTTTAAAGAAGCTAAAGATTCTCTTATTGTTATTTCTTCTTGTTTACCTATAAAAGTAGATTTTAAATTACCTTCTCTATCAAAAAGATTAACTTGAGGAATTCCATTGACTTCAAATTTTCGGATGTAATTTTCCCATTTTTGATTATCAACATTTAGAAAAACAAAGTTGATATCTTTTTCGTATTCATCTTTTAAAGCAGATACTTTTGGAGCCATTTCTTTACAAACTTCGCACCACTCTGCATAAAATTCAAGAAAAGTAGGTTTCTTGTTTTTAAAAGCTATTTCCGGCTCAACAGATAATTCTCCAAAACTCTTGAGAAGGTAAGTTGATTGAAAAAAGAGATTTCTAAACAAAACCAAAGAAACAATAACAAAAACAATAAGCAGAACAACTATTAAATTTAAATTTGCGTTTAACTGTGGCTCTCTACTATCAGATTGCATTATAAATACTTACTAACTAAAAACATTTTAAATAAGTTAAACAAATAAAGAGAATTTAAATCTGTCACCTTTTAATCAACTGATAAGATAAGAACAGAATAATAATTAAAATATCTTTGATTCCTGAAATCTAATTATGCAATCAATCTTTGGAACTGATGGAATAAGAGGAAGATTCAATGAAGAGATAACTTATTCTCTAGCCTATAAAGTTGGTTATGCTCTAGGTTCGAATTTAGAAAATAATAATCCAATATTAATTGGAAGAGATACAAGAATTAGTGGAGATATTCTGCTTCATGCGATAACAAAAGGTATAAATGCAAGTGGCAAAAAATTTATAAATCTTGGAATCTGCCCTACCCCAGCTATACCTTTTTTAATCAAACAAGAGCAGCTGAGTAGTGGGATAATGATTTCTGCAAGTCATAACCCTCCCGAATATAATGGCATAAAAATCTTTGATCATAATGGTCAAAAAATTACTAAAAATTTTGAAAATAAAATTCAAAAATTCATTGAAGAGTCAAATCAAAATATATCAGTTACCACAAAAGAGATCTCTTTAAAAGCAAATAAAGAGCTTATGGATATTTACATGAAAAGCCTAATCCAATCAATGGGCGGAGAAAATTTAAGCGGAATGAAAATAATATTAGACACATGCTATGGATCAGCGACAACCTGCGCAAAAAAGATTTTTCAGAGTCTTGGTGCTGATGTAAGAGTTCTAAATAACTCTAAAAATGGATTAAAAATTAATGTGAATTGTGGTTCTACTAACCTCGAACCATTAAAAAAAGCATTAAGACAGAGTCCTGCAGATATGGGATTTAGCTTTGATGGAGATTCCGATAGAGTGATTGGATTAGATTCTAAAGGGAATGTATTGGATGGAGATCATATTCTTTTTCTTTGGGGTAGAGAACTTATGGAACAAAAGATTCTCACAAATAATTTACTAATATCAACTCAAATGGCAAATTTAGGTTTTGAAGAAGCATGGAACAAAATTGGCGGACTTTTATATAGAACTGATGTAGGAGATAAATACGTTCATGACGCAATCAAGGAAAAAAGGGCAGTTTTAGGAGGTGAGCAGTCAGGTCATATACTTTCAAAAATTAACAACTTTTCTGGAGATGGAATATTAACTGCACTTCAAATTTCTAAATACTGTAAAAAGAAAAATATTACTTTAAATAATTGGCTTAAAACTAGTTTCGAACCTTTCCCTCAAAAACTAACCAACATTAATTTAAATTTTAATATTAATAAAGTAAATCAAAAGACTAGAATCTTAATTAACCAAACCACAGAAAATTTTCAGAAAATTTATTCGGATAATTGTAGAATTTATATAAGGCCTAGCGGCACTGAACCTCTAATGCGAGTGCTTGTTGAGGCCAAAAGCCATAAGAAAGTTGATTCTTTATCAAGCGAAATAGCCAACAAACTCATTTTAGAAATTAATAAAATAATGAATTAATTATGAATCATATTTTTATATAAATCCTCTCAAAAATATCAAGTTGGTTAACAATTACATACTTTTCCCTATTAGTTTTAACTTGACTTGGATTAAAACTTTCAGAAAAATTAAAATCATTTTTATCTATTTTTTTAAAATTAAAATTATTTGATATGATGCAATCCATATAATCGAATAAATCCTTTACATCAGTTTTTATAAAAATTAGCGATCCTTTTTGCAATGAATTTGAGAGAAGATTAAGAAACTCTGGCTGAATTACACGTCTTTTATAATGTCTTTTTTTAAACCATGGATCAGGAAAATTAAAAGAAATACTTTTTACGTTTTTGAAAATAAATTTACTTTGGACATCATGCAAAATGTTATTAGCATTACCAAATATAAAATATAAATTTTTAATATCTCTTTCTCGCACTTTTAATTTGGCAGTTTTAACTAATCTCTCACGGATTTCAATTCCTATATAATTCCAATTGGTATTAATTAAGGCTAAATCGAATAGAAACTCACCAGCGGCACAACCTATATCCAAATGAAGATTAGATTTAGAATCACCAAACATTTCAATCAAAGCAGGTATTCTTTCAATTTCATTGAAATTTCTACTAAGTGGATTTACATGCTGTCTCATACAATTATTAATTTATTTCTCGGCAATAATATAAAGATGCAAAATATTCACAACTATGACAATAGTAAGATAAAAAGTAACAGTTTGATGTTTAATGATTATGTATATAAAAAGAAAAAGTTTTGAACGTTTTTAATCAACTTTCTATTTGGCTATCTTTTCAACTTTCAATAATTTTCCTTATTGGTATTCCTGTTATATTATTTTTTTGGTCAATTAAAAAAAGAAATAAAGCTGTTAATAAACTTCTATCAATTTATTGGAAAATATCCCTTTTATTTTTTATAAGCCTTTTGCTCTTAATAGGTAACTATAGTTATGGACTCGTGATAACAAATATTTCAACAATATTAATGACAATTTCAGTTTGGTTTTGGAACGATATTAATGATGAATTTAAAGAATATGATTTTTCTTACTACCTTATCACGATGACAAAAATATGGAGATGGTCACTTACTTTTATATCTCTTAATTTCTTAATTCTAAGTTTACAAAACTTTAGCTGCTTTTCTTTTATTAATTCGGCTGAATGTGCAATATGGCTTCAGCCTTCTTCAAATTTATATATTATTATAAAAAATTTATTTAATTTTTTCTTTGGAGCGAACTTTACTCAGCCGATAGCAAAATTTTTAGGTTTATTTTCATTATTAATCTATACTTTAGGTTTGATTCAATGGTCAATAATTAAATTACCTAAAAATGGAAGAAACTCTTGCTTTTCGGAATATGGCAGAAATTGATTTAAGTAAATTCAAGATTAATAATATGTGAACATCTTTTGCATAATTTTGTATTTTGGATTCCACTAAAAATTTCTTCTTGATAATGCCAACATCTATCACATTTTTGACCATGAGCTTTTAGGATTTGAATTTTTCCAATTTCATTGTTATCGATAATTAGAGAATTCTTGGCTAACTCCGATACCACTTGAAAGTTTGAAACTATAAGCCAATCCCTAAATAAATCAACCTCTTCATTACCAAATTTTTTTAGCCAAGTCAGAGAATCTTTTACAACTTTATCTTTAGGTAAATAATTCACTTCTGTTTCTAACGCTGCTCCAATTATTTGTTTGTTTCTACATCCTTCTATAGCTTTATTGATTTCGACTCTGAGATTTCTTAAATTTGCAATGTGCTCATTAAGAATTTCATTTTTCCATGACTGGGAAAAATTTGGCCATCCCCTTTGAAATACTGATTTTTCCTTAGTTGAGTATGGAACATTTTGCCAAATATCTTCAGCCATATGACAAAGTACTGGAGAAATAAGAACAGCTAAATTTTCAACAACTTTAGACATGACAAACTGACATGATCTTCTCCTGAATTGTGATTTAGAACTTACATATAACCTATCTTTTGCAATATCCAAATAGAAATTTGACAGATCTACAACGCAAAAACTTTGTAAGATTTGAAAAAATTTTGAAAATTCATAATTTTCATAAGCATTTGATATTTGATCTGTAACCTCAACTAATCTGCCTAACATCCATTGATCTAAGAGGGGTAATTGATCAATTTCAAAACTATCAATGTTAGGATCATAATCGTGAATATTCCCTAGAAGATATCTTGCAGTATTACGAACTTTCCTATAAACGTCTGATAGTTGCTTGAGTATATTTGAGCCAATTGGAACATCTACTGAATAATCTACAGAGCTTACCCATAGCCTTAGAACATCAGCGCCATAAGCAGGTTCAATTTTTTTATTATTACCTCCATTAATAATTATATTTGGATCAACAACGTTACCTAGAGATTTACTCATTTTTCTTCCATTTTCATCAAGTGCAAAACCATGAGTTAATACTTTCTTATATGGAGGTTTATTATTAACTGCAACAGATGTCAGCAAAGAAGACTGGAACCAACCTCGATGTTGATCTGAGCCCTCTAAATAAAGATCAGCTGGATACTTTAATTCACTTCTTTGTTCACACACTGCGGCCCAGCTAGATCCAGAATCAAACCAAACATCCATTGTATCTGTTCCTTTTTTCCATAAATCAGATTCTTTTACATAATTGTCTGGCAATAGATGCTTAACATCCCAATCCCACCAAATATCTGCTCCGTGTTCACTAAAAAGTTTTTGAATATGATTAATTATCTCGCTGTTTAGGAGAATCTCATTACCATTCTTTTTATAAAAAACTGGAATTGGGAGTCCCCACGATCTTTGCCTAGAAATACACCAGTCCCCTCTACCAACTACCATAGAATAAATCCTTTTCTTTCCAGTTGCTGGGATCCATTCAACATCTTCGATTGCCTTTAATGCAGAGGATCTAAAACCATTTACAGATGCAAACCATTGTTCCGTGGCTCTAAAAATAGTTGGTTTTTTGGTTCTCCAATCATAAGGATATCTATGCTTATAATTTTCTTGTAATAGAAGCAAATCTTTTTCCTCTAAATAATCAATAATTAAATCATTTGCGTCTTTCAGTACATTTGATCCTTGGAATTGACCTGAATATTCATTTAAGTTCCCTTTTTCATCAACAACGCATGTTGTAGGTAGATCATATTTTCGCCCCACATTAAAATCATCTATCCCATGACCGGGTGCAGTATGAACAATTCCAGTACCAGATTCGATAGTAATGTAATCTCCTCCAATCACAATTCTGCAATTTTTATTCTTAGTAGGATGTTGATATTCAATATCTTCCAAGGTAACTCCTTTAACCTCTAAAAGAGTAGTTAGATCTTTATTAAATTTGTTACTAATTTCAGAAGATAATTCTTTCGCCAAAAGGTATATTCTTTTCTCTTCATCAATAGCAAAAACATAGTTTATTTTTGGATTTACTGCAACTGCTTCATTTGCTGGTATGGTCCAAGGTGTGGTGGTCCAAATAGTTATGAAAGAATTACTTAGAAAAAAATCCTTTTTAAAATTGGGATTTTCTTGATAGAATTTCAGTAGGATTTCATCAGATAATTTAGTGATTTTTAAAGAAACATAAATACTTTTTGAATAATGTTCATCAGGATATTCTAATTCTGCTTCTGCAAGTGCAGTTCTGGAGCTTGGACTCCAATGCACAGGTTTAAGACCTCGATATATGTAGCCATTTAAAAACATTTTCCCAAATACTCCAATCTGAGCAGATTCATAACTTTTCTTAAGGGTTAAGTAAGGGTTATCCCAATTTCCCCATATGCCCCACCTTTTAAAACCCTCCATTTGATTGTTTATTTGTACATATGCATAATCTGTTGCTTTTTTCCTTAGATTTAAAGTATCAAGATTCTTTCTTTCACTAGATTTTAAATTCTGAAGTACTTTTAATTCAATTGGTAATCCATGGCAGTCCCAACCAGGCACATAATGAACCCTAAATCCTCTCAAGGTTTTGTACTTATTAATTATGTCTTTTAAGACTTTATTCAGAGCATGACCCATATGAAGCGCTCCATTTGCATAAGGTGGGCCATCATGTAATGTAAATATTTTGCCTGAGTTGTTTGAACCTAATTCGAAATCAATATTATTTTTAGCCCAAAAATTCTGAATCTCAGGTTCTCTTAAAACTGAATTAGCACGCATTGAGAAATCAGTTTTAAGTAAATTTAAAGTCTCTTTATAAGAAAACTCTGATTTGTATTCTTTGTTATTTTGAGATTTCATACGACAATATAAGAAATATTAGTGATCAATAGAATTGTTTAAATAAATCTAATTTATTATATTCTTTCTTAATTGACCTGTAGTTTTTTTGGCATGTTTCAAATAACCAATTAATTTGGTTTCAGACTTTTATATTATCATTTTTATCATTTCTTACCCACTTTTTTGGACTCAAGTTTTGATCATTTTTATCAAAATTAGAAAAATTTAAAAGTTTTGTAAAATTCTTAACTCCAAGATTAATAGCCTCTAATATTTTTGAAAGATTATTTTTGAATTCCAAAAAGGTAGTTAGCTTATCTTTTTCTTTATCTGTCAATTGGTTCCATCTATATCTGTAAAGTTCTACTAGATATAAAACAACTAATACAGTAAATAAAAGACAAATTAAAAAAAATGATTCATCTAGGGTCTTATTTTTAATTATCATTATTAAACCTATTAATAAATTCAAAAAAGATTTTATTAAGTCTTTTTCTCTTCCTAGTTCAAGATAAATTAACGGTACGAATAAAAATATAGTGCCAACAACAATATAAAAAGATCCTAAATAAACTATCAAACTATTCATTAAATTAATTAATTAATTTAATTATAAGAATATGATATTTATAAACAAACTTACTATTAGAATTTCCTTAAATGCGGTCGGGGAGACTTGAACTCCCACACCCGAAGATACGAGTACCTAAAACTCGCGCGTCTACCAATTCCGCCACGACCGCTCACATAAAATAATAATTGAAAGAGGTTTATTTGAAAAATGTTTTTAACTTAAGATGATTAATTTGACACATAAAAATTAAATTAAATATCTCTTTAAAAATTTTTTTTAGATCTGAGTATGGAATCACATGGAAATAATGGAAATATTAGTTATATTATTTAAAGAATAAAAGAAACGATTTCAAACTTAAACAATAAAAATACAACAAAAATTACTAATTCTTCCAAAACATTTAATTGGCAAAAAGAGATAAAAAATTACGTAGATCCGCCAAGTTTTTGGAATCCTACATTAGCTCTTTTCTTTGGAGGTTATTTTCTTGCTTTTCTTAGCATATGGCAATGGTATAGAGGTGTTTGGCCTCTACCCTTACTTGTAGCAACTGCATTTTTAGCTTTGCATATTGAAGGTACTGTAATTCATGATGCATGTCATAAAGCGGCCCATCCGGTACCTTGGATAAATCAAGCAATGGGTCATGGCTCAGCAATTCTTTTAGGATTTAGTTTTCCAGTTTTTACAAGAGTACATTTACAACATCATATTCACGTAAATCATCCCAAAAATGACCCAGATCATATTGTCAGTACTTTTGGTCCAATTTGGCTAATTGCTCCGAGATTTTTTTATCATGAAGTTTTTTTCTTTCAAAGGAAACTTTGGCGAAAATATGAATTACTCCAATGGGGAATTGAAAGGTCAATCTTCATATCCATAATCTTGGCAGGTATAAAGTTTGACTTCATGAATCTAATCTATAATCTATGGTTCGGACCTGCATTAATGGTGGGAGTTACTTTAGGAATATTTTTTGATTATCTCCCCCATAGACCTTTTCGATCAAGAAACAAGTGGATAAATTCTCGAGTTTATCCAAGCAAATTTATGAATTTATTAATAATGGGCCAAAATTACCATCTTATTCACCATCTTTGGCCTTCCATTCCTTGGTTTGAATACAAAGTAGCATATGAAAAAACTAAGCCATTATTGGATACGAAAGGCTCACCTCAAAGAGTTGGAATTTTTGAAAGTAAAGAAGACATTTTTAACTTTATTTATGATTTATTTATAGGTATAAGGAGTCATAGCAAAAAGAGAGGTAAAATAAGGAAAATTATAAATTTGTATCCAGGCTATAAAATAAAAAAAGTTTTATTAAAGATAGTTAATAAAACTTTTATAGGCAGCAAATAATTCATTCATTCATAATTTTTGGTACTTTAAAGTATTTATCTTCTCTAGATGGGCCTAACTCTAAAATCTCTTCAGTGCAATCAGAATTTTTCTTATCGTCTTTTCTAAATACATTAATAACTTCTATAGCTCTTGTTGTACAGGGCACATCATCAGTATCAATTTTTTCAAGATGTTTAATATATTCCAATATTTTTTCTAATTGTTCTGCGTGATTATTAATTTCATCCTTGTTCAGTTCCAATCTTGCTAAATGGGCAACTTTTTTTACCTCTTCTTTAGTTACTTTTATCATTCTATTCATATTGTTATTTATTCAATAATAGTTTATTTAAAATATTTTATTAATATATCTTTTAAATTTCAAATAATTAAATGAAATAATCATGTCTTTTTGAAAATCAATTTAATTAATAGCCTCAATTATCTTTCTAAGCTAAAAATAATATTAGATAATTATTGAAAAATAAAAGAACACTTATTTCCAAAAAATTTTTTTTATAGGCACTCTAAACTTGTAGCCCCTGATTTAATAGGTTGTCACCTCATAAAACAAACTAATGAGAAAGATAAAATCAAGGGGATTATCGTTGAAACTGAAGCTTATTCACAGGAAGAAGAAGCATGTCATGGCTATCGCAAAATAACTGAATCAAATAAATCATTATTTGGCAAACCTGGGACATTTTATATTTACAAATCTTATGGCATTCATCATTGCTTAAACATAGTTACTGATAAAGAATCTTTTGCGAGTGGTGTATTAATCAGGGCGGTATTTATCCCTAAACAGAATGAAAGATTAGCTTCGGGACCTGGTCTAGTTACTAAGACATTCGGTATCGACATATCATTTAACTCGCTTGAAGTTCTTAATAACAATTCTTTATGGATTTCTCAAAGAGACTCAATTCTAGGCGAAAAAGATCTTATTCAAACTTCGAGAATTGGCATATCCAAGGCAAAAAATATAAAATGGCGTTGGTATCTCAAAAATAGTAGAAGTGTAAGTAAAAGAATAAAAGGTGACAGAACACCAAAATTCAAATAATCATTTTTCTTTTTAAGCGTAATGCAAACAATTTGGCCTCATAAACATATCCACACACTCGCTAATTTTTCAATTCAAGATTACAAATCAGTATTTGAATTGGCTCATAGATTTGATGTACTAAAGAATGCAGGAACGAAAAAAATACCGGCTTTACAGGGGACTTTGGTAACGTCTTTGTTTTTTGAAGCTAGTACAAGAACAAAAAATAGCTTTGAACTTGCAGCAAAAAGGCTCTCTGCCGATGTACAAACGTTTGCACCATCCTCTAGTTCTTTAACTAAAGGCGAAACAATAATTGATACTGCCTTAACTTATTCTGCTATGGGAGCGGATACATTAGTTATTAGACATTCATCGAGTTACATAACTTTTGAGATAGCTAAAAAACTTGATGCAATAAATGCGAAGACTTCGGTTCTTAATGCGGGAGATGGATTACATAGTCATCCTAGCCAAGGGTTGCTTGACATTTATACATTAATAAAATTCTTTTCCAAAAAGTCACTGAGTCCAGATGTTTTAAATTCCAAAAAAATTTTAATAATTGGAGATGTTAATCATTCAAGGGTTGCAAGATCAAATCTTTGGGCTTTGAGTGCATTCGGCGCAGACATCATCTTATGTGGTCCTAAAACATTAATACCTGATGAATTTATAAATTTTTTAAAAACCCCTGCTCCAAAGCAAAAAGAAGATCCGGTTAAATCAAGAGGCTCCATAACAATTTCTAGATCATTAGAAGAATCAATTAAAATTGCAGATGCAATTATTGTTTTAAGACTCCAGAAAGAGCGAATGATGGAGAATTTACTAAGCAGCATTGATTCATATAGTTTGGATTATGGCTTAACTCCAGAAAAATTATCTTTAAATAGTAAAGAAATTCCAATTCTTCATCCTGGACCTATTAATAGAGGTATTGAAATCACAAGTAAAGTAGTAGATGAATATCCTAATTGCTTAATCAATAATCAAGTTGCAAATGGTATCCCAATAAGAATGGCTTTACTTTATCTATTACAGAAATACAACAAATAATTCTATAGTAACTTAAGACTTTCAGTAAAGAAGCCATAAAATAATCCCAATCTTAAAGAATCTAATAAAAGTACTAAAAATTTCTTTTTCCTTTCAAATCTAAAATTTCTTCTAAGAACTATCAAAATTTCAATAAAAACAACCGATAAGAAAGCAGCCACAGGATCCATTAGTTCCACTACTGCACTTACCATGCCAAGAGAACTTCCTAAAAAATAACCAATTAAAAGAATAATTAAAGATATTGAATATCTTCGCCATGGATTATTAGCCCAAATACTTAGAGTTTGAATATTTTCTACAATCTTTAGTTGAAAATTTGTCTTCTGAGGTCTAAAAACCATTTTAATTTTAACTAAGCTGCTTCAGAATTTGATTGAATTCTAATGTTTCCCTCGACTAATTCAAGTAAAGCCTCCAACTGAGCCATTATTCCTCTAAGTTCGCTTGGATCAGGGAAGAGACTATCTTCTTTTATGCCTAAATGCATTTCTCTTAGTTCTTCCCTTAAGTAACGTAAGTGACTAATGACCTGCTCTTTCTTGGTTTGTGACATGGTGTAACCTTGAGAAGGTAATATTTTAAGAAATAATATTTTTGATAAGGAGAGTTTGCATATTTATGATTGAGAATGAAGATAATTTTGTAAACAAAACCTAGAAATAATGCCTTTTAAAATTTTTCATATTCTTGAACATATGAACTTTATACTGGCATCAATTTTAAAAAATTACTTAAGGCTCTATTATTATTAAATATTGGCTGAACTCAATATGGAATTTGTTTCTAAAACTAAAATAAGTGAGGAACTAGTAAATTCTTTTGATGAAAAAATGACCCTTGAGCTTGCAACAAGGCTAGAAGAAGATAACTATAAGACACCATTTGATGGTTTAAAAGACTGGCACTTACTGAGGGCCCTTGCAATCAATAGACCTGAATTAACAACTGATTATATCCATCTACTCGATCAGGAACCTTTCGATGAAAACTAAAAGTACAGACTCCAAAATAAAGGTTCTTTTATTAATAACGGGGAGTATTGCAGCTGTAAGAATTCCATTATTAGTTAGCCAATTAGCAAAAGAAAATTATGAAATAAGGTGCGTTTTATCTAAAAATGCAGAAAAATTAATAAAACCGCTTTCTCTTTCTATCTTAAGTAGAAACCCTTGCATTTTAGAAAATGATCAATGGTTAAATAGTCAATCAACACCTCTTCATATAGAACTAACCAAATGGGCTGATATTTTAATCATTGCCCCTTTAACAGCTACAACATTATCAAAATGGGTAACTGGAAATGCAGAAGGATTGATTCCAAGCATATTAATTGCAAATATTAAGCCAATTGTTGTTGCACCAGCAATGAATACACAAATGTGGCTAAATAAAGCTGTCCAAGAAAATTATGAGAATTTACAGAATTACGAAAATGTTTTGTCTTTGCATCCAAGTGAAGGTCTCTTAGCATGCGATGCTATTGGCATAGGTAAGATACCTCCAAATGATCTAATTCAATTAGCTCTTGAATTTATAACTTCACATAATCAAAATATTTATCGCAAAGATTTACTAAACAAAGAAATTTTAATAACTGGAGGTTGTACCTCAGAAAAAATTGACGCAGCAAGAAATATTACTAACAAAAGTTCTGGAGCTATGGGCTTACTTCTTTCTCAAGTAGCAAGGTTCAGAGGAGCACAAGTAAAATATATCCATGGGCCTCTGAAAATTGATAAAGATCTTACTGATGGAATAAAAAGATATGAAATCGAGACAAGTGTTGATTTAATTAGGTCACTTCAAAATGAAATTTCAAATTGTGATTATTTTTTCATGAATGCAGCAGTATCTGATTTCAAGATAACCTCTGATACTTCTGCTAAAATTCCCAAACATAAAATTAATGATCATTTGAATAAAAATTTTGAGCTAGTGCCAGATATTTTAAAAACAATAAGTGAATCAAAAAAAGATAACCAAGTTTTTGTAGGCTTTTGCGCTTTTACAGGATCTATTGGAGAAGCAAGAACAATAATTAAAAAAAAGATTATTCAAAAAGGTTGCGATTATCTATTCGCAAATCCAATTGATCTTGAAGGGCAAGGATTTGGCTTTTTGGCGCAAAATGAAGGTTGGCTATTCGATACAAAAAATATGGAACATCATATACATAAAACATCAAAAATTGATTTAGCAAATAAATTAATCACTCAAATTATTTCAGTAAAAAATTAAAAAAAAATTTCTAATTTGTATTTTTTTGTAATCTTAATCATTAAAAATAATGTGATAGCTTACAATAATTCCAGTTTTTAAAAATCTCAAAAAACTACGGGTTGTTTCGAGGATTTAAAAGTCCTAACTTTTATGGTCCTTTCCCAAGTAATATCCGTACTGAACAATTTAGGTGACCATTAATCATTTGTCACAGAACTTTACTGCTACTTTAAATTATGAGAATTCGTTCTTTCTTAGCTTTTGTTATTTCAATTTGCATAACTTTTGCTTTCGTACCTGTGGAAACATTTGCTTTTTCTGAAAGAGGAAATGCACAATTCACAGATGTTGTTAACACTGGGAAAGCTAATGATTGTCCTACATTAGACTCATCTCTTGTCGGATCAATATCCATAGGGAATGGAGATACCCTTAAAGGAATATGCATGCATCCAACTGAAGTTTATGTCAAAGTGCCAGGGACGAAAAGAAAAGCTGCAGAATTTGTTTCTACAAAAATTATTAGTCCCAGAAATAACACAACAGTGACCGAAGTTTATGGAGATATAGATAAAGGCACTTTCACCGAAAAAGGTGGAATTGACTTTCAACTTATTACTGTCTTAACTCCTGGAGGCTTAGAAGTACCATTTGCATTCTCAGCAAAAGAGCTTACAGCTGATTTACCTTCATCTATTGAGCCAGGCACTGAGTTTAGTGGTTCAACATTTACACCTAACTACAGAACTGGTGATTTTTTAGATCCTAAAGCAAGAGCTAAAAATACTGGTGTTGAATATGCACAAGGTTTAGTTGCATTAGGAGGAGATGATGAAGAACTTGCCAAAGAAAATATTAAAGTTGATGTAAACGGCACTGGAATTATTACTCTTTCAATCAATAATGTGGATTCTGATACAGACGAATTTACTGGTACTTTTGAAGCTATCCAACCTTCAGATACAGATATGGGGTCAAAAGATCCACTTGATGTAAAAATAATCGGAGAACTTTACGGAAGAAAAGCTTAAATCCTAGTTTAAGCAAAAAAGGGGGTTAAACCCCCCTTTTTTTTTTTTAAAATTTTTCTTTATCAAACCAAAAGATGGAATTACAACAAAAAACAACAAGATACCCTAATGGACTAATACCCCCTTATGGAGGGGAACTAAAAAATTTAATTATCAAAGATAATAACCTCAAAAATAATCTTATCTCTAAAGTTACCTATGAGTTTGAATGTAGCGAGAGAAATGCATGCGATGTAGAACTGTTGATGGTTGGTGCTTTTTCTCCATTGGAAGGTTTTATGGATGAAAATAACTACAAATCTGTAATTCAAAATAACAGAGATACAACAGGTTTGCTTTTTGGCTTACCGATTGTATTTGATTCAAATAATGAAGAAGTAAAAGCTGGCGAAACAATATTGCTTACCTATAAAAAACAAAACATAGCTGTTTTAGAAGTTAGTTCTATATGGGAGCCTGATAAATCCTTAGAAGCTGAACTGTGTTATGGCACTAATTCTTTAGATCATCCTGCTGTTAAAATGATTTTTAATGAGAGAGGAAGATTTTATATAGGAGGGAGAGTTTATGGTTTCGAACTGCCAATTAGAGAGTTTCCATGTAAAACCCCTGAAGAAGTTAGAGCTACACTGCCATCAAATTATGATGTAGTTGCATTTCAATGCAGAAATCCAATTCATAGAGCACATTATGAATTATTTACTAATGCCCTACTTTCAGATAATGTATCTCCAAATTCAGTTGTTTTAGTACATCCAACTTGTGGGCCGACACAGCAAGATGATATTCCTGGTAAAGTTCGATATTTGACATATAAAGAATTAGAAGAAGAAATATCTGATGAAAGAATAAGATGGGCATTTTTGCCTTATTCGATGCATATGGCAGGGCCAAGAGAAGCTCTTCAACATATGATTATTAGAAGGAATTATGGCTGCACACATTTTATTATTGGAAGAGATATGGCTGGTTGTAAATCATCATCTACTGGCGAAGATTTTTATGGTCCCTATGACGCTCAAAATTTTGCGAATAAATGTTCAAAAGAATTGATGATGCAAACTGTTCCTTCAAAAAATCTAGTCTATACCAAAGAAAAAGGATATATTACAGCTGAAGAAGCTAAAGAATCTAATTATCAAATTATGAAACTTAGCGGTACAGAATTTAGAAAAAAATTAAGGAATGGTGAACCTATTCCAGAATGGTTTGCATTCAAAAGTGTAGTAGATGTTCTAAGAAGGTCTTAATATTGTTTTATTATTAGTATTATAGATTTATTAAATATTATTTATCGTGAACAAACGTTGGAGAAACGTAGGACTTTATGTCCTAGCTGTTATTACTGTCATTTTCATAGGTACTTCCGTTTTTGATAAACCTAGTCCAGATAATGCTACAAAAACCTTAAGATATAGTGATTTTATAGAGGCAGTTCAAGATAAAGAAATTAGTAGAGTTTTAATATCTCCAGACAATGCAACCGCTCAAGTTGTTGAAAATGATGGGAGCAGGTCTGAGGTGAATTTAGCCCCTGATAAAGATTTATTAAAAATCCTAACCGAAAATAATGTTGATATAGCTGTAACCCCTACAAAATTAGCTAATCCATGGCAACAGGCTTTGAGTAGCTTAATTTTTCCAGTACTCTTGATAGGTGGATTATTTTTTCTTTTCAGAAGATCTCAAAGTGGAAATGCAGGTGGAGGTAATCCTGCCATGAGTTTTGGCAAAAGCAAGGCCAGACTTCAAATGGAACCATCCACACAGGTAACTTTTTCAGACGTTGCTGGTGTTGAAGGTGCCAAGTTAGAATTAACTGAAGTTGTAGATTTTCTTAAGAGTCCAGATAGATTCACTGCAGTAGGAGCAAAAATTCCAAAAGGTGTTCTTCTTGTTGGCCCTCCTGGTACAGGAAAAACTTTACTAGCCAAAGCGGTTGCTGGAGAAGCGGGTGTTCCTTTTTTCTCTATATCAGGTTCAGAATTTGTAGAAATGTTTGTAGGTGTTGGTGCTAGCCGAGTTAGAGATCTTTTTGACCAAGCCAAAAAGAATGCTCCTTGCATTGTATTTATTGACGAAATTGATGCCGTTGGAAGACAAAGAGGAGCTGGTATGGGTGGAGGAAACGATGAAAGGGAACAAACTTTAAACCAACTCCTTACCGAAATGGACGGTTTCGAAGGAAATTCAGGCATAATAATAGTTGCTGCTACTAATAGACCTGATGTATTAGATTCAGCTTTAATGCGTCCTGGAAGATTCGATAGACAGGTAACCGTAGATAGACCAGATTACGCTGGAAGATTACAAATATTAAATGTTCATGCCAAAGATAAAACCCTTTCGAAAGATGTTGATTTAGATAAGGTTGCTAGACGAACGCCAGGATTTACGGGTGCCGATTTAGCTAATTTATTGAATGAAGCAGCAATACTAGCAGCTAGAAAAGACCTAGATAAAGTAAGCAATGATGAAGTCGGCGATGCTATTGAAAGAGTTATGGCTGGACCAGAAAAGAAAGATAGAGTTATAAGTGATAAGAAAAAAGAATTAGTTGCATATCACGAGGCTGGTCATGCTCTTGTAGGAGCATTAATGCCTGACTATGATCCTGTAGCAAAAGTTTCTATAATTCCTAGAGGTCAAGCTGGAGGTTTAACCTTCTTTACTCCAAGTGAAGAAAGAATGGAATCAGGTCTATACTCTCGTTCTTACCTTCAAAATCAAATGGCTGTAGCCTTAGGGGGAAGAGTGGCTGAAGAAATAGTCTATGGGGAAGAAGAAGTTACAACTGGAGCTTCAAATGATTTACAACAAGTTGCTAATGTAGCCAGACAAATGATCACTAAATTTGGAATGAGCGACAAAATAGGTCCAGTCGCTTTAGGGCAATCCCAAGGTGGAATGTTTCTAGGAAGAGATATGAGTTCTACAAGAGACTTTTCTGAAGACACTGCTGCAACAATTGATGTAGAGGTTTCAGAACTTGTTGATATTGCCTACAAGAGAGCTACAAAAGTTTTATCAGATAATAGAACTGTACTAGACGAAATGGCTCAAATGCTTATCGAAAGAGAAACAATAGACACTGAAGATATCCAAGATTTGCTTGACCGCTCAGAAGTTAAAGTTGCAAACTATATCTAGTTAAAAAATTTAAATTTAATGAATAATAAAGAAGATTCTTTTTCGGAGTTACTGAAAAAAGAATCTTTTTTTTTACTTATAAAACCTGAAGATAATATTTACTCAAATACCTCTATAAGGAATTCATTTTTCGACGAATTAGAAAGCTTAGTAAAAGTAGGATTAAAGAATATTGAAATAAGTTGGTCTAACAACGAAAATTGGTTAGATTTTGTATCCGATATCAAAGTCAAATATCCAAGAATTAATTTAGGCTCTGCTTCCGTAGTTAATAAGCAATCAATAGAAGATTCTTTAAAAATTGGATTAAATTTTTCGATGATGAAATTTTGGGATAAAGATCTTTTCAATTATGCGAAGTCAAAAAATTATTTATTAATTCCCGGAATTAAAAATTTAAAAGATCTTGAGGAAGCGATAAATTTAAATTGCAACATTATCAAAATTTATCCAATAAAAAGTAAAGATAGTTCGATAGATATAATCAAATATAAAAATATTGATTTCATTGCTGCTGGAGGACTATCAATCAATGATGTAAAAAATTATAAATCTTTAGGATATAAAGCAATCGTAATTGGAGATAAAGGTATAAAAAATAAAAATTTTGATCCAAAAATATTTGAATGGCTCGAAAATAGTTAAATTAAGGACAAATATAATTGATTCAACAAAACTACTAATTTTTCATTAATCCACATTGAGCATTATTCAGAAGCAAATGATCAGCAAGTACTAAAGCGACCATAGCGTCAACCATAGGAACTGCTCTTGGTAGAACGCATGGATCATGTCTCCCTTTTGCTTTCATCAATACTTCTTTCCCTTCAGCATTTACGGTTTTCTGTTCTTTCCCAATGGTTGCTGTGGGTTTAAAAGCTATCTTCATCTCAATATTTTCTCCATTACTTATTCCGCCCTGTATACCTCCTGAATTGTTAGATGTTGTTCTTAACTTACTAATATCATCAGACTTAATGAATGAATCATTATGTTCGCTTCCTTTTAAATAAGTTCCAGAGAAACCTGAACCTATTTCAAAGCCTTTCGTGGCTGGCAAAGACATCAAAGCCTTCGCTAAATCAGCTTCCAATTTATCAAAAACAGGCATCCCAAGACCAGACGGAACATTCCTTACCAGACATTCAATTACACCTCCACAAGAGTCTCCTTGACGCTTTAAATCCTTAATTCTATCGATCATTTCTGCTGATACCTTTTCATCAGGACATCTGACAATATTAGAATCTATTTTATTGAGAGAAATCTTCTCTTTATTTACATCAGAATCAATATCATGTATACGCTTTACCCAAGATAATATTTCAGTGTTACACAAGTTTTTTAATAATTGTTTTGCTACAGCACCAGCTGCTACTCGCCCAATTGTTTCTCTTGCAGACGCTCTTCCACCTCCAGAACCAGCCTGAATTCCATATTTCAGATGATATGTACCATCTGCATGAGATGGTCTAAATACTTGCTCCAAATTATTATAATCTCCTGGTCTTTGATCCTTGTTTCTTACCAACATCGCTATTGGAGTTCCAAGTGTTAAACCTTCCTTTATCCCACTTAATATCTCAATTTTATCGTCTTCATTTCGTGGTGTTGTAATGTCACTTTGACCAGGTCTACGCCTATCTAATTCATTTTGTATCAGTTTTATATCTATTTTTAACTTAGGTGGACATCCATCAAGGATAACTCCTACTCCACCGCCATGTGATTCTCCAAAAGTACTAACCCGAAAAATTTTTCCAAAACTACTACTCATAGAAATATCAAATGTTTTATCTATATATAAACATTATATGAAAATAATTGAAAATTAAACAAAAAAAAGCCCCCAAAAAGGGGGCTTGTAAAATTAAGAACTTTAATCTTAACCGATAGCTGGAGCTGAAAGAGCTACTGTTGTAGACTCAGCTGCTGCTAGATCAAGTGGGAAGTTGTGAGCGTTACGCTCGTGCATTACTTCCATACCTAGGTTTGCTCTGTTAAGAACGTCACCCCATGTAGGAACAATCTTACCGTTTGCATCAACAACTGACTGGTTGAAGTTGAAACCGTTAAGGTTGAATGCCATTGTGCAGATACCCATTGAAGTTAACCATACACAAACAACTGGGAATACAGCTAGGAAGAAGTGAAGACTTCTGCTGTTGTTGAAACTTGCATATTGGAAGATCAAACGACCGAAGTAGCCATGAGCTGCAACGATGTTATATGTTTCTTCTTCTTGTCCGAACTTGTAACCATAGTTCTGAGACTCTGTCTCAGTTGTTTCTCTGATTAGAGATGAAGTAACAAGTGAACCGTGCATAGCTGAGAATAGAGATCCTCCGAACATACCAGCAACACCAGCCATGTGGAATGGGTGCATAAGAATGTTGTGCTCTGCCTGGAAAACAAACATGAAGTTGAATGTTCCAGAGATACCTAAAGGCATTCCGTCAGAGAATGAACCTTGACCGAATGGATATACAAGAAATACTGCGAAAGCTGCTGAAACTGGTGCAGAGTATGCAACACAGATCCAAGGACGCATACCTAAACGGTATGAAAGCTCCCACTGTCTTCCCATGTATGCTGAGATACCGATTAGGAAGTGGAAAATTACAAGCTGGTAAGGACCACCGTTGTATAACCACTCATCTACAGTAGCTGCTTCCCAAATTGGGTAGAAGTGTAGACCAATAGCGTTGGATGAAGGAACAACTGCACCTGAGATGATGTTGTTTCCATATAGGAATGAACCAGCAACTGGCTCTCTAATTCCGTCGATGTCTACTGGTGGTGCTGCGATGAATGCAACGATGAAGCAAGCCGCTGCTGCAAGTAGGCATGGGATCATTAAGACGCCGAACCAACCAACATAAATTCTGTTGTTAGTTGATGTTACCCACTCACAAAACTGTGGCCAACCCTTTAACAGCGAAGAACGCTGCTGCTGAATAGTTGTCATGAGTTCGTAAAGTATGTCTCTAAAGTGAGACGTGTAAATAAAACGGAAATTAATTCCGCTTCGAAATTCTAGACCAAAATCGCTAAAAATGTGTAAATTATTTTTCTTTACGTAAACTTATTTTTGCGAATTAGAAAGGAAAGAACCTTTATGTCTTAATATTTTCTTTATTATTAAGGATTTAATTTGGTAATAATCGAATGGCTTCTTAACGGAAAAAGATCAAAAGAGGTAGTTTCCTTAAAAGAGGCTAAGTACAGAAGATTGCAATTAGAGGGTTTTGGAGCTGTTGTTTACTGGAGCGAAAGGATTTAGGTTTAAAAGTTAGCAAAAAAAAGCATGAGCATTAAATATTAAATAAACTTATCTATTAAATAAAAAATCCTTATTAGCTATCAGCAGTTTATTGTTTTGGTTTTTAAATTTAAAGTCTGTGAAACTCTTGAACCCATTCATTTTTGGAACAAATCACTTCTTTATTTGTATAGCTCATCGCAATTTGTTTTTCTTTGTAAGCAACTTCGCCAATAAAAACAGGCCAAATAAACTGGTCTCCATCATATTTATAAATAATCCCTTGGCTATTAAGAAATAATGGATCTCCTTTTTTAATCATTTTCCAATCTCTGTTTATTCTCTTTGGATGAATTAAGCCATCAATATCTCCTTTTTCATCTCTTGGATAATCTACACTCCCTTGATGAACGTGAACGACCAAATCCTTTGGTAGTTCTATAAGGTTTTTTTTCAATTTATCTATCTCGTCCCTTAAAGAGCTAATTATTATTAAAAATCTATTTATGATTTTTGGATCATAAAAATTTTGTGCGACAGCTCCTATTTCAATAACTAAGCCACATGGCCAAGCTTCTACAAGAAACCCTGTTTGGGATTTATCTTTTTCGTGTAAATAAATAGGCAATCCAAATTTATTCTGGAGTAATGCAGCTAAACAAAAATCTTTAAATCTCCTCCCATACATAACAATACTTGTTCCCATATTTGCAGTAGTAGTATGCAAATCGATAGCAATTTGACAGGGTTTAGAACCATTAATTCCAAATTGATCTACTAAAAAATTAGCTCTACTAATTTCATAAAAACTATTCTCGTTTTGATCATAATTCTTACTTTTTTTAAAAGATCTATTTAAATCTGCATCTATATATCTACAGCCTTTTTCATAGGCAATAGGATTACCTATGATGTACTCATACTCAATCCCATGTTTTAAACTATTCTCATTTCTATTAAATTGCTTAACAGCCCAAATAGGATTAATTTCATTCCCATGAGTGCCTGCAACGATAAGTATTCTTTGAACAGTCATTTTTTCTTTAAAAATAAAATCTTATGCAAAATAAATACCTAATCAAGGCCTCCAAGAAATTTTGGTTTTGGTTTTGGATGCAATTGATGAATGGTTTCGCACCATCAGATATACAAGGTAATTATAAAAGGCCTTTAGGAATAACAATTAATAGTGAATACGATATTAATAATGAAAATGGAGAAATTTGTTTGTTGGTAGGTAATTCTTGTCCTTGGTGTCAAAGAACATTACTCGTCCATAAAATAAAACAACTATCTAAAGAAGTTAAAGTTGTTTTTTTAAAAGCAGATGTTGAGCATGGCGAATGGATTTTCAATAAAAATTTTAAAGGTTGTACAAGGCTTTCTGACCTTTACAAAAAAGCTAATAAAAAAATAATTTTCAGAGCGACATTACCTCTTTTAATTAGTTTTGTAAAAGATAAAGTAAATATAATATCTAATGAAAGTTCTCAAATAATAAGGTTACTTAACTCAATAGAAAGTAAGTCAAAAGACAATATATTGACAATCAAAGACTGTAATCAAAAAATTTTAGATTTAATTCATAACAACATAAATGATGGAGTATATAAGTGCGGATTCGCCAGGAACCAGTCAGCATATGAAAAAGCTAGTAAAAATCTTTTCGCAGCCTTAAACGAGATCGAAGATACAATGAGCCGGAATAAAGGAGATTGGATATTTGGAGAAGAGTTAACTTACGCAGATATTTACCTTTTCCCAACACTCATAAGATGGGAATTGATATATAGCAAACTTTTTAAATGTACTGAACAAGAACTATCTTATTTTGAAGAAATCATTGAATGGAGATTAAAATTTTTTAAAATATCAAATGTAGATAAGACTTGTTTTGACAATGAATGGAAAAAAGATTACTACAAAGCTTTGTTCCCTTTAAACCCAAATCAAATAATCCCAGTATTACCATCACTAAGGGAAATAATTAGATCAGAGTCTTAAAATATAAAAAACAATTAAAAAAAAATGATGTTGTAATGAACACTTATTTTGTTCATAGATAATGCAATTTCATTAGAAATTAACTATGTTATGTATGTCTACTAAAGTACGAAAAAGCTTCAAATGAAATCCATTGACGAACACATCGAAAAAGATCAATCGGAAATCGAATCTGCTAAAGCAGAGGGCAATCTTCCAAAGGTCAGACATCTAACTGAAGAACTAAAAGAACTCGAAGAGTATAAAGATCATCATCCAGAGGATAAACATGATCCAAATGCTTTAGAATTATTTTGTGATGCCAACCCAGATGAACCAAAGTGTCTTGTTTATGATGATTAAGTTTTCTTAATTAATGAATAATCCATAAAAAAAGGGCTCTAAAAAAGCCCTTTTTTTATTTCTTAAATTCTTTTAGTAATCCCGATTAAAATCGGATGGGCTACCTGTCAAGGAACATACCACCGACTCCTCATTTTTCATTTCCTTAACTTCTACAATTGGTCTTCCCATTTTTTTAAGAACCTCAATATCTTGAATGGTTTGGCATCTGGCTATTATTTTTCCTTGTTGATCAAAGCAACTGTAGAAATTCATGTTTAGGTTAAAGAAGTATCTTATTTATGGCTAATTTTCATTATTAAATCAAGTATATTTATTTACAAAAAAAATTTAATTTAATTTAGATCCTTTTCCATACCTCAAAAAGCAGTGAAGATAAACCTTTTTTTAAAGATGAAGAAATTGCTAAAACTTTTTTTTTAGATAATTCTTCTAACTTTTTTGTGATTATTTGCAAATAATCATCATCTACAAGTTCCATTTTATTTAATACTATTATCCTCTCTTTGTCTATAAGACCTTTTCCATATTTTCTTAATTCCTGCTCAATTATCTCAAAATCATGAATAGGATTTTCTGCAATTGAATCAATTAAGTGCACAAGTATCTTCGTTCTTTGAATGTGCCTCAAAAAATCATGACCTAAACCTACTCCATCTGCTGCCCCTGATATTAATCCAGGTATATCGGCAAAAAGACAACCATTTCCATCTACTTTTCTAACTACACCTAAGTTAGGTATTAAAGTTGTGAAAGGATAGTTTGCTATTTTTGGACGAGCAGATGACAGGACGGATATTAAAGTACTTTTCCCTGCATTTGGTAGGCCTATAATCCCGACCTCTGCAAGGAGTTTAAGTTCTAATTGAACCTCCCATATCTCACCATCTTGTCCTTCAGTAAATGATTCTGGGGCTCTATTTTGATTACTTAAATAGTAAGCATTACCATGTCCACCTCTTCCCCCAATGGCAATAGTTAAACTCTCTTTATTTTTAGTTAAGTCTCCTAAAATAATGCCGGTTTTAAAATCCCTTATTTCTGTACCGCAAGGAACTTTAAGGATTGTATCCTCACCTGAAGCACCAGATCTTTTATTAGGACCTCCTTTGCATCCATCTTCAGCAATTATTTCTCTTTTGAATTTAAAATCTAATAATGTTTGAAGATTATTATCAGCCACCAATATTATTGACCCCCCTCTGCCACCATTCCCCCCCGATGGTCCTCCAGCAGGAACGAATTTTTCTCTTCTAAATGAAACTATTCCATTCCCACCTTTTCCAGCTTTAAGAATAATGTTTGCTTGATCAATAAATTGCACTTAATGTAGTTAAACAATGGTTTTTAAATATTTTAAATTTTATTTTATCCACGCAATACTGCAACCAGGTCCACCCTCGTTGAGTGCAGCATCTTCAATCTTATCAACATAATTTAAACCTGATAACCATTTTCTTAAACCTTGTTTTAATTTGCCTGTTCCAATTCCATGAACAATCCATAGCGGTCCATGAAATTTTCTAATTTTCTCCTCAATAATTATTTCGGCTTCGTGAACTCTTAGTCCTCTTACGTCAATTGTATTTTTACTCGTTCTAACTTTAGAAAAAGAAAAATCTTCTCTTGAAGACTTGATCTCAATTTTTGATCTTTTGAAATTAGGCTTTTCCCCATTAATACCTTCAAAGTCATTTACAGATAATATGCTCCTGAATGAACCACATTTAACTTCGTAAAAACCACCTTTTTTATCTAAATCTACAATTTGTCCAGTACTATTTAGACTTTTAATTTTCACAAAATCTCCTACCTTGGGATTCCATGATATTGACTTATCAACTTTTTTTTGGGTTAAATGTTCTGTCTCAATTTCTTTTAATCTTTTTCCAATAATTCTCGTGTCCTCTCCGTTAACATTTTGATCTCTTAATTTTCTAATCAAATCTATTACCTCTTTTTTAGCAGATATAATTTTTTTTGATAATTTATACCTTTCAATTTCCTGAATTTTTTCAGCATTTATTTTTTGATATTCATAATTTCTCTTCAGTTCATCATGTAATATTTCAGTCCTAGCAATAAGTTCTGCAGCGGCTTCTGCAGAATTTTGTTGCTTGATCCTCTCTTCCTCAAGTCCTTTAATAATACTGTTAATATTATCAACTTCTTTTGGCTTTAGATAATTTGCAGCTTCATTTAGTATGCTTTCATTGAGACCAATTCTCTTCGAGATTGACAAAGCATTACTTCTCCCAGGAATGCCCCAGTTAAGTATATATTTTGGCTTCAAAGAATCTTCATCAAAAGCAACTGAAACGTTTTCGAATCTGGAGTCATTATATTTTAATGCCTTAATATCTCCATAATGTGTAGTTGCTAAAGTGATATCAGATTTATTTGCAAATTCTTTTAACAAAGCCATCGCAAGAGCGCTACCTTCAAGAGGATCTGTACCAGATCCAATTTCATCTAACAAAACAACTGATAATCCTCTCCTATTATCAAGTGATTCTAAAATCTCTTTTATGCGGGATATATGCCCACTGAAGGTAGATAAATTTTCTTCTAATGATTGATTATCTCCTATATCAACATATATATTTGGACAAAACGGGATAATTGGATTATTAGTTGAAGGTATCAATAATCCTGCTCTAGCCATTAATAACGACAAACCCAAACCTTTTAAAGCTGCCGTTTTCCCCCCAGTATTTGGACCTGTAATAGCCACAACCTTAATATTTCTATTTATTTGAAAATCAACAGCCACTGGGGGAGGGGAACCTTTTTTCTTATTTTCCCAAATCAATAACGGATGAGAAAAACCAATTAAGGAAATAATGGGATTTTCCTCAAAAATAGGAGTTTTGCCTCCAATCCATTTCGAATATCTTGAACGGGTTAAAGCATTTTCTAATCTTAATAAAATAGATGCCATTGCAATGAGATTTTCTGAATTATCACTAATAACTTGAGACCATTTCTGAAGTAATTTAAATTCTTCTGCTGCGATCCTTGCCTCTAAAGACGCGATCTTATTACCTTTAGTGACTACGCTATCAGGTTCAAAATATACCGTATTTCCTGAAGATGAAGAGTCATGAATTATGCCCTTGAATTTATCAATATAATTAACCTTTACTGCTAAAACAGGTCTACCATATCTATCTCCAATAATAGTATCTTGCAAATAAGCTAGATTCTTTTGAATAAATTTATCAACTAATATTTTTCTTTCCAGTTTCTTAGATAATAATTCTTTTCTGAGAATAGATAATTTACTACTAGCATCATCTGAAATCCTTCCATTAGATTCGATACCATTTTTTAAAATCGTTTCGATATTATGATGGTCAATTAAATTTTTTGTAAATGATGAAATAAAAGGCCTTTTTTCAAAATCTAATAAGATTTTTTTTAAATTTCTTGCCGCAGAAATTGTTATTGCAATTTCTAACAATTCAGAAGATAAAATTACACCTCCTTTTGAGCAAATCTCAATATTTCTACTAATGTCACAAACACCAGAAAAACTAATTGATTTTTCTAAATTATTTTCTAGCTCAGTTATTTCAACTGTTTCATTCAAAAGTCTTTTAGCAACTTCGTATTCTGAAGGAATTTTAAAACTTAAAATTGCTCGTTTACCCATTTCTGTAGAGGCAAATGAGGATAAATGCGTTTTTATTGAATCCCACTCTAAAAGGCTTATAGATTCATCTTCTAAGGTGTTCTCTGAATATGATTTTTTAGAAAAACTTTTCTCTTGCATACAAAAAAAAAGAATCAAACATTCGATTGAATCCCTTCAGGAGGAACATAAAGCATCTCGAGCCAGTTCCCTTCAGTATCTTTCATATAAAAAGATGCTGTTCCGTCTCTATGTTCATGTAAAGGGCCAACTTTTACACCAGAATTTTTTAAATCATTTTGAATATTTACCACTTCTTTTTTATTTTCAAAATGAAAAGCAAAGTGCGGTCCTGCAGCTTTATAGCTAGGGGCTAGCAATGCAATTCCATCTTTCCCTTTACCGGCTTCCAAATAAGACCAATCTTTATCATCCCAAACCAAATTCATACCCAATTTAATATAAAAAGATTTGGCCCTTTCGAGATTCTCTACTCTAAGTGCGATGTGACCAATCCTATTTACTCCTTGTGAAAACTTCAAAACAAAGCAGTGAATTTATTATTAATCTAAGAATAAACCAAATTTTTGTTAATTAATGAGTTTTTAAGTATCCTGCAACCATTGAGATGCATCACAAGCATGATAAGTGAGTATTAATTTTGCTCCTGCTCTTTTAAAACTAAGCAACGTTTCTAAAACAATATCTTTTTCATTAATCCAGTTCTTCATAGCAGCAGACTTGACCATGGAATACTCCCCACTAACGTTATATGCAGCTATGGGTTTATTTGAAAAAGTGCTTAGTCTATAAACAATATCCAAATATGCAATTCCTGGTTTTACCATTAAAATATCAGCTCCTTCATACTGATCTAATGCAGATTCAATTAAAGCCTCTTTTGAATTGGCGGGATCCATTTGATATGTAGACTTATTATCTGGAATTATTTTTTTACTATTTTCTCTAGGAGCCGAATCTAAAGCAGTTCTAAATGGACCATAATAAGCAGATGAATATTTTGCTGTATAACTAATAATACCTATATCACTAAATCCTTGACTATCAAGAGCAGTTCTTATTGCTCCAACTCTCCCATCCATCATGTCACTAGGGCCAATAAAATCTGCTCCAGCTCTAGCTTGTGTTAAGGCTTGTTTTGTTAAAACTTCGATTGTTTCATCATTCAATATTTTTCCAGTTTCATCAACTAATCCATCATGTCCATCACACGAGTATGGGTCCAAGGCAACATCTGTCATTATTGCCATTTCTGGAATCTCTTTTTTTAATATTCGAATAGCTTTAGGTATTAAACCGTCTTCATTAAAACACTCTGATCCATCTTCAGTCTTTAAGCTATCGTTTATTTTTGGGAAAAGGACCACACACCTTATTCCTAATTCCCATGCCCTAGTAACCTCCTTTATTAAGCCATTCATATCCCATCTAAAAGTTCCCGGCATTGCCGAAATTTCCTCTTTAAAATCTTTTTCATGAATAAATAATGGATATATAAAGTCCGAAGCCTTTAGATGGTTTTCTCTTACCATTTCTCTAATTGCCTCAGTCCTTCTTAATCTTCTTGGGCGAATAATCGAATTCATTTGAATATTTTTTAAGTTGAAAAATATTTATCTAATACATTAGTCGCTTGCCTCGCACATAAATCAATCAGAGACTCCTTTTGTTGAGGAAAATTAACTTAATTATCCTAAATTGAAGAGAGTAAAAAGTTAAAAAATATTTTGCAGAAACTTAATTTCTTACAAATTTACATCATAAAGAGATAATATCTTTTAGTTAAGTATTTATTTTAAGGAGAGTACCTTTGCAAATAATTAATGGATTTCATCTAAAGAATGTAAGAGGCGATATTCTTGGAGGGATCACAGCCGCAGTGGTGGCTTTACCTCTCGCTCTCGCCTTTGGTAATGCTGCGTTAGGACCTGGGGGAGCAATTTATGGACTATATGGGGCGGTAGTAGTTGGGTTTTTAGCAGCATTATTCGGAGGAACACCTGCTCAAGTTAGTGGGCCTACCGGTCCCATGAGTGTAACTGTTGCTGGTGTAGTAGCAGGCTTAGCAGCAGTAGGAGTCCCAAGAGATCTATCTGCAGGACAAATTTTACCTTTAGTGATGGCAGCGGTAGTAATTGGTGGGTTATTGCAAATATTATTTGGGATTCTAAAACTAGGTAAATACATTACTTTAGTTCCATATTCTGTTGTTTCAGGATTTATGTCTGGTATTGGAGTAATAATCATTGCACTTCAGATTGGGCCGTTACTAGGAATTAGCACTCGTGGTGGAGTAGTCGAATCTTTATCTACTGTTTTTTCAAATTTCCAGCCCAACGGGGCTGCTATTGGAGTAGCGATAATGACACTAGGTATAGTATTTCTAACTCCTAGAAAAATAAGTCAATGGGTTCCTTCTCCTCTCTTGGCCCTATTAATAGTAACTCCAATATCAATATTGATTTTTGGAGATGGGGCTATTGATAGAATTGGAGAAATTCCAAGAGGAGTTCCATCTTTAAATTTTCCAAGTTTTAATCAATATTTTCCAATTATTTTCAAGGCAGGATTAGTCCTCGCAGTACTTGGCGCAATTGACTCTTTACTGACATCTCTAGTAGCAGACAATATCTCTCAAACAAAACATAATTCTGATAGAGAACTGATTGGTCAAGGAATAGGAAATGCTGTTGCAGGTCTGTTTTCAGGTTTACCTGGAGCAGGAGCAACAATGAGAACAGTTATAAATGTTAAATCTGGAGGCTCAACTCCCATTTCTGGTATGGTTCACTCAGTTGTGTTGTTGATAGTTTTAGTTGGTGCAGGGCCTTTAGCTGAGCAAATACCCACTGCTTTGCTAGCAGGAATTCTTATCAAAGTAGGTCTAGATATTATTGATTGGGGATTCTTAAGGAGGGCTCACAAATTATCTTTAAAAACTTCAGTAGTAATGTACGGCGTACTTCTAATGACTGTTTTTTGGGATTTAATTTGGGCAGTTTTAGTCGGTGTATTCATAGCAAATATGCTCACTATTGATTCAATCACCGAAACTCAACTAGAAGGCATGGATGAGGATAATCCTTTATCAAAAGATGATCAAGCTAAAAATGCATTACCTGCTGATGAGAAAGCACTACTAGATAGATGTTCAGGAGAAGTAATGCTATTTAGACTAAAAGGGCCACTTAGTTTTGGAGCAGCTAAAGGTATATCTGAGAGAATGATGCTTGTAAGAAACTACAAGATTTTGATATTAGATATTACTGATGTACCAAGACTTGGAGTGACAGCGACTCTCGCAATAGAGGATATGATGCAAGAAGCAAAAAATAATTCCAGAAAAGCATTTGTTGCTGGGGCCAATCAAAAAGTAAAGGATAGATTAGCTAAGTTTGGAGTTGAAGGCATCATTGAAACAAGGAAAGAAGCATTAGAAACCGCTCTAAATGAACTTGGCTAGTAATTTATGGAAATAAATACAATTCTGCAAAATGTATTAGCCCCCCCAGTTCTTTTCTTTTTGATTGGAGCAATATCAGTACTGTTTAAATCTGATTTGGAAATTCCAGCTCCATTACCTAAACTCTTTTCCTTATATCTGCTCTTAGCTATTGGTTTTAAAGGAGGTATAGAGATTCAGAAAAGTGGGTTTACTGATCAAGTATTGCCGACTCTAAGTGCTGCAATACTAATGTCGCTAATAATTCCGCTGATTGGATTTTTAATTTTAAGATTTAAGTTTGATGTCTTTAATTCAGCAGCAATAGCAGCAGCATACGGTTCAATTAGTGCTGTTACATTTATTTCCGCAGAAAGTTTCTTAGAAAGTCAAAAAATAGCTTTTGATGGGTTTATGGTTGGCGCCTTAGCTTTAATGGAATCTCCGGCAATAATTGTTGGATTATTACTTGTAAAATTTGCAGCTCCCAAAAATAGACCAAAATCAAGAAAAATGCATTTAAGCGCAATATTACATGAATCATTTTTGAATGGATCAGTGTATTTATTGCTTTCAAGCTTAATTGTGGGATTTCTGACTGCTTCCAGTAATCCCTCAGGGATTACAAAAATGGAGCCATTTACTGGACAATTATTCTATGGTGCAGAATGCTTCTTCTTGTTAGATATGGGAATAGTAGCTGCTCAAAGATTACCGAGACTGAAAAATGCAGGTTCTTTCTTGATTGGCTTTGCAATTTTCATGCCTCTATTTAATGCATTCATAGGAGTTTTGGTTGCAAGATTTTTATCTTTAGAACCTGGCAACGCACTTTTATTTGTGGTTTTATGTGCAAGCGCCTCATATTTAGCAGTTCCTGCAGCTATGAGGATGACAGTTCCAGAAGCTAAATCTAGTTATTATATTTCAACAACATTAGGTTTAACTTTCCCATTTAATATAGTTCTTGGCATTCCCATATATATGAGTTTAGTAAATACCATTATCCCACTTTCTCCTTTATAAAGATGAAAAGATTAGACTTAATATTTAGTGAAAGAGAACTAGATGCAATCATTAAAACATTAGAAAAAGCTAATGTTCCTGGATATACAGTTATGAAACACGCCACAGGTAGGGGGCCTGAAAGAGTGGTCACTGAAGATATGGAATTTACAGGCTTAGGTGCAAATGCTCATGTAATTGTTTTTTGTGAGCAAGAATTAATAGATAAAATGAGAGATAACATTAGGGAAGATTTAAGCTATTACGGCGGAGTCGCTTATATTTCTGAAGCAACACCCCTCTAAATTAAAGAAGTAATATTTATTTTTTAAGAATGAATCCAATCAACTCTTATATTTTTTCTACTATTCAAATATCTATCAATTGACATTGCGGCAATACATCCATCTGAAGCTGCAACAACGGCTTGCTTAAATGGTGTATTTCTTATATCTCCAATAGCCCATACTCCATCAGAGTTTGTAGACATAAAGTCATCCACAATAACTCCTCCGTCATCTTTTAAAGCAATTTGATCCCCTAAAAAATCAGTAATTGGCTTTGAACCACTCATGTAGACAAAGACTCCATCTAAATTTAAATTAATAGGATTTTCTTCTTGCTTATTTTTTACAATAACCCCATTTACCCCCATATCATCACCCAATATTTCCAATAATCTCGTTCTACTCCAATGCTTTATATTTGAATTATCAATCAATTCCATAGCTTCTTCATTATCTGATTTAGGATCACTTGATGTAATCCAATGTACAGTAGAAGCAAATTTAGTAAGAACAGTTGCCTCTTCAATTGCCTCCTTGTTCACTCCAACAACGGCAACTTCTCTATTTTTATAAAAAGCTCCATCACATGTAGCACAATAACTTACTCCTTTGCCAAGAAAATCAGCTTCACCCTTAAATGATGCAGGCCTACCCATAGCTCCACTTGCAAGAACAAGTGCTTTGGCCTTGAAGGTGCCCTCAGGCGTAAAAACCGTTTTCCATTCTCCACTAGCGTCTATTCCAAACACTTGTGCTCTTCTGTAGTCTGTACCGTATTGCACAGCCTGTTCTCTCATTAAAGTAAGTAATTTCTCTCCACTTATATCAACTGGCACGCCTGGATAATTAGCTATCTGATGAGTTATTGCTAAGGCGCCAACAGATGGATTTTTATCTAAAATTACCGTCTTTAAGTTTGAACGAGATGTATAAAGTGCGCAAGTACATCCTGCCGGACCTCCTCCGATAATAACTACATCTGACTCGATGATTTCCAATTTAATAAAACTCCTTTTATTAGTTAATTAGATGAGTTTTTGGTTAGAAGATATCTTTAATGTTAAAACCTAACCTTTATATAGATATAAGTTAAAAGAAAAAATAGAAAAAAGCATAATATAGAAACAATCTTACATAGGATATATAAAAAAAATTAATTATCAAAATGATCAATTACGTGAAATGTTCTTTATTGATCTATTATTAGTTAATGTCGAGTAAATTAATTGCAATAGAAACATTATATTTTTCATGACCAACTCTGATTACCTTCTAAAAGCTGCAATTAAAAAAGTAACCGAAAAATTCAACGAGATATTGGTTGGGAAAATTGAAGAAGCAACAAATATTGCTCAGGATGCTCCGGAAATCCTCAAAAAAGAATTTGATAGTTTAAAGGATTCCATCATCGAAGAAGCCTCAAGAATGGAGAAAGCAGAGAATGTTCAAGAAAATAAAACCACAAATACTTATCAAAATTCGAAAATAAAAAAAGCTTTAAATGAAATAGAAGGTATCAATAAGCAAATTGATCTATTTAATAAAACAATAAATAATCAAATTTAATGAGTTATCACATTCTTCATTATCGTTTAAAAAAATTGAAGAGAGGCTTTCTTATTTGGATAACCCTTATTTCGCTATTAATAAATTTGTGGCTAGATAATATTAGATTTACAATTTTCCAAACTAAGAGCAATAAAAAAAGTAGGGTCCAAATTAAACGAGCTAAGTGTTTTACTAATCAATTAATTAAGCTTGGTTCAGCATTTATTAAAATTGGACAATTACTATCAGCGAGACCTGATTTAATTCCTAATACCTGGATACAGGAATTAGCTAAATTACAGGATCAAGTTCCTAATTTTTCATTTGAACAAGTTGAAGAAACTATCAGAGAAGAAATAGGATCAAAATTTAATGAAATAGATTTTATAATAACTGATCCTGTTGGATCAGCATCACTAGCTCAGGTTCATAGGGCGACTTTAAAAGATGGTAAGAATGTAGTATTTAAAGTTCAAAGACCCAATTTAAAAGAATTGTTTGTTATCGATTTAGGTATAATGCAGCAAATAGCAGGATTATTGCAGAAAAATAAGAATTGGAGTCGAGGTAGAAACTGGATTGAGATTGCTAAAGAGTGTAGGAAAGTTCTTATGAAGGAGCTTGATTTTAAGTGTGAAGCGCAATATGCAGCAAGATTTAGACAGCAATTTCTTGATGATGAAAATGTTGAAATTCCTGAAGTAATTTGGGATATGAGTAGCGAAAAAGTGCTTTGTTTAAGTTATCTAGAGGGAACAAAAATAAGCGATTTAGAAAAATTAGAATCCCAAAAAATTGATTTGCCAAAAATTGCAGAAATAGGTGCCATCAGCTACTTAAAACAATTAGTAAATTACGGTTTTTTTCATGCAGACCCTCATCCAGGGAATCTAGCAGTTTCAAATACAGGTAAATTGATTTTTTATGATTTTGGCATGATGGGGAATATCTCCAATAACCTTCAAACAAGATTAGGGGGGATGGTTAAGGCTGCAGCTTTAAGAGATGCCTCATCACTTGTAAGTCAATTACAACAAGCTGGTCTAATTTCAAAAGATATTGATATCGGGCCAGTAAGAAGATTAGTTAGATTAATGCTTAAAGAAGCCTTAACTCCTCCATTTAGTTCAAATATTATTGAAAAATTATCTGGAGATTTATACGAACTTGTTTATGAAACACCATTTCAACTGCCTGTGGATCTAATCTTTGTAATGAGAGCTTTATCAACTTTTGAAGGAGTTGGTAGAATGCTTGACCCAGGGTTTAACCTTGTATCAGTTACCAAGCCTTATTTAATAGAACTTATGACTTCTAATAATCAAACTCCTAACGATTTAATTAACCAATTTGGAAGGCAAGTAGGTGAACTAGGATCCAAAGCTGTAGGAATTCCCAAAAGAATAGATGAAAGTTTAGAAAGATTAGAGCAGGGAGATTTACAATTGCAAATAAGAATGGGGGAGTCTGATAGACAATTCAAAAAAATGTTTACCGCTCAAAAAACTTTAGGCCATTCAATTCTTATAGGAAGCTTATCAATTGCATCCGCTTTACTTGTAACTAATAAACAAAATAATTTTGCATTGTTACCATTATTTTTTGCAGTACCAATAAGTATTGATTGGATAAAATGCCAATTAATTATGAGTAAAGGCTCACGTTTAGAAAAACTTAAGCGCTAGAAAAACTATATATTTTTGGGTCCTAAACCTAAAGCTCCAGCGAATCTTGCTTGATTTCCCAACTCCTCCTCAATTTTTAAAAGCCTATTATATTTAGCAATCCTTTCACTTCTACTCAAAGAGCCGGTCTTGATCTGACCAGATCTTGTGGCGACAGATAAATCAGCAATTGTTGTATCTTCAGTCTCACCACTTCTATGACTTATCACACTTGTAAAACCAGAAGTTTTGGCTAACTCAATAGCTTCCAAAGTTTCAGTTAATGTTCCAATTTGATTTACCTTTATTAGGATTGAATTAGCAGATTTTTCCATAATCCCTTTCCTTAACCTTTCTGTATTAGTAACGAATAAATCATCACCTACGAGCTGAACTTTATTTCCTAATTCTTTATTTAATTCTGACCAACCCTCCCAATCATCCTCTGCTAAACCGTCCTCTATTGAAACTATTGGATAATTAGAAACTAATCTTGAAAGATATGAAATCATTTCAGAACTATTTAAACTTTTTCCTTCATATTTATAAATACCATCACTATAAAATTCAGTACTAGCAGCATCTAAAGCTAAAGATACTTGCTCACCAGGAATAAATCCGGCTTTTTGAATTGCTTCTAATAATAAGTCCCCTGCTTCTTCGCTGGATGACAAATTAGGTGCAAATCCTCCCTCATCGCCTACAGCAGTAGATAGACCTTTTTTATCAAGTAATGATTTTAATGAGTGAAAAATTTCAGTACCCATTCTTAATGATTCACTAAAATTTTGAACTCCATGTGGGACAAGCATAAATTCCTGAAAATCAAGACTATTTGGAGCATGAGCACCACCATTTATTACATTCATCAATGGGACTGGAAGAAGATTGGATAATGGATCTCCAAGATACCTATAAAGGGGCACGTCTAAAGCATTTGCTGATGCTCTAGCAGTTGCAAGACTTACTGCAAGGATAGAATTTGCTCCAAGGTTAGACTTATTAAAAGTCCCATCAATTTCAATCATTAATTTATCTACTGTAGTTTGATCTAAAGCTGACAAACCACATAAAGCAGGCGATATTGTTTCATGAATTTTATTAACAGCGTTTAAAACACCTTTCCCCATATATTTTGAACCGCCATCTCTTAATTCATGCGCCTCATGAGCACCAGTGCTGGCTCCGCTAGGCACAATTGCTCTACCACTTGCCCCACATTCCAAAAATACTTCTGCCTCTACAGTCGGATTGCCTCTTGAATCAAGGACTTGCCTTGCTTCAATAGTATCAATAAGAAAATCAATAGTTTCTTTCACAATTTAATTATTACTATTTAAATCCTATTAATAGCTGAACTATTTGGCTAATATCTGAAATATATATGTTAATCAAATATAATTTTTTTTGATTTCAGAACAACTTAGATATGAATTAAGAGTTTTATTAATTCCAAACTCTACACAACCCCTTTGATAAACATGCTTTTAAATTTCATCTTACAATTTGAAAATTATTGGATGATTATTAATGCAGATTCTATTTAGAATATTAATTAATAATCAACTATAGTTTTTATAGTTTATGAGAGAAACCCTTACATCCAGTCCTGAACTTTTTAGCGATATAAGTTGGAATCTTCTTCTATTAGGTGAAGAAACCGCAAAAAAATGGGATCATAGCGAATTTAATATTGAACACATAATTCATACATTGTTCTCATCAAGAGAATTCTTTGCTTTCATTGAGAAATTATCAATCGACCAAGATACAGTTTTAGATATAACAGAAGATTTTTTAGAAGAGACACCAACAAATGAGTCAGATATTTTTACTATCGGAGAAGATTTAGAAATTTTATTAGATAATGCAAATCAAATTAAAATTCAATGGGGATCGAGATTAATAGAAATCCCTCATTTACTAATTGCTCTTGGAAGAGATTTAAGAATTGGTAATTATGTTTTTGAAGAAGGCAATCTTTCAATGGAAAAATTAGAGGAAGAATTAAAGTTTTTCCCAAATATTAATCAATCAAAAGATTCTGTTGATTATAAGAACGTAATTGAATTAAATAATCAATCTAATTTTGAATCAAGCAAAGATACTTTAGTTAAAGAGGACAAATCAGAAAAAGCTATTGTTCCATTACCTAAAAGTGAACTTCAAATCAAAACCAAAAAACAAGTTGAACAAGATGAAAATGTTCTTTTAATTTATGGAAAAGATTTAACAGAATCAGCTAAAAAAGGCTTATTGGATCCTGTTATAGGAAGAGAAAATGAGATCAATAATTTAATGAGGGTGCTCTGCCGAAGAAACAAAAATAACCCCATACTTATCGGCAATCCAGGAGTTGGTAAAACCTCAATTGCGAAATTACTTGCACAATTAATTGTAGACAAAAAAGTTCCTGATTCTTTAAAAGACTTTAAAATTATTTCACTTGACTTGGGGGCATTAGTTTCTGGGACAAAATTCAGAGGCCAACTAGAAGAACGATTAAGCTTAATCCTGCAGGAATTAAAAGATCCAAGCCAAGGAATGATTTTATTTATTGATGAAATTCACTCAATATTAAGTTCTGACAGATCTACTACAGATATTAGTAATATCTTAAAACCTTTACTAGCTGAAGGAGAACTTAGATGTATTGGTACAACCACACCTGAGAAATTTCGTGAAACTATTGAAAAAGATCAGGCATTGAATAATTGCTTTCAAAAGATAGCTGTTAATGAACCTTCAGTAGAATTGAGCGCAAAAATACTGCAAGGTATCAAAAAGAAATATGAATTACATCATGGCATCAGAATTTCTGAAGACGCAGTTAATTATTCTGCAAAACTGGCCGACAGATACATCAACGATAAATGTCTTCCTGATAAAGCAATAGATTTAATTGATGAAGCAGCTGCACAGTTAAAAATCGAGTCTAATAAAAAGCCTCAAATAATTCTCCAACAAGAAAACAAAATTTATACTATCGATGAAAAACTGAATAATTTGCAAGGTGAAAATATCGAAGTGCAAGAAAAACTATTAAATATGAAGCAACAAGCACAGTCAAAATTGAATGTTCTTTTTGAGAATTGGAATAATTTGCGGGAAAAAATGGAACAATTAGCTATCTTGATGACAGAAAAAGATAAGCTAACTAAACAAATTAAAGACAAATCAAATCACAAGATTGAAAATAATCTGAATTTTTTAGAAAAACTTGAAGAAGATTTAAGTGAAATTGAGAATGAAATACAAAACGTTGAAGAAAATTTTAATAAAATAAAGAAAAATAGAAATTCCCCTTTTAAATATCAAGTTGAACCTGATGATATCGCTGATGTTATCTCAAAAATCACAGGTATTCCAATTTCTAAAGTCGTTTCAAATGAACGTAAGAAATTAGTCAATCTTGAGAAAGAATTAAGTGAAAAAGTTATTGGACAAGAAAAAGCTATAGAAGCTGTTTCTGCTGCAATCAGAAGGGCTCGCGTTGGCATGAAAAGTCCTAAAAGACCTATTGGATCTTTTTTATTTATGGGTCCTACAGGTGTTGGTAAAACAGAATTAGCAAAGTCTCTTGCATCATCTTTATTTGATGAAGAAGAGGCACTTTTAAGATTAGACATGAGTGAATATATGGAGAAAAATGCAGTAGCAAGACTTTTGGGAGCTCCACCAGGTTATGTTGGTTATGAAGAGGGAGGACAATTAACTGAAGCTGTCAGACGCAAACCCTATTCAGTAATACTTCTTGATGAGATAGAAAAAGCTCATACAGAAGTTTTTAATATCCTTTTACAAGTCTTAGATGAAGGAAGATTAACTGATTCTCAAGGAAGGACCGTAGACTTCAAAAATACAGTAATCATTATGACAAGTAACCTAGCCGGGAAATTTATACTTGAGTATTCACAAAAGATTTCTAAGAGTGAGGGAAAGTTAGAAAAAGATCAACAAATTCTAGATGATTCTATTAGTAATACATTGTCTTCAATTTTTAGACCGGAATTTTTAAATAGAATTGATGAAGTAGTAAAGTTTGATCCATTATCTATTGATGAACTTCAAAAAATAATTATTCTACAAACAGAAGATTTAAAAAATCTGCTTCTTGAACAGAAAATAAATATCACTATAGACAAAAAAGTTATCAATAAAATTGCAAACGATTCTTACGAACCTAAATATGGCGCTAGACCTCTTAGTAGGGAACTTAGAAGACAAATAGAAAATCCCTTAGCTGCAAAACTTTTAGAGGATAACTTTAAAAACAAAAAAAATATCACAATTAAACTTAACCCCTCTAAAAAGGATGAGATTGTTTTCAGACCTAGCTGAGGAGTAAATTGATAAGCTAAAATAAAAATTAAAGCGTAAAGCTTAATTTCAAAAAAAATTTGTGACAAGTCCTACTACTAATAAAGAGCCTCTAAAAAAGGATTCCCCTAAAATTGAAGGGTCTAAAAAAAAGAAGAATTTTTTTAGATCTACTTACGATGAGCTTAAACTTGTCGTGTGGCCAAACAAACAACAACTTTTTAGCGAATCGGTAGCGGTTATAATTATGGTATCCTTTTCTGCAGCAGCCATAGCATCTGTCAGCAGATTCTATGGATGGGCAGCCTCACAAATTTTTGGTTGAATTATCCCTAAATATCCATTTTTATAAAGATCTTAATTAAGCTTCCAGTAAAAAAAAATGAGTAATGAATTGACTACAAACCTTGCTTCTTCAAAAGCAAATACTAGCATCGCAAGATGGTATGCAGTTCAAGTAGCATCAAGCTGTGAAAAAAAAGTAAAAGCAACTCTTGAGCAAAGATCAGTAACTTTAGGAGTTAATAATCGAATTATTGAAATTGAAATCCCCCAAACTCCAGGAATTAAATTAAAAAAAGATGGAAGTAGACAAACCACCGAAGAAAAAGTTTTCCCAGGTTATGTCTTAGTAAGAATGATTTTGGATGAAGATACAATGATGGCTGTAAAAAGTACTCCTAATGTAATTAACTTTGTTGGTGCTGAAGACGGTAGAGGTAGTGGAAGATCTAGAGGTCATATCAAACCTCGACCATTATCCAGACAAGAAGTTAATAGAATCTTTAAGCGCGCATCAGAGAAAAAAGCTGTCATCAAGTTAGATATTGAAGAAAAAGATAGAATCTTAGTAACTAGTGGCCCATTCAAGGATTTCCAGGGGGAAGTTATAGAAGTTTCCGGGGAAAGAAATAAATTAAAAGCATTACTTTCAATATTTGGGCGCGAGACTCCTGTAGAATTAGAATTCTCCCAAATCAATAAACAAAATTAAATTCAAATAGTTCTTGTTTATCTAGTAAAATGATGATTTTCTACCTCAGCTTAAATTCTCTAATCTAATGGCAAAAAAAATTGTTGCAGTTATCAAGCTTGCTCTACAAGCAGGCAAAGCAAATCCTGCTCCGCCTGTAGGGCCAGCTTTAGGACAACATGGTGTCAATATCATGGCATTTTGTAAAGAATACAATGCAAAGACACAAGATAAAGCAGGTTTTGTAATTCCAGTTGAGATTTCTGTTTTTGAAGATAGAAGCTTTACTTTTATCACAAAAACACCTCCTGCTGCCGTATTAATAACAAAAGCAGCTGGTATAGATAAAGGATCAGGTGAATCTTCAAAAGGCTCTGTTGGGAATATAAGTAAAGCTCAATTAGAAGAAATAGCCAAAACTAAGCTTCCTGATCTAAACTGTTCTAGTGTTGAATCAGCTATGAAAGTAATAGAGGGTACTGCTCGTAATATGGGCGTCTCAATTACTGATTGAGTTCAAGACAAAATTACTCACTATTTAGGGGAGGTTAGTTAATAACCGTTTGCACCCAAAATTACTATGAAAAAACTATCAAAAAGAATGGCGGCTCTATCAACAAAGATAGAAGATCGCATTTACCCTCCACTTGAAGCTCTTAGTATTATCAAGGAAAATGCCAACGCTAAATTTGATGAAACTATTGAAGCGCATATACGTTTAGGTATTGATCCAAAATATACTGATCAACAATTAAGGACCACAGTCGCTTTACCACATGGTACTGGCCAAAGTATCAAAATCGCAGTAATCACAAGCGGAGAGAATGTATCTAAAGCCAAGTCTGCTGGTGCCGATTTATTTGGAGAAGAAGATCTTGTGGAAAGCATCAACAAAGGAAATATGGACTTTGATCTACTTATTGCAACCCCAGATATGATGCCAAAGGTTGCAAAATTAGGACGAGTTTTAGGACCTAGAGGTTTAATGCCTAATCCTAAAGCTGGTACAGTAACTAATGATATTGCTAATGCAATAAAAGAATTCAAAGCTGGTAAGCTCGAATTTAGAGCAGATAAAGCAGGTATCGTTCATGTCCGCTTTGGAAAAGCAAGTTTTACAAAAGAGGCGCTATTTGACAATTTAAAAACCTTACAAGAATCAATTGATAAAAACAAACCAAGTGGCTCTAAAGGAAAGTATTGGAAAAGTTTTTATGTAACTTCAACTATGGGACCTTCCGTTCAAGTAGATATAAGTGCCGTACAAGATTACCAACCTGAAGGTTAACTCATTGTAGTATAATTTAAAGTGCAATAATACGGCCAAAGAAAGTAGGTTAATTTAGTTATTCTAAATTTTTAATTCCTACCGAGGATTCGTCTTAATTATTTCTTTTTGGATCTAATAAAAGCGGCCTCTTTAAAAAGGACTTTGCCGCATTTCCTGCTCTCCCTAAATTACGATCCAAAAAAACAACAATGGGCCGAACACTAGAGAATAAGCAACAAATCGTTACTGAGATTAAATCTCTCTTAAACGACTCGGAAATGGCTGTAGTTCTTGACTATAAAGGTTTAACTATCAAAGAGATGTCAGATTTGCGATCTAGATTGCAAACAACTAACGGCATTTGTAAAGTTACTAAAAATTCATTAATGCGTAAAGCTATTGATGGAGATAGTAATTGGAATGATCTTGAATCTTTACTGACCGGAACAAATGCTTTTGTCTTAATTAAAGAAGATGTAGGAGGCGCTGTAAAAGCGATCCAATCTTTTCAAAAAGACACCAAAAAATCCGAAACCAAAGGAGCTTTATTTGAAGGCAGACTTCTTAGCAATTCTGAAATAAAAGAAATTGCAAGTCTTCCATCTAAAGAAGTATTGATGGCAAAAATTGCTGGCGCTCTAAATGGCGTTGCAACAAAAATTGCTATCTCTATCAATGAAGTGCCTTCTGGGCTTGCTAGATCACTTAAACAACATTCTGAAAAACCAGAATCTTAAATTCAAAACCTAATTAACTTTTAAGAAAATGTCCGCAAAAACTGAAGAAATTCTTGAATCATTAAAATCTCTCTCACTTTTAGAAGCATCTGAGCTTGTGAAGCAAATTGAAGAGGCATTTGGTGTATCTGCTGCAGCTTCTGCAGGTGTAGTAATGGCAGCTCCAGGAGCAACTGGCGGTGATGGAGATGGTGGCGCTGCTGAAGAAAAAACTGAGTTTGATGTAGTTCTCGAAAGCTTTGATGCAGCTGCAAAAATCAAAGTCCTTAAGGTCGTAAGAAATGCAACTGGTCTAGGACTTGGTGATGCAAAAGCACTTGTTGAATCAGCACCAAAAACAGTTAAAGAAGGAATTGCTAAAGCTGATGCTGAATCTCTAAAAAAAGAGATTGAAGAAGCTGGCGGTAAGGTTACACTTAAGTAAGAGTACATTTTTTTAAGCCGATAACCTTTATATCGGCTTCAAAAATTATGAATAGCGATTGTATTGCAATTGAAGCTGCAACTGATGGAGCCTGCAGCGGTAATCCAGGTCCAGGGGGTTGGGGTGGTTTAATAATTTTTGACGATAACAGTGAATTAGAAATAGGTGGTTCCGAGCAAAATACCACTAATAATAGAATGGAATTAACTGCAGCTATAAAAACTCTTGAAAAATTAACAACCTATAAATTAAAAGAGAACTTTAAATTAAGAACCGATAGTAAATATGTAATAGAAGGGTATACAAAATGGATTATAAACTGGAAGAGAAATGGATGGAAAACAAGCGCAGGAAAACCAGTACAGAATCTTGATTTATGGCAAAAAATTGATCAATTAAGAATTAATGGCCTAATAATGGAATATGTTAAGGGTCATAGCGGGGATAAACAAAATGATAGGGTTGATAAAATAGCAACTAATTACAGCAAAGGTATATCTATAGGAAGTAACTTAAAAGAAGCAGAATCCTCAGTTGACCTTTTTGAAAAAAATGCACCTGCAGAAATTCAGGCATTATTTTCAAGAAATGAATTAATTCAAAAATTTGCAGAAAAAAGTTACTTGTTAAGTTCATTAGAACTGAGTAACTTATTGGGCAAAGAAAACCACTTAAAGATAAAACAATATTTACTTTTTGAATGGCGTAATTGGAGATTGATTCCTAAAGATAAAAAATATTGGATAATAGAAAAAAAAGAATCCTAATTTTTTATGAATGAACAGAAGGGGGTATTTAATAAACTTTATAAAAGCTTGATGACCCCTATACTAAAAAAAGACTCTGGAATAGATGCAGAATATTTAACTAATTTATCTATTAGCCTTCTATCATTCAGTTCAAGAAAACATAATTGGCCTTTAGTTTCATCAATCCTAAAAAATCTAAATGATGAATTATCTATAGTTGATAAAAGGTTAAGTCAGAACATATGTGGAATAAATTTTTGCAATCCAATTGGTTTAGCTGCAGGTTTTGACAAAAATGGAAACGCAGCAAATATATGGAAAGATTTTGGTTTTGGATTCGCTGAACTTGGTACAGTAACTAAATTTGCCCAAAATGGCAATCCCAAACCGAGGTTATTTAGATTAGCAAAAGAAGAGGCGGCATTAAATAGGATGGGTTTCAATAACAATGGTGCTGAGAATCTAGTTAAAAACTTTCTTGAACAAGGTATTGAGTTAAAAAAAAACAGGAAAAATATTTGTTTGGGAATAAATTTTGGCAAATCTAAAATTACAGGTTTATCTCAAGCAAAAGATGATTATTTAACTTCTCTAAAATTATTAATTCCATATTGTGATTACGCAGCAATAAACGTAAGTTCTCCAAATACTGAGGGCCTCAGAAAGTTGCAAGATCCAATTCTTCTAAAAGAACTTCTTAAAGAAATCAAAAAGTTACCTAATTGTCCACCATTATTTGTAAAAATTGCGCCAGATTTAAGCCTTAAAGATATTGAAGATATTTGTCAATTAATAATCGAGGAAAACATCAATGGCATAATTGCTACGAACACCAGCATTGATAGATTAGGTCTTGAGAATAGAAAGATCGAGCAAACAGGATTATTACTTTCTGAAGAGAATGGAGGATTAAGTGGAAGGCCTCTACAAAAAAAAGCAAATCAAATAATAAAACATATTCATAATTTTGATAAAAAGATTATTTTAATTGGCGTTGGTGGAATCGATAGTCCTGAGTCAGCTTGGGAAAGGATTTGTTCTGGAGCATCATTAATTCAACTTTATACAGGATGGATATATCAGGGGCCACAATTAGTCCCCAATATACTTGAGGGGATTATAAAGCAACTCAATAACCATAAATTATCTAATATAAAAGAGGCCGTTGGATCAGGTTTAAAATGGGTTGAATAAAATCAGAAGATGAATAATGAATAAATCGGACCCTAATGATTACACAAAAGAAGCCATGCATATTTCAAACTTAAAACATGGAGGAAATGTATATGCAAATGCAAAAAAATTAAATTTATTACCCTCTGAAATCATTGACGCAAGTGCCTCATTAGTACCCTTTGACCCCCCTAAAATACTAATAGATTCATTAAATGCGGAAATTAAGAATCTTGGATTTAGATATTACCCTGAGAGAAATTTGAGTGATTTGAAAGAAATAATTGGTGAATTTCATGGAATAAATCCAGACAATATATTACCTGGGAATGGTGCTTCTGAGCTAATAACCTGGGCAGGTTATGAAGCATCCAAATTTAAAATCAATTGTATTCCTTCCCCAGGCTTTGTTGATTATGAAAGATCTTTAAATTGTTGGAATAGCAATTTCATAAATTACGAATTACCAAGAAACTGGAATAATATTTTTCCTCAATCATTTCCAATTTCCCCTAAAGGTGATGTTATTTGGATAACAAATCCACACAACCCTACTGGCCAATTGTGGTGTAAGAATTCATTAGAGGCAATTATAAAAAAATATAAATTAGTTATCTGTGATGAAGCTTTTTTATCAATAACACCTAATGGGGACAAAGAATCTTTAATACCATTAACCAAAAAATATGATAATTTATTAGTCTTGCGGAGCTTGACCAAAATCTTCAATATTCCTGGTCTTAGATTAGGTTACGTTATCGGTTCTTCGAAAAAACTTAAGCAATGGAAAATGAATAGAGATCCTTGGCCATTAAATTCCTTTGCCATTAAAGCCGGAATTGACCTACTAAATAATAATAAATTCTATGGAGAATGGATAAGGCAGATTCATAGCTGGATAAAGAATGAAAGAGAGATAGTCTATGACAAACTATCAAAAATAGAAAACCTTAAAGTTCATAACTCTTCAACCAACTTTTTTTTAATAGAAAGTAAAACATCTTTGTCGCCGAATATTAAATACTTAGAAAATAAGGGAATATTGCTTAGAGAATGCACTTCATTTAGATTTCTTGACGAAAAGTGGGCAAGAATAAGTTTGCAGAATAGGAAAAATAACACTCTTTTATGTAAAGAAATTCAGAATTCCTTTAAAAAATAATTAATAAATTTTTTAATCTCATTGTTAGATTTAATTTTATTATTATTTTCCATGTTCTTCTTCATGAGATCTAATATTTCATAATGATTTTTTCCCTTTTTTGATTTTATTTTAAAAATTCTTTCTAGAGTTTCTTCAAAAACTTCTTTAGAAATTTTATTCTGATTGATTAAAACTGAGCCTCCACTTTCAGCAAGAATCAATGCATTTTTCTCCTGATGATTATTTTTAGAATCTGGATATGGAATTAAAATTGAAGGTTTTTCAGCCTCTATTAGTTCATTGATTGTTCCTGCTCCAGATCTAGATATTACAAGATCACAGTTTTGAATTAAAGCTGCTATTTCATTAGTAAATTTCTTTTGAATATAATTTTTGGAGTTTTTTACATGAAAAGGTTGTTGATTAGATTCGCCAATAATATGAACTATCCGAAACTGTTTTTTTATTAAAAACTCTAGAGATTCATAAAGAATTTGATTTATAGCTTTTGCTCCTTGACTACCTCCCATAACAATCAAAAGAGGTCCTCTTCCTTTTGGAACCCATTCTGGCAAAAAATTAAATTTATAGAATTGCTCTCTTAAAGGTGTTCCAGTGAAAATAGTTTTACAATTTTTTAAATAAGAATTTGTTTTCTTAAATCCTAAAAGAACATAGTTACATAAAAAACCAAAATATTTCGTGACCATTCCTGGAATTACATTTGATTCATGAATAATGATAGGTATCCTGAGAAGTTTTGAAGCAACAATAGTAGGTGCTGATATATAACCGCCAGTCGTAAAAACTAAGTTAATTTTTTTTTCTTTTAAGATCCTAATTATTTGGAAAGTTGAAATTAAAATTTCTATATATTGATAAAACAAAAAAATATTTTTTCTTGGTGTCTTTATATTCAAAGTCCTCAAATTATATTTTTTGGGAATAAAATTTGCATCAAGTCTTTGACGAACACCCAACCAATGAATATTCCATTCATCTTCCACCTCTTTAGAAACGGCTAAGGCTGGGAAAATATGCCCCCCTGTCCCACTAGCTGCAACTAATAAATTATTTTTTTTAGACATAAAAACTTAAATTAGTAGAATTAAAATAACCAATGATTAATATGTTTAATTTAAACTTATTCAAAAATATAGGATTTCTTCTCTACTTATTTGTTTATCTTATTATTCCCTATTCAGCAATAACGCAAACTTTAAAAGTTGATTTCATAAGAAATCTAGAAAACTCATTAAATGCAAGAGATTTAGAATTCATTAGAAAAAATTTTAGAACTGAAGAAAGCCAAAATATACCAAAACAATTTTCAAAGATTATTAATGATTTCCCTAACAGCAAATGGAAGATCAAAAGATTAAAATCTAATATTCCAAATGAAGATATTTTGCGAATAAAAGTTTCTGGGGAAAAAATAGTGAATGGAGAAACTTATATACTCGAATCCAATTTTGATTATTTATTTTCAATCGTAAATGGGAAAATAGATGAAGGGATTATCAAAAATTTATTCACAACTATAAGAAACGATAATAAAAAGATAGATATTAGTTTTAAAATTCCTGATAGAGTTCTTACTGGTTCAAAATATGATATCGATATAATTCTAAATAAGCCTCTTGAAGAAGTTATTATTGCTGGAGCTATAAAACCTCATCAAGTTAATTCATTTTTTGAACAAGAAATATTATTGGAGCCATTGGCGTCTGGAGGGATTTTCAAAATAACAAGAGCCCCTTCAAAACCAGGGATACAAATTTGGTCAGGAATAATAGCTCACCCTGAGGGAATGATTACTTTCACAAAGAGCATTGATATTGTTAATGAGATATAGCCTAAGCGTCGTTTAACGCAGCTACTCCTGGTAAGGTTTTACCTTCTAAAAGTTCCAAACTTGCGCCACCTCCAGTAGATATATGAGACATTTTCTCAGCTAATCCTGCTTTCTCTACTGCTGCGACTGAATCTCCACCACCAATTATTGTACAAACTTCAGAAAAAGCACTTAAGTCCGCAAGAGTCGTAGCTATTGCATTTGTACCGTCTGCAAATTTATCAAATTCAAAAACTCCCATTGGACCATTCCAAATAATTGTCTTACATTCTGCAAGAGCATTCTGAAAAACTTTAATGGAATCTGGACCAATATCGAGACCCATCCAATTCCCACTAATTGAATCAATTTGGGATATTTTACTATTGGCGTCCGGAGAAAATTCATCAGCTAAAACAACATCAGTGGGTAATAATAATTCTACTCCTTTTGCTTTTGCTTTTGCTTCTAAATCTTTAGCAAGCTCGAGTTTATCTTCTTCTACAAGGCTCTTTCCGACATCTAAACCTCTAGCTTTATAAAAAGTGAAAATCATACCTCCACCAATCATGATTTTGTCACACTTATCTAGTAAAGAATCAAGTACTCCTATTTTGCTACTAACCTTTGATCCTCCAACTATTGCTGCCAATGGACGCTTTGGGGAATCTATTGCTCCCTGTAAGTATTTCAATTCTTTTTCTAAAAGGAATCCAGCTACTGAGGGACTTAAATAATTAGTAACTCCCTGAGTTGACGCATGAGCTCTATGAGCAGCACCGAAAGCATCATTTACATACATATCTGCATGTGATGCTAATTTTTTAGCAAACTCCAAGTCGTTCTTTTCCTCTTCACCAAAAAAACGAACATTTTCAAGTAAAAGAACATCTCCATTAGATAAGCTATTTGATTGTGCAACTGCTTCATCACCAATACAACTGTTAGTAAGTGCAACATTTTGCCCCAACAATTCACTTAATCTTGCTGCTACTGGAGTTAATCTCATTTTTTCATTTACCTGACCTTTTGGTCTACCAAAATGAGCAGCTAAAATAACTTTTGCAGAATGATTAATAAGATATTCAATAGTTGGGATCGCTGCGCGAATACGCGTATCGTCGGTTATTTGACCATCTTCATTTAATGGAACATTAAAATCTACTCTTACAAGAACTTTTTTTCCTTCTAAATTTGTCTTATCAAGACTGGAAAGAGATAATTTTGACATTAAACAAGCTTAATTTTTAATCTTAAGACCCTAACGTTAATTTGGGCTTATTGGGTTAAAAAGTAGTTACTGTTACCTATGCCTTAATAAATTTTAAGAATTAACGATTATAAAAATTTTTTAGTCATTAAATTTATACTAAACTTTAGAAGTAAATACTTTTGAAACTTATAAAAACTAAAAGGAATACAAAACTTTATTTGATTTATTGAAGTGGACATACCCAAAATTCAATGGTACCCAGGCCATATCGCAAAAGCAGAAAAGAAATTATCTGAAATTATCAATAAAGTAGATTTAGTTATAGAAGTTAGAGATGCACGAATTCCTTTGTCAACAGGACATCCACACTTAAATAAATGGATAAATAATAAAAAACATATTCTTGTTATTAACAGATCAGACATGATCTCCCATAATACAATCAATAGTTGGAATAATTGGTTTAATGCTAAAGATCAATATCCTCTTTGGTGTGATGCTAAAAGAGGAATAGGTATTAAAGAAATTTGTAAGTCAGCCAAAGATTCTAGGTCGTCAATCGACGATAGAAGACTCTCTAGAGGAATGCGAATTAGGCCAATTAGAGCCCTTACACTTGGTTTTCCAAACGTAGGAAAGTCAGCATTAATTAATAGAATTGCAAAAAAAAGAGTTGTAGATAGCGCTAGGAAAGCAGGCGTGACTCGTAATTTAAGATGGATAAAATTAGACAGTGGTATAGATCTGCTAGATGCTCCTGGAGTTATACCTCCAAATTTAGAAGATCAAAAATCAGCACTTAATCTTGCACTATGTGACGATATTGGTGAAGCTGCTTATGAAATAGAGAGTGTCGCAATTGAATTTATCAAAATTATATCCACTCTCAACAAAGATAAGAATGCGAATATTTCAGTTAAAAAAATATCGAATAGATATGGAGTTGATATTACAAAAGGCTTTAAGAGTCCTTCTGCTTGGATCGACGAAGCAGCTTCAAAACATACCTCAGGCGATAAAAGGAGAATGTCTCATAAGTTATTAGAAGATTATAGAAATCAAATGCTGGGTAAAATTGCTTTAGAAGTCCCACTATGGAATTAAATAATCAAAATTCTTTCGGCATTGGAGAAGGCGAGCGTATAGAAATTATTTATGAGCTACCTCTTCCTATGAGGCTAGACAGATGGTTGGTAAGTAAAAGGCCAGAACAAAGTAGAGCAAGAATTCAACATTTTATAAATTCAGGTTTAGTACTTGTAAACTATAAGACCGCGAAAGCAAAGACCCCATTAAAAAATGGCGACAATGTTCAAATATGGATGCCTCCTCCAGAACCTCTTATTTATTTGAAACCTGAAAAAATGGATTTAAATATCCTCTTTGAAGACAAGCACATTATAGTAATCAATAAACAATCAGGACTAATTGTTCATCCAGCCCCTGGACACAAATCTGGAACTTTAGTGAATGGATTACTTTTTCACTGTAAAGATCTACCTGGAATTAATGGGAAACTAAGACCTGGGATTGTTCACAGATTAGATAAAGATACCTCCGGATGTATGGTGGTTGCAAAAAGCCAAGAGGCATTAGTAAATCTCCAGAAACAAATTAAAGAAAAAATAGCATCACGCGAATATATTGCAGTCATTCATGGAGCACCTAATTCTGAAGAAGGCCAAATAGTGGGACACATTGGCAGAGATAAATTAAATAGATTGAAATATAAAGTAGTTGAAGAAACTACAGGAAGGTATGCCTGTACCTATTGGAAATTAGAAGAAAGATTTGGCAATTACTCATTAATGAGTTTCAAACTAGATACGGGGCGAACGCATCAAATAAGAGTTCATTGCGCTCACATTAATCATCCAATTGTAGGTGATCCGTTATATGGAAGATGTAAAAAACTACCATGTCAATTAGATGGCCAAGCTTTACACGCTATAAAGCTTGGACTTATACATCCAATAAATGGTAAAGAAATGATATTTGAATCAGAATTACCATTAGATTTTCAAAAATTACTAAGAGTTCTTAAAGTTAAATAAGATTTAAAGAGGAATTTAGAAGCGATTTTGTATACATGTTTTGAGTTTCAGTGAATATTGTAGAACTTTGTCCTTCATCAACTATCTTGCCGTGATTCATGACTAACAACCTATCACAAAATCTTTTAGCAATGCCTAAATCATGAGTAATAAAGATAATCGTTAAATTCATTTTTTCTTGCAAGAATCTAAGTAATTCAAGAATCTCTATTTTCACTGAAGCATCCAACATATTTACGCTCTCATCACAAATCAAAATTTTTGGTTTCAACAATAGCGCTCTGGCTAATGAAATTCTTTGCAATTGACCACCAGATAATTGGCTAGGATAAGAATTAAAAAAATCATTGTTTAAGGGAAGATCTAAATTTCTTAACATTAATTTTATTTCTTTTTCGATTTTTCTTTTATCTGAAATTTTTTGCATAAAAAATATATCTTCCAAAATATTTTTAATTTTCATTTTCGGATTCAAACTTGAAAAAGGATCTTGAAAAATGATTTGCATATTATTGTTCTTTTTAAAAGATTTATTTTTTTTCGATGCATGATTTTTATCATAAATTTTGATTTCACCACCTCTTACTTTAAGAAGTCCAATTAAAGCCCTACATAATGTACTTTTACCGCTCCCTGAAGAACCAACTATTCCAAGAGTCTCATTCTCATATAACTTGAAACTAACTTCATTTAAAGCCTTATTCCATTTATTAATGAAAATTGAAGAATTTAATTTATACCAATGTCTTAGGTTATTCACCTCTAGAACGACCTCATCTCGAGCATTATTTTTCGTATTTGGTTCTAATACTATTTTTGAAGCATTTACTAACTTTTTCCCGATATCTGATTTTGGTGATTGAAAAATATCTAATATATTCCCTTTTTCAACAATCGATCCCTTTTCAATTATTGCAACTTTTTTACACCACTTTGCTGCAAGATTTATATCGTGACTAATTAAAATTAAAGTAGTATCAAATTCATTACATAGATGAATTATTTCTTGCATAATTTCAAAACTTGTTTTGGTATCTAAGCTTGTTGTAGGTTCATCAGCTATTAATAATTTAGGTTTCAAAGCAAGTGCCATTGCTATAGAAACTCTCTGTCTCATTCCACCGCTAAATTGATGTGGGAAAGAATCAAGTCTACTTTCTTCAATTCCTACTTTTTGAAAAACTTCTTTTACTAATTTTTTAATAAGTACAGATGATTTAGTTTGATCATGCGTTTTAAATAATTCATATAAATGATCCCCAACACTCATTAACGGATTAAGTTTTTTTATAGAGTCTTGATAAATAAATCCAAAATTCTTTCTTCTAAATAATTGTGCATCTTTATTATTTATTTTCCTAGGATCTACACTAGAAATAGATAAATACCCTTTAGAAGTGGCCTTTTCAGGCAATATATTTACTAAAGTTTTTGCAAAAGTGGTCTTTCCACATCCAGAAGGTCCTATTATGGCCAAATGATCTCCACTATCTATTTCCAAATTAAAATTTTTGATAATAGGTTGCTTTTTTAAACCATATTTAACAGTAAGATTTTTAACTAAAATAATTTTTTCTTTATTTATTTCCATGATTTATAGCAAATTTTTCTAGACCTAAATAAAATACATCTAAAGCAATATAAAATGTCTGAGGCAGCTGCAAATTCAAAAGAAAAAAACGAAATTGAAGTTTCCAAAACCATTTTGCCTGAAAATAAAAAATATGAAAGTGAATCTTTGAATTATCAAATAAAAATTCCCGATTGGCTTCTTAAAGATATTCATAATTTTGAAAAATCAAATAAAGAAAATGATGAGAATCAAAACCTTTTAGTAAAGGCTTTTAAACTTGCTTATAAAGCTCATGATGGACAATTCCGCGCGAGTGGCGAGCCATACATTATCCACCCGGTTGCTGTTGCAAATCTCCTCAAAGAAATAGGTGCTAGTACATCTGTTATTGCTGCAGGCCTTTTACATGATGTTGTTGAAGATACTGGCATTGATTTATCCGAAATAGAAACAAATTTTGGATTAGAAGTAAAAATACTTGTAGAAGGTGTAACAAAATTAGGAGGCATTCACTTTAACAACAGGACTGAAGCACAAGCTGAAAATCTTAGGAAAATGTTTTTGGCTATGGCCAGCGATATCAGAGTTGTTTTAGTAAAACTTGCAGATCGACTTCATAACATGAGAACAATTGAATGGCTAAATGATGAGAAAAAACTAAGAATAGCAAGAGAAACAAGAGAGATTTATGCACCATTAGCTAATCGACTAGGAATAAACAGATTTAAATGGGAATTAGAAGATTTAGCTTTTAAATTCCTAGAGCCTAAAGAATATAAAGATCTTAAAGATCAAATCGCTGTTAAAAGAAGTGATAGAGAAAAAAGATTAAAAGTAACTTTGAATCTTATGAAGGAAAACTTGGTTTCAGCAGGTTTGAAAAATTTTGAAATAACAGGCAGGCCAAAACATCTTTATGGCATCTGGAGCAAAATGGAAAGACAACAAAAGCATTTTCACGAGATTTATGATGTTGCTGCCCTAAGAATTATCGTGGACAATTCTGATAGTTGTTATAGAGCTTTAGCAGTGGTTCATGATACTTTCAAACCAATTCCAGGTAGATTTAAAGACTATATAGGATTACCAAAACCCAATGGATACCAGTCCTTACACACTTCTGTGATTGGAAGACATCGACCTATTGAAGTTCAAATTAGAACTACTTCCATGCATCAAATTGCTGAATATGGTATTGCCGCTCATTGGCAATACAAAGAGGGTGGTTCTCCTGCTAAAAGTAATGCCGAGAGATTTAATTGGCTAAGACAATTAGTAGAATGGCAACAAGAAGGTAATGAAGGGGATCATAATGATTATTTAGCTTCAATTAAAGAAGATTTATTTGATGAAGAAGTATTTGTGATCACTCCAAAAGGAGATGTTGTTGGTTTAAGGAAAGGATCTACCGCGATAGATTTCGCCTACAGAATTCATTCTGAAGTTGGAAATCACTGTAATGGAATAAGAATTAATGAAAAGCTTTCTCCATTATCTACAGCACTTCAAAATGGTGACTTCATAGAAATTTTGACAAGTAATAATGCTACTCCAAGCTTGGATTGGCTGAACTTTGTAGTTACGCCAACTGCTAAAAATAGAATCCGCCAATGGTATAAGAAAAGCCATCGTGATGAAACGATTAAAAGAGGTAGAGATTTACTTGAAAAAGAAGTAGGTCGAAACGGTTTTGAAGCATTAATTTCTAGTGAAGCCATGAAAAAAGTTGCAAATCGATGCAATTTAAAAACTTCTGAAGACCTTCTTGCATCTCTTGGTTTTGGTGGTTTAACTTTGCATCAAGTATTAAACAGACTAAGAGAAGAAATAAAATTACAGACAGAAGATGTAAAAAATGATTCTGACTCTGAAATAGCAAAATCTCTTAAAAGTAATAGTAATTTATCCACTAATAAATCTAATACGGCAGCTAGATCACCAATTTCCGGGATAGAAGGTCTTGATTACAGAATAGGTAAATGCTGTTCCCCACTCCCAGGCGAAGATATAGTCGGCACAGTATCGCTCGGCAACCATGGGATAACCATACATAGGGAAGATTGTGAAAATGTAATACCAATTCCAATAGAGAGAAGATTACCTGTTGGTTGGAATCAAGATAATAAAACTGGCGATAATAAGTTTCCAATTCAGCTACGAATAGAAGTAATTGATAGAGTTGGAGTTCTTAAAGATATTCTTATGCGGTTATCTGATAAAGGTATAAACGTTAGCGATGCCAATGTTAAAACTGCTTATGGTAAACCAGCTATTATAAATCTTTGTGTAGGTCTTGAAAGTTTTAATCAACTTCACAAAACAATTGAACAAATTAAATCAATGGCAGATGTTTTAGATATTGCCAGAGTTGGACAAAGTTAATTTTAAAATCAGATCTATCTATCTTTTACTTTTTATCTTGTAGATAAAGAAAACAATACTGCCGCAAATCAAAGCTAATAAAATACCTACACAAGATGAACCTAAGAGTAATTTCAGGGAAAAAATTCTACCTTGTTTCCATAAGTCATCAATAACTAAACCTTTTTCAAGAATTTTATTAGAAGAATTAGTTAAAAAAATCGAACCAACTTTATAGTTAAAATAATAAAGTGGAATATAAGTAAAAGGGTTGCTGATCCAGGTACCAATTGCAGCTAGAACAATATTTCCCTTAGCTATTTTAGCAAAAAATACCCCTATTAAAGTCTGAAACCCAAAAAAAGGAAAGCAGCCACTAAATACCCCTATAGCTAAACCTTTAGCATTAAAGAAAGGACTTCCATTCTGATTCCTAAATAATGATAGAATTTTCTTATAGGTAATATCTCTTTTAAATCTCATTCAGAAAGAAAATTTCAAAATTAAATTCTTGATAATCTTACTTAATTATCCATAACAAAGCTAGAGATGGATTCGATCGTTACTACAGAAGATACCATAGCCGCAATTGCTTCAGCTATAAGTATAGGGAAAGGAGGAGTTGCGATAATAAGAGTATCAGGGAAAGACTCAATAAATTCTTGCAAAAAGATTGTTCAAACTAAATCTAAATATGCATGGGAATCACATAGAGTTTTTCATGGTTTTATTCTGGAAAATAAACAAAATAAATTTATAGATGAGGTTTTAATTTTAGTAATGAAATCACCAAATAGCTTCACAGGAGAGGATGTTGTTGAACTTCATTGCCATGGAGGAATAATCCTAGTAAATAAAGTTCTACAGAGATTATTATCTAGTAATTCTAGAGTTAGACTTGCAAACCCAGGAGAATTTAGTCAAAGAGCTTTTCTTAATGGGAAAATAGACCTTACTCAAGCCGAGTCGATTAATCAATTAATTAATGCAAGCAATACCAGATCAGCAGAGCTAGCTTTTAGTGGGGTTCAAGGGAAAATAAAGAAAAAAATTAATGATATTAAAAATGACCTTATAAATCAACTTTGCGAAATAGAAGCAAGAGTTGATTTTGAAGAAGACTTCACAGATTTTGATTACAACAAATATCTAAAAAACATTAAAAAAGTAAAAGAAAAAATAGAATTACTAATAGAAAATGCAAAAAGAAATTCATATATTCACAATGGAATATCCATTGCCCTTATAGGTAAAACGAATGTTGGTAAAAGCTCTTTACTAAATTTGCTTGCAAAAAAAGAGAAGGCAATCGTAACTAATATTCCTGGAACAACTAGAGATGTTATTGAAGTTAATTTAACTATTAATGATATTCCAATGAAAATAATTGATACTGCTGGCATAAGAGAAACTCATGAACAAATTGAAAGTATTGGAATTAAAAAAAGTTTTAGGAAAATTAAAGAGTCAGATTTTATAATTTATATTTATAGTCTTGAAGAAGGATTTAATAAAGAAGACAAAAAAATAATACAAGAAATCCCCAAAGAAAAATTAATTACTATTTTGGGCAATAAAAAAGATTTAATTGATTGCAAAAATATTAATTCAAATGAGTTAAAAAACACAATTCTTATGAGCATTAAGAATAATGATGGCGAAAGATTATTAATCGACACAATCATAAAAAAATGCGGATTAAAACAAGTAGAAAATATCAATATATTTTTAAACGAAAGACATCTAACAAATTTGTCTTCTTGCCTATCTAATTTAAATGATACTGATGTAATAATTAAAAATAAATTGCCATTTGATTTGTTATCAATAGAACTGAGAGATGGAATTCAAAACTTATCTAAAATAACTGGTCAAGAATTAACAGAGGAACTTCTAGATAATATTTTTTCTAAGTTTTGTATTGGTAAATAAATTTGAGTTAAATTACATAGTGATATATAGTTGATTCTCTAACTTCAGTTTAATTTTTATTAATTAATTATTTTTTAGTTTAGTGGATTTAAATACTCCAATAATAAGTAAGATCATTGATAATTGGATCGATGAAGATATAGGTAGGGGAGATCTTACAAGGCCTTCTATTACAGAAGAGAATGGTAATGCATATTGGATTGCAAAAGAAGGTGGTATATTTTGTGGTGTCGAAATCATAAAAGAAATTTTTAAAAAAATTGATTTAAACATCAGTTCAAAATTTAATATCTCTGATGGAAATCAATTTTTTAAAGATCAAAAACTCCTGGAAATATATGGACCTTCAAAAAGTTTGCTAGCCAGTGAAAGAATAGGCTTAAATATAGCAATGCATTTATCTGGAATATCAACATATACAAAGAATCTTGTAAATAAGTTAGAAGGTACAAATATAAAATTAGCAGATACTAGGAAAACTACTCCTGGCTTAAGAATATTTGAAAAATATGCATTCAAATGTGGAGGTGGAGTGAATCATAGAATGGGATTATACGATGCAGCTATGATAAAAGAAAATCACATTGCATGGACAGATAATCTTAATAATGCAGTAAAAAAAATTCGACTAAATTCGCCTTTTACAACTCATATCATAATTGAAGCTGAGAATATCGAACAGGCAAAAGAAGCAGTATTAGCAGGAGCAGATAGTGTCTTATTGGATGAACTTAGCCCTGAAATAATCCAAAAAAACGTTCAAGAATTAAGAGATTTATCAATGAATAGCTTAAAAAAAGAAGTCAATAAAAATTTGATAATAGAAGTTTCTGGAATTAACCCTAAAGAAATTAGTAAATATCTAATAAAAGGTATTGATTTGATTTCAACAAGTTCTTCAATTACCAAAAGTAATTGGATTGATTTAAGTATGCGTTATATTAATTAATTATATAGATAAATAATTGAATAATTAATGCTAATCATTTTTAAAGAATTAACAAAACAATTTGAACAATCTCTTTTAGATAGTCTTGAAAAAAATGATAAAAGAGGAGAATTCGACAATCTTAGAAAAAATTTAGTTACACAATCATCAAAAGAAGAGTTTGGTGATTATCAATGTAATGTTTGTCTATGTTTATCTAAAATATATAAAAAGAAACCACGAGAAATCTCTGAAGATTTTGTTTATCTTTTAAATAAAAATAAAAGCATATCAAAATTATGCAAGAGTCTAGAAATAGCAGGACCTGGATTTATAAATATAAAATTAAAAGATGAAGTTCTAATAAATGAAATCAAATCAAATATTCAATGCCCTAGGGCTGGCATACCTCTAATTAAAAAAGATTTAGATAGTGGTTTGTCTAATAAAGTGATTGTAGATTTTTCTAGTCCGAATATTGCTAAAGAAATGCATGTAGGGCATTTAAGATCAACAATAATAGGTGACTCAATATCTAGAATTTTCGAGTTAAGGGGTTATCAAGTATTAAGACTCAATCATGTTGGTGATTGGGGAACACAATTTGGAATGCTTATTACTCAGCTCAAAGATTTATATTCAAATGATCTAGAAGAAATAGGAAAGATCAAGATAAGTGATTTAGTTGAATTTTATAAAGCATCAAAAAAAAGATTTGATAATGAATCTGAATTCCAAAAAAGATCTAGGGAGGAAGTAGTCAAGTTACAAAGTGGAGATAGTAAATCTATCCAAGCCTGGAAATTGTTATGTGATCAATCGAGAAAGGAATTTGATGAAATCTATAAAAATTTAAAAATCAAAATAAAAGAAAGAGGTGAATCTTTTTATAATCCATTTTTAAAGTCAGTTATTGAGGATTTGAAGTTTAAAAAAATACTCATAGAAGATCAAGGAGCTAAATGTGTATTTTTAGATGGGATGACTAATAAAGAAGGCAAACCTTTACCGCTAATTGTTCAAAAAAAAGATGGCGGTTTTAATTATGCCACCACGGATCTTGCTGCCATAAGATACAGATTCAATAAAGCGCCTAATGGGGATGATGCTTCAAGAATTATTTATGTAACTGATCATGGACAAGCAAATCATTTTGCTGGAGTTTTTCAAGTTGCAAAAAAAGCAAAATGGATCCCAGATAAGTGTCAAGTAGACCATGTACCTTTTGGATTAGTTCAAGGAATTGATGGCAAAAAACTTAAGACAAGAGAAGGTGAAACAATACGTCTAAAAGATTTATTAAATGAAGCGGTTAGAAGAGCTAAAGAAGATCTATTGAAAAGATTAGAAGATGAAGATCGTTACGAGACCGAAGAGTTTATTGCAAATACTTCAAGAATTATTGGATTAGGAGCTGTTAAGTATGCAGATTTAAGTCAAAATAGGATTACTAATTATCAATTTAGTTTTGATAAAATGCTTTCCCTTAATGGAAATACTGCTCCTTATTTGCTATATACACTTGTAAGAATTTCAGGAATTAAAAGAAAAAATGATTTTGTTTATGACTCTGAAGATTTTCAGTACATAAATTATGAACATAAATCTGAGTGGAAACTTATCAGAAAATTACTTAAGTTCGATGAAGTCATAATTTCTATTGAAAAAGACTTAATGCCAAATAGACTATGCAATTATCTGTTCGAGCTATGTCAAACTTTTAATAGATTCTATGATCAAGTTCCAATACTCAAAGAAGAAAAAAATATAAAAATTTCTAGACTTAATTTATGTGACCTAACTGCAAAAACACTAAAATTAAGCTTAGAGCTTTTAGGAATTGAAACTTTAGAAAGAATGTAATGAATGATTTTGATCCATTAAATAATCTTTTCCCAAAACCAAGAGAAGAAATAATAAATATGCAGTCTTACTCTGCACCTTTAGAAAATAGAAGAAATTTACTCCGCTTAGACTTTAATGAAAATACTTTAGGTCCAAGTCCTAAGGTTTTAGAGGCATTACAAGCGATAAAATTAGATGAGATTTCAATTTATCCAGAATATAATTTTTTAAAAAAATTTTTATGTGATAAATATCTTGATTCAAGAAAATTTGGTAATGATGAAATCGGAATTTTCAATGGAGCAGATGCAGCAATAAATGCAATTTTCAATTGCTTTGGAGAAAAAGATCAAATATTTCTAACCACAAATCCAACTTTTGGTTACTATTCTCCTTGTGCAGAAATGCGAGGAATGAAAAAAATAAGTTGTTCTTACATTGGAGAAAATTTCCTATTCCCCATCGAAGAATTTAGGGAAAAAATAATAAAGCATAATCCAAAGTTAATATTTATTTGCAATCCAAATAATCCAACAGGAACGGTTATAAGCTCTCAGGAAATAATTAACTTAGCTAATATCAATCACGATTCATTAATAATTGTTGATGAACTATATGAAAAATTTAATGGAGATAGTCTTCTTGAATCGATAGATTTTGAAAAGAATAACAATATACTAATAATCCAATCTCTTTCAAAAACTGCAGGTTTAGCTGGTTTAAGAATAGGTTTTACTTTTGGCAATAAAATTTTAATACAGTACATTAATAATGTTACAGGACCATATGATGTAAATAGCTTTGCTATAACAGCAGCATTAGCAGCACTTAAAGACAAATCATATATTGATAATTATGTTTTAGAAGTAAAAAAGGCGAGAGAATGGATTTTAAATAAATTTAAATCAACAAAAATCAGAACTCACTTTAGTGGAGGTAATTATTTCTTAATTTGGCCAATAAAAGATCCTAAAATCTTAATACAAAAGATGAGAGAAAAAGGTATTCTTATTAGAAGTATGGAAAACAAAAAAGATATTGGTGACTCAATAAGGGTTAGTATTGGAACTAAAGAACAAATGATTTTTTTCTGGGAAAATTACAAGATCTTAGATTTAATAAATTAATTACTGAAAATATAAATTGTATTTTGATCGATTCTTTTAGGTTTTATTTGAAAATCTTTTCCAACATATTTTACTTGAAAATCTTTCATATTTTCGATAAATAAATCAGCATTTGAGAAGTCACATTCTTTATTAATTTGTTTGCCACGTTCAAAGTGAACAGGAATGACTACATTAGGTTTTAAGATCTTAACTATTCTTGAGGCTTCTTTCCCATTGTAAGATTTTATTCCTCCTCCAATTGAAATAAATAAGATATCTGGATGAGACAAAATAATTTGACTATTTATATCAATATCACCAGCAGCTCCTCCCATATGAACAATTTTAAGTTCATTCTGCTCCCAACTCCAAACAGTTGCCATCCCAAATCTTCTTCCATCTACTCTGTCATGTGGGACAGAAATTCCATTTAATAAAATATCCTCAAATTTATAGATTCCTGGCTCAACAAACATTAATTGATCATTAGGATTATATCCTTCATCTGAAAGCCTAGAACTAGCTAAAATAAAATCTACGTTAACTTCTTTTGGCTCCTTTAAATTACTTGCACAACCTATTGCTTTAAAGGGATTTATAAGAATAGATTTATCTGCACTATTAATTAAAAAACTACTATGTCCCAAACTTTTTATTACTAAATCCCTTGCCAATAATGAGGTAGGTAAAAAAAAGCTAAATAGTATCAAAAATAAAAAGTTTTTAATTTGAGAAATCATAATATTAATTTTTTTTTATTCTACTTTTGTTCAGCCATTTTTAGAAAATTACTAATTAATTTATGACCAAATTGCGTCAACACACTTTCAGGATGAAACTGTACCCCATGTAAATGTTTATATTCTTTGTGAGATATAGCCATAATAGTTGAATCTTCTAAAGTCGCATTTATGTCGAAACAAGATGGTAAAGAACTTGAATCAACTATAAGACTATGGTATCTAGTCGCTACAAATGGAGTCTCGATATCTTTAAACAATCCTTTTTGATTATGAAATATTTTGGATGTCTTACCATGCATAAGTTCTTTACCAACTATAACCTTACCTCCAAAAGCTTGAGCCAAAGCTTGATGACCTAAACAAACTCCCAATGTCGGAATATTTTTAGATAATTTTTTTAGTATTGGCAGACAAATTCCAGATTGATCTGGATTGCCTGGACCTGGAGATAATAAAATGCCACTAGGATTGAGTTTGATAATTTCTTCTAAAGTAATTTCATCATTTCTTTTAACTATTAATTCTTTAGTTATTTCATGCTCAACTGAAAGTTCTCCTAAATATTGAACAAGGTTATAAGTAAAACTATCGTAATTATCAATAACAAGAAACATATTTATATGTATTTAAAATAACAACTTTATTTTAGGAACAAATATATATACAGCAATAATAACAGAATTAATGGAAGCTAATAATACTGCTCCTGCAGAAGTATCTTTTGAAATTTTAGCCAAAATACTAAATTCTTTTTTCACTACTAAATCAACGATTGATTCAATAGATGTGTTTAATATTTCTAATATTAAAACAGACATAATTGTTGCAATCAAAATTACATAACTACTTAGACTAATTTTGAGTAAAAAACCAATTATTAAACTTGTAACTGCAAAAATTAATTGAATTTTAAAATTTCTTGAAGTTTTTATTACATAACTAATTCCACTGAAAGCATATTTAAAACTTATAAATACACTACTAGAAGTTTTGTATGATTCTTTTCTATTTTCTAAATAGTTTATTTTTTTTTCCATTGATTTTTAATTTAATCGAGTAATTAAATATTCTTGAAAATTTAACATATTTTCTAAATCATGTTCATTATTATGTTCCCATCCCAAAAGATGTAAAAATCCATGACTAGCCAACCAGATCATCTCTCTATAGATTGAATGTTTATATTCATAAGATTGCTCAAGTGCCATCTCTAATGATATAAATATATCTCCCAACTCTATTTGATCTAAATTATTTAGAGATTCATCAGAAATGATTGGAAAAGATAGAACATCAGTTGGACCATTTTTTTGCATCCACTTCTTATTCAAAGAAGCAATTTCTTGATTAGATATTATCTGTAATCCTAATGAAAAAGATTTTTTTTCAAAAATATAATATGGCAATTCATAATCCTCTTTTTTTAATATTGTGTTTATCCAAGATAAAAAAACTTTCTCCCAAAAAATAGATTCAAAAATAAGCTTAGTTTTACTATCTTTTAACTTATTTGAAAATTGAGAAAAATCATTACATTGAAAAACCAAATCTAAATTGATTTCAGAAATAATTTTTTCTTTCATACATTCTTAAACAGGAATATTGGGCTTACCTATAGTGGCCACAAGTATTAATATCCCAATTAAGACTAGAAAGGTTATTGAAAAATGAGAAATACTTTTTGAACCTTTCCTTACCATATTTCTCATAGCAAGCTTTATAAAGCTTGGAGGAGCAACTTTTTTTTCTAAAATTTCTTTTTTATTTTCCATTAGTTATTCAATAGATTCGTTCGAAGAAATATTCATACGTAATAATTCATGAATAAATGGTTCAAGTCCACCATCTAAAACACTATCTAACTCGTTAGTCTCCTGCATAGTCCTAAGATCTTTTACCATTTGATAGGGATGGAAAACATAATTTCTTATTTGATTGCCCCATGCAGCTTCTACAATATCACCTTTAATATCAGCGATTTCAGCAGCTCGTTGTTCTTTAGCAATCACTAATAGTTTAGACTTTAGAAGTAACATAGCTTTTTCTTTATTTTGTAATTGAGATCTTTCTTGGGTGCATCTTACTGAAATCCCGGAAGGCAAATGAACAATTCTTACTGCTGTTTCTACTTTATTAACATTTTGTCCTCCCGCTCCACCGGATCTACTCGTTGTAATTTCTAAATCTTTTTCAGGTATATCAAGCGAAATATTATCATCTAATTTTGGCATAACCTCTACCCCAGCAAAGCTGGTTTGCCTTTTGCCATTAGCATTAAAAGGAGAAATTCTTACTAATCTATGAGTTCCTTTTTCATATTGCAGATAGCCGTATGCATATTTTCCATCAATTTCAAACGTTACACTTTTAATACCTGCTTCTTCTCCTTGAGATAATTCATTGATTATAAGGCTCATTTGATTATTATCGGCCCATCTTGAATACATTCTCAATAATATCTCTACCCAATCCTGCGCATCTGTTCCACCGGCACCTGCTTTAATAGAAACTACTGCTCCTTCCTTATCGTATTCACCACATAACAATCTTTCGAATTCCCATTTATCTAAATTATCTCTTAATTTCTTTAAGCCCTGCTGGGACTCCAAAATCATTTCCTCTTCAGGTTCTAAAGAATAAAGCTCAAGAGAGGCATTAGCATCAGAAATAAAAGTTTTCCATTTATCTAACAATTCGAGTTGGGCTTTGACATCATCAAGGATTAACATTTGCTTTTTAGCTGCTTCTTGATTCTCCCAAAATTCAGGCTGAGCAGAAATTTGCTCTAACTCTCTCCTTTTTGCTTTTAATCTTGGTACGTCAAAGACAATCCTGAGCATTACCCAGGCGCACTGTCAGTTCCGAAAGATCTTTTTTGAAATCTGTAATATCTATCAAAATAGAATTTAATCGTTATTTATAATCTAACAAGCACTTTTGTTTAATAGTATAAACTAAGTATTATTTTAAAAAAATGTCCAAAGTTGAAATTTATACTTGGCAATATTGCCCATTCTGTATTCGAGCAAAATCACTACTTAAGAAAAAAAATGTAAATTTTACAGAATATAAAATAGATGGCGACGAAGATGCCAGAGAATTGATGATTGAAAGAGCTGATGGTAGAAGAACATTACCACAAATCTTTATAGATAATGAGGGTATCGGAGGCTGCGATGATCTCTACGCATTAGAAAATGAAAATAAATTAGAAGCATTATTAAACTAGATCTTATGAAATTTCTATTCGTAATAGATCCAATTAAAAATATAAATCCCTTAAAAGATTCAACTGCTGCTTTAATGCAAGCATCATCAAAAAAAAATATTGAAATCTGGAGTTGTACTCCTCAAGACCTTGAAGCTAGAGGTGATGAAGTATGGGCATCTTCCGTAAAAGTTGAAGTAAATCCGTGGATTTCTTTCAAAGAGAATGATTGCATACCTCTCGCCGAATTTAATTGCATTTGGATGAGAAAAGATCCTCCTGTAAATGAGGCTTATTTATATGCAACCCATCTTTTAGAAGTTGCCGAAAGAAAAGGAGTAAAAGTAATTAACAAACCCTCATCGTTAAGAGCATGGAATGAAAAGCTAGGTGCTTTGAGATACAGCCACTTAATGGCACCTACAATAGTTGCGAGTAAGGTAAAAGATCTTATTAATTTTGCAAATATAAATAATGAAGTAGTCATAAAACCTCTTGGAGGAAAAGGTGGACAAGGTGTTATAAGGATAAATAAAAATTCTCCAGGAATTAAATCAATCATTGAATTAATCACTTCTCAAGAAGAATTACCCGTTATGATGCAAAAATTTATTCCTAAAGTCATAGAGGGTGATAAAAGAATAATTATCGTAAACGGTGAAGCAATTGGATCTATAAATAGGATTCCTCAAGGAGGCGATTTTAGGAGTAATTTAGCGTTGGGAGGGAAGGCTGAACCCACATTATTAACAGAAAAAGAAAAAAGTATTTGCTCAGAGTTATCTCAACATTTCAAAGATGAAGGTTTGTTTTTTGTAGGTATTGATGTAATAAATGGAATGCTTAGCGAGATTAATGTAACCAGTCCAACAGGTTTAAGAGAAATAGAAAATTTATCTAATAAAAATGTTTCAGAAGAAGTTATTGAAAAGTTAATAGAAATTATTTAGAAGTTTTAGCAAAAACTATTTGTTTTACTAAAGATTCAAATTTTAATCTAATCTCATCTATTTCTTTTTCTAAAACAGATCCTGAAACTATCCCTGAACCGGCAGTGAATTCAATATTTTCTTCAATATATCTAGCGCCTCTTATTGCTACAAGAAATGAAGCATTTCCTGATGAATCAACCCAGCCCATTGGAGAAGCATAATTTCCTCTAGCAAAAGACTCAAGAGTATTAATCCAATACAATGCCTCATTCTTAGGATATCCACAAACAGCCGGCGATGGATGCAAATTTTTAAGCAATTCAAAAGGACATATATTTTCAACTTTAGAGAAAATAAGTGTTTGCAAATGTGAAATATCTCCAAATGAATTTACCTTGATATCACTTTTTTTAAATTTTTTTATTTTTAAAATTTCTAAACATTTAATTAAATAGTTTATTACATAATTATGTTCCTTTAAGTCTTTAGAACTTCCAAGGAGGTTATTAAAATTAGAGTTAGTTGAGATCGTTCCGGCAAGAGCCTCAAAAGTTAAATTTGGTTTAGTAAAAGAAAATAATTTTTCTGGAGATGCTCCAAAAAAAATATCTTTACTATTTCTTTTCCAAACGTATCTGCATGTATTTGGTTGATTATTTTTTAATCTTTTTAAAATTTCTACTAAATCTAATTTATTTTTAAGTTTTATTTTAATCCTATTTGCTAAAACTATCTTTTCGAGGATACCCTTATCTACTAATTGAATTCCTTTATTTACTATTTTTTTCAAATTTACATTAGAAATTTTAAGGGAACTTAAGAAATCATCAATAATAGGAAAATCAAAACTATTTTTTAAACTAGATAATTTTTTTAATTCTGAGCCAGAATTAATAACTTGATTTCTAATTGCCCATATTTCTTCAATTAATATTCTTAATGATGACTTACCTTCAACATGACCATTAATTCTTAACCAGCAATTATTATCGCTTTTGATAATTAATATTTTTGGTAAGATAGCTTCCAAACTAGGAACATCTGAAGATAAATTCTTATTATTCAAATTTTCAGAAAAAGAAAATAAATAAATTATTTTTGAAAGTGAGCAAATATGTGATTCATTTGTTAAGTTAATTAAATTTTTAAAATTTTCAGTATTAAACTCTTTTGCTACCTCATATCTTCTTGGACCATCCAAAGTAACATATTTACATTTATCGAAAGCAATGTAGGAAATACCATCAGATTCCTCCCAAAATGAAGAAAACTGATATTTATTTATAAACAATTCATATACTTGAAATAAATCAATACAAGGTATCTCAACACAAATACTTACTAATCCAGAATTTTCCACCTTCTTATCGAAAGTGGAAAATAAATCTTTTAAAAAATCTGTAAACTTTAAATCATTTTTCATTACTTATTGAAAATAACTAAAAATCATGCAATAAAGTAAAAAATGTAACTCAATTTATAAACTATATTTAATAATGATGGAATTTTGTGTGTTAATTAAAAATGGATGAAAATAAAAAAAAATTATGGAAACAAGCAATAAAATGGCCTCTTTATTCTGTTGCAATACTTCCAGTTTTTATTACAGGGGCTTATCTACTAAATCAATATGAAACAGTAAAAATATATAATTTGCTTGCATTTACGTTAGCTGCAATTTTGATATTACTTTGGGAAAATCTAACTAATGATTTATTCGATGCAGAAACAGGAATCGATGAATTTAAATTCCATTCAATTGTAAATCTTATAAAAAATAAAAAATTAATTTCATTTATTGCCTATACATCTTTAGTTATTGGTTTATTAATAATTTCAATTATTTCAGTATCAACAAGCGTAAACATTTTGATTTTAGTAGCAGCTTGCTGCTTCTTAGGATATTTATATCAAGGACCTCCTTTTAGATTTGGCTATCAAGGGTTAGGAGAACCATTATGCTGGCTTGCATTTGGACCTTTTGCTTACTCTGCAGTCTTAATAGCGTTAAATCCATCTAATATTTATTTCGAAGATATTCCTTGGAAAGTTTCTTTATTACTTGGTTCAGGACCTTCCTTAGCAACAACTCTAGTATTATTTTGTTCTCATTTTCATCAAATTATTGAAGATGAAAAGCATGGCAAACATTCACCTTTAGTTCGCCTGGGAGCAAAAAAAGGTTCTCAATTTGTGCCTTGGATAATCTTTACTATATATATTTTTCAACTTTTCACCATACTTACTGGATTTATTCCAATTTTTTGTATCCTATATTTGATTAGTTTTCCTCAAGCAATAAGGCTTATAAATTTATTACACTCTTCGTATAACAAACCTTTAGCAATAAAAAATTGTAAATTCATTGCAATAAAATTCCAAACTCTTAATGGAATTGGCTTAATAACAGGATTAATTTTTAATTACTTGATTAATAAATGAACTTAAATTTTAAAAAAAAATCTTATTGCTTTAAGTTATCAACAAAAGTAGAAAATTCTAAAACTGCTTACCTTACAAAATCGGGTTGGATCATTAAATTAAAAAATAATGATAAGAAAATTGGATTTGGAGAGGTTTCACCTCTTCTAAAAGAAGACTTAAAAAAATGTGAAGAACAATTAAATATGATTCCTGAGCATGTAGGAGTATTAAATTTATCTAAGCAAATAAATATTTTTCACCCATGTATTCAATCTGCAATAAATTCAGCTTTAGCAGAAATAAATGGAAAAATAATTTTTAAAGAAAACTATTTTTTTGATGAAATTGATAAAACAGCCATACTTTTAAATCCTAAAAATGTCATTTCAGATTTAAATGAAATTAAAAAAAGTCAATCTAATATTGGAAAATCAGTAACAATAAAATGGAAAGTAGCTTTAAGAAATAATAATGAGGAAGAAGCGATTTTAGAAGAAATTTTAAGCCAAATAGATAATAATATTAAGTTGCGGATAGATGCTAATGGTTCTTGGGGAAGAGAGATAGCTAACAGATGGGCTGAAATTTTGAAAGATAACAAAAATATAGATTGGTTGGAACAACCTCTTTCTGTTGATGATATTGATGGACTAAAAGAACTGAACAAAAAAATTCCAATAGCTTTAGACGAATCACTTTTAAAATTTCCAACTTTGATTAATGAGTGGAAGGGTTGGCAAATTCGAAGGCCTTCTCAAGAAAAGAATCCAGATAAGCTTTTAAGAGACTTGGAAAATAAAAAAGCTTTAATATCCATAAGTACTTCATTTGAAACTGGAATAGGAAGGAGATGGCTTTATCATTTATCATCTCTGCAGTTACAAGGACCAACACCAAAAGTTCCTGGTTTAGCAATGAATAAATTCCCTAACTCTTTCCTATTTACAAATGAAGCACAAAAGATATGGAATCAATTATGAAAAATAAAATTCATATTATTGAAGTTGAAAATAATGAAACTCAATCTATAAAGAAAATTATTCAGAAAATTAGAGAGAATAAAATAATTTATATAAGAAACAAATTTTATAAAAACGAAGAGGTGCTAGATACGATTCATAAAAATGGGCCAGCAATTATCTTAAACAGCAGTGGGAGCAGTGGTAAACCTAGAAAATGTATTCACCATTTAGATAATCTCAAATTATCTGCCGCTTCTTCAGGACAATGGCTAAAAGAGCAAGGATTTGAATTGCAAAACTGCTTAATTTTCAATACTTTACCCCTTAACCATATAAGTGGATTAATGCCAATTTTTAGAAGTCAAACTTGGGGATGTAATTGTATTAATATTTCTCCGAATTTAATAAAAAAAACTCGAGAACTTTTACTTTTTACAATTAAATATAAAAAAAACAAAAAGCACTTGATTACGTCATTAGTACCTACCCAATTAAACAGACTTTTATCTGAAAAAGATGGTATTAATTGGCTAAAAATTTTTGATTTAATTTGGGTAGGTGGAGCTTCAATTACCCGGGAAACTGCAGAAAAATGTATACAAGAACAAATAAAATTAGCACCTTGTTACGGCTCAACTGAAACAGCAGCAATGGTTACGAGTTTAAAACCAAAAGAATTCTTAATGGGTTTTGAAAACGTTGGAGAAATACTACCTGATACAAAAATAAGAATTAACAAACAAGGATTAATCGAGATAAAATCAGCCAGAATTGGAATCGAAATAATAGAATCTTCAAAAACTGAAAATTTCAAAAATAAAAATGGGTGGTGGCAAACTGGTGATTTAGGTGAAATTAATCAAATCAATAATTCTTTATATTTAAAGTTTATTGGAAGAATTGATAACGCTTTTAATTCAGGAGGAGAAATCGTTTTCCCAGAAGTAATTGAATCTCGATTAAATGATTTCATTATGAAAGAAAATATCCCAATTAATAAATTCAATATTTCAAAAGTACCCGACAAATTATGGGGAAATAAAATTAGTATAATTGTTGAATTTAGAGAACTTACAAATCATAAAAATATTGAAAATTCATTAAATTTATTAAAAAACTTTTCTCAAAGTTGGCCTAAACATGAAAAACCAGAAAAGTGGATTATTAAAAACAAAAATACAAGTACAGAAAAAATAAACTATCAATTTAAAAAATAATAAATAAAAATTAGCACTCTTTTAAATTTGTACTTATATTTGAAGCCTCTATCCATCTTTCTAGCTGATCGGGAAGTTCTATTTTATTTCTTGAATCAACATCTAAAGAACAATGTATTATTTTTCCTTCTGCTACTTTATTTCCATTTTTCATAAAAAAGCTATTTACTCGGAACAAATGAGGATTAATTTTATGAGGGTAAATTTTTACTTTTAATAAATCTCCAATTTTAATGGGCGCAAGGTAGTTCGCTTCGCAATTTACTATGGGAAAAATAATTTGACTTTTACGTATAGAAAAATCTGGAAAAATATCTTGATAAGGAATCCCATAAATTTCAATACTCTCTTCCCAAGCTTCGTGTGACCATTTTAATAAGTTATGAAAATGAATTACACCTGCAGAATCACAATCACCAAATCGTACTTTCTTCTGCAATATTAACCAATCAGAGGGTTTCATTTAAAAAACTTATCTATCGACGGATCCCATAATGACATCTATGGAACCAAGAATTGCCATAATATCGGCGATTTTGGCACCTTTAAGAATATGAGGCAATATTTGCAGATTATTTAAATCAGCTGCTCTGATTTTAAATCTCCATGGGGTAACTTCATTATTTCCTTGAATAAATACACCTATTTCTCCTTTCCCAGACTCTAATCTTGTATACAATTCTCCATTAGGAATTTTAAAAGTTGGAGCAACCTTCTTAGCTACATATTGATAATCAATACCAAATATTTCACTCTTCTTATCTTCAGTCGCCATTCTTTGAGCTTCTAAATTTTCTGTTGGACCTCCTGGAATCATTTTACAAGCTTGGCGAATGATGCTTAATGATTGTCTCATCTCTTCAACTCTTACTCGATATCTCGCATAACAATCTCCTTCTTTTTCTGAAGCAATCTGCCAATCAAAATCATCATAACATTCATAACTATCTACTTTCCTTAAATCCCAGGAAACTCCAGAGGCTCTCAGCATTGGGCCAGACAAAGACCAATTAATTGCCTGATCTCTTTCTATTGTTCCCAGACCTTCAATTCTTTTTCTAAAGATTGGATTATTTGTGATTAATTTTTCGTATTCATCTATCTTAGGACCGAACCAATCGCAAAAGTCTATACATTTTTCTAACCATCCGTATGGAAGATCACATGCTACACCACCTATCCTAAAGAAATTATTATTTATGAGCCTTTGTCCAGTAGCAGCTTCCCAAAGATCATAAATCATTTCTCTTTCTCTAAAGATATAGAAAAATGGAGTTTGAGCTCCTACGTCTGCTAAAAAGGGACCAAGCCATAAAAGATGATTAGCAATACGATTAAGTTCCAACATAAGAACTCTGATATAACTAGCTCTTTTAGGAACTGGAATATTAGCTAATCTTTCAGGAGCATTTACTACAATAGCTTCATAAAACATTCCTGCGGCATAATCCATTCTGCTTACATAAGGGACATACATAACATTTGTCCTATTTTCAGCTATCTTTTCCATTCCTCTATGCAAATATCCAATTACCGGCTCACAATCAATGACATTCTCACCATCAAGAGTTACAACTAACCTTAAAACCCCATGCATTGAGGGATGGTGAGGGCCAAAATTGACCACCATTGGTTCTGTTCTAGTCTCTAGCTGGGCCATTCGAAATTTAACTTCTAAATAAATCTTAGTCGAAAGTTATGCAAACTGACCTATCTGATTCATCTTTTTTCAATCATAAATCAGTGATGACAGATGAAATTTTAGCCTCATTAGAGCATTACCCATTAATACATAACAACCAACTTAAAGGAATAGACGCAACTTTAGGCGGAGGCGGGCACTCTTATCATTTACTGAGAAAATATTCGGATTTACATATAATTGGACTTGATCAAGATCCATTCGCAAGAAAATCAGCATCAAAAAAGCTTGATGAATTTAAAAATAGGATTGACATAAGGGCTGCAAATTTTGCGGATTTTGAACCAAAAGAAAAAGTTTCTTTTGTAATTGCAGATCTTGGAGTAAATAGTAACCAAATTGATGACCCTAAAAGAGGATTTAGTTTCCAAAAAGATGGTCCACTTGATATGCGCATGAATCCTTTTCTTGAGGTTGATGCAGAGAAATTAATTGAGACTTTACAAGAAAAAGATCTAGCTAACTTAATTTATAAATATGGAGATGAGAGATTATCAAGAAAGATTGCTAGGAAAATAAAAATGGATTTAAAGGTAAATGGGAAATATTCTGGGACAAAAGAGTTAGCTTATTCTATTGCAGGCTGCTTCCCACCAAAACAAAGATATAAAAAAATACACCCAGCAACTAGAACATTCCAAGCACTAAGAATTGCCGTTAATAAAGAAATTGAAGTATTAGAAAAATTTTTGCAAATTGTCCCTGATTGGCTATTGCCAGGCGGAATTATTTCTATTATTAGTTTTCATTCCCTAGAGGATAGGTTAGTTAAAAGTTCTTTTAAGAATGATCAAAGATTAAAAAACCTGACAAAAAAGCCAATAACTCCCTCCGAACAAGAAGTAGAAATAAATAAAAGAGCTAGAAGTGGAAAATTAAGAGTTGCTCAATTAAATTAGTGAGCCAATAATTCCTAACGTAATGCTTTGATTGTATTAGTAAGTATTTGAATTGCTTGTTTTATATCTTTTGAACTAGTGCTTAATCCAATACTTAGCCTTATTGAAGATTGTGCTTCTTTAAAAGATCTACCTAAGGCGAGTAAAACGTGAGAAGGTTCACCATTACTGCATGCTGATCCACTAGAACAAATTATTTTAGATTTTAAAAGTTTATGAAAGTTTGCTCCGTTTAAATCCAATACAGTCAAATTCAAATTGTGAGGTAACCTTTTTTTTATGGAGCCATTAATTAATAAACCAGAATTATTTTCTAACAAACCCTTTAAAAGGTTGTTTCTATACAAAAGTAATTTTTCAGCATTCTTTTTTTGATTAAGAACGGCTATCTCTATTGCCTTAGCAAAGCCTACTACTAGAGGGAGAGGTAATGTGCCAGATCTTAGACCATATTCCTGCCCTCCTCCAACAATTAAAGGTTCCAGATTAATTTCTTCATCAATCAAAAGAAGACCTATCCCTTTTGGGCCATAAATTTTATGAGAACTCATCGTTATCATATTTACATTTGATAAAAGATCGTTTAACTCTATGTAACCTAAACATTGTGCAAAATCTGAGTGAAAAGCTATTCCTCTCGAGTTACATATCTTTGAAATATTCTTTATGGGCTGAATAACTCCTATTTCGTTATTTGCCAACATGACACTCACCATAAATGTATCTTCTCTTATGTTCTTTTTGAACTTTTCTTCTGAGATCAACCCATCTCTTTCTGGAGTGATTTCTGTAACCATAAATCCCTCTTTTTTTAGTTGATTTAGGGGCTCCAATACAGCTTTATGCTCTGTTTTTAAGGTAATAATATGTCCATAATGCCTTGTTTTTTTATAGTAATTTCTTGCAAAACCTATTAAGGCTAAGTTATTAGATTCTGTCGCCCCACTTGTAAAGACAACCTTTTTATTATGGAGAAATAAAGTTTTTTCTATACTTTCTCTTGAGGCTTCCAAGATAGCGCTTGCGTTTATACCCGCCAAATTAGATTTGCTTGAAGGGTTAGAAAATATCTCACTCCAAAAAGGTTTCATAGAATCAACAACATCTTTAGAGCAAGGAGTTGATGATTGGTAGTCTAGTAGTATGGGAGTTGATAGCATTGTATTTAGTATATAAAATTCTCATTATTACTAGAAACCAAATTAAAGAATTTAAAAAATGAATGAAATTAATCAAATAAATAATGAAACAGTAAGAAAATCAAGAATTTTATTAGTTGATGATGAACCTGGTTTAAGAACAGCTGTTAAAACATTTCTAGAAGATGAAGGGTTTGAAATATTTATTGCAGTTGATGGAGAGGACGGTTGGGAAAAAGCTCAAACAATTTTTCCTGATTTGATTATTAGCGACGTTATGATGCCCCGAGCTAACGGTTATGCTTTATTAGAAAAAATTAGAGAAGATGAAAAATTAGGAGGAACTCCAGTTATATTTTTAACCGCAAAAGGAATGACCTTAGACAGAACAGAGGGTTATCTTGCAGGAGTTGATGATTATATTTCCAAACCTTTCGACCCCGATGAATTAGCTGCGAGAGTTAAAAATGTAATCAATAGACAAGAACGTTTACTAAAAGAAGCAGCACGATTCGCAGATATTGATGTAAGCAAAATGGCTAAGCAAATTACTGAAATAAAATCTATGCTAACAGACCAAAATCCGACTAATTCAGAAAATAAAATAAATCTTCCTAGTTTTACTCCAAGAGAAGCAAGTGTACTTCAACTAGTAGCAGAGGGGCTGATGAACAAGGAAATTGCAAGACAGCTTGAAACATCGATTAGAAATGTTGAAAAATATGTAAGTAGACTTTTTATCAAGACAGGTACATCTAGCCGAACCGAATTAGTTCGTTATGCACTTGAAAATAATTTAGTAAAATAAATTATTTATTTTTTTCGAATACAATTAGTTTTGAAAAATAAAAAGGAGCTTGATTTAATTTCGTTTTCACGACGTTAAATCCTTTTTCTTTAGCAGCATTAATAATGCCCTTTTCTTTTAAAGTATAAGCTCTTGTAGTTTTACTTGGGCCAGGAAATAATTTACCTATATTTTTTAGAACAGCAAGAACTGGAGTATACGGAGCAAAGCTAACAATTAGTTTTTCTTTGCTTAAATCGCATAAATGTTGAACCATTTCTTCTGCGACCGGTTGAGGATAATGAATAAATACATCCAAACAAACTACAACATCAAATAATCCTTTTAATTGTTCCAGATCACAGACTTCATATTTGATTTTAGCTTTGTTCAAAGCTAATTCTTTTATGCGTTTCTTTGTTTCTTTAATCATTTCACAAGAAATATCGCTTACCTGTAAATCTTTTATACCAAGTCTTAGTAAAGGTATAGATAGACTTCCTACACCACATCCTGCATCACAAAAACTTTTTTTTGTTAGTTCAGGATAATTTTTGATATATGAAACTACATCATCTACAGTCTTTTGATGTCCTTTTCTAATATTTTTTTGAACTGTATTAATTTCATCAGATTTGCTATAAATTTTGTTCCATCTTTCAAAGCCAGTGCCATTAAAATACTCCCTAACTTCACTTTTTTCGATAATCTTATTTGATGTCATAATATTCAATGGAAATTTATTCTTTTTATCCTAACTAACTGGCGCTAAATTAATTGCACGCCATTATAGGAAAGAATTGATTTGTTATTTTGTCAGAATTGAATTCTAAAGATATTTATAAAATCGCTGTCGTAATGGGTAGTGATTCAGATCTAAAAACATTGAAACCTGCTATTGACATTTTAAGAGAATTTGGAATACAAACTGAAGTTTGTATACTTTCTGCCCATAGAACACCTATTGAGATGATGGAATATGCAAAAAATGCAGAATCAGAAAAAATAAAAGTAATAATTGCCGGTGCTGGTGGTGCCGCTCATCTTCCAGGAATGTTGGCATCGATAACTTGCATTCCTGTAATTGGTGTACCAGTAGAGAGTAAAACACTTAAGGGGATTGACTCTCTTTTATCAATTGTTCAAATGCCTGCTGGGATACCAGTAGCAACAGTTGCAATTAATGGAGGTCAAAATGCTGGATTATTGGCAATAGAGATGATCAGTTTATTTGATGAATCCATAAAGAAAAATTTAAAAGAATTCAGAGAAAATCTTCATACACAGGTAAGAACTAAAAATAGTAAGTTATCAAATATTGGAGCGGACAATTATCTTCAAAATAAATGAACTTATATTTCTCTATTAACCCTTTTTAAGGAAGTTTTCTTTTTTAAGATAGTTAATAACTTTTTCAACAGAATCCTTTAAATCTAACGAACCTGTATCAACAATAATTTCTGGATTATGAGGAGCTTCATATGGACTAGAAATCCCAGTAAAATCCTTAATTTCCCCTAAACGAGCTTTCTTATAAAGACCTTTAGTATCCCTGTTTTCGCAAACTTTGATATCTGCAGCACAATAAACTTCAATAAAATCTTTAGATCCAATAATTTTTCTCACCTTATCTCTATCGCTAATAAATGGTGAAACGAATGCTGTAATAGTTATTATCCCAGCATTCATAAATAAATTCGCAACTTCTCCAATTCTTCTTATATTTTCTTCTCTATCTTCATCCGAAAAACCAAGATCTCTACATAAACCGTGCCTTATATTATCTCCATCCAACACGTAAGTTGAAAAACCATCTAAGTGTAAAACTTCATTTAAAGCGTTGGCCAAAGTACTTTTACCAGAGCCTGATAAACCTGTAAACCAAATGACCATTCCTTTATGACCTCTCATTTTCTCTAACTTATCTCTATCAATAGTTAAATTGTGCCACTTTATATTGGTTGAATTTGTTTGATCTTGTTCTTTCATTTTTTGCATCATCAAAATTAAAAACCTATCTTAACCCTTGCTTCATAAATTATGAAATCCCTCTTTACGAAGAAACTCAATTGATTTCAATACCATATCGCCCTGTAACTGGATATTACTATCAATTAATGTCCCTCCAGTACCACAAAAAACTTTAATTTTTTTAAGCAATTCTTTTAATAAGATTTCATCTTCGCTTCCTAAACCTTTAATTAAAGTGATCGTCTTGCCCTTTTTACCTTTTTTTTGTTTTGAAATATTTATTTTTGATCTTTTATTCAAAGTATCTACCTTAGCTGTTTCTTCAGATTTATTCTCATGATTATCAAATTCGATCCAATTCTTTTTTCCCATTATTTTTAATATAATCTATAGTTAGTTAATACTTATTCTATAGAAAAGTGGTAAGTACATTTTCTCGCCAAGATCAAAATTATAAAAATGACGATTTAAATCAACCCTCCAAAGAGGGAAGATTTGGAAAATATGGTGGTCAATATGTTCCTGAAACACTAATGCCTGCTCTTTTTGAGCTTGAAACAGCTGCATCAAATGCATGGAAAGATAAACTTTTTGTAAAAGAATTAAATCATCTACTTAAGACTTATGTAGGAAGAGAAACACCACTTTATGAAGCCAAAAGACTTACTGAACATTACAAAACTAAACATGCAACTACAAGAATATGGCTAAAAAGAGAAGATTTAAATCATACAGGTGCTCACAAAATTAATAATGCCCTTGGACAAGCTTTATTAGCAATAAGAATGGGTAAAAAAAGGATAATCGCAGAAACTGGAGCAGGTCAGCATGGAGTTGCTACGGCTACTGTTTGTGCCAGATTTGGCATGAAATGTATTATCTATATGGGTGCTGAGGACATAAAAAGACAATCCCTCAACGTCTTTAGAATGAAACTGCTAGGAGCCGAAGTTAAAGTTGTCAATTCTGGAACTGCAACACTTAAAGATGCCACTAGTGAAGCTATTAGGGATTGGGTTTCTAATGTCGAAACCACACATTACATTTTAGGATCTGTTGCGGGCCCGCACCCTTTCCCAAAAATTGTACGAGATTTTCATGCAGTTATAGGAGAAGAAACTAAAAAACAATGTCAGGAATCGTTTGGATCTTTACCAGATATTTTACTTGCTTGTGTAGGTGGGGGATCAAATGCAATGGGCCTTTTCCATCCTTTCATTAAAGAAACATCTGTACGACTAATTGGAGTTGAAGCCGCAGGAAGCGGAGTTGATACTGACAAACATGCTGCAACTATTACTAAAGGGTCAGTTGGAATTTTGCATGGATCAATGAGTCTTCTTTTACAAGATGATAATGGTCAAGTACAAGAAGCCCACTCAATAAGTGCAGGGTTAGATTACCCTGGAGTAGGACCTGAACATAGCCATTTAAAAGATATAGGCAGAGCAGAATATGGGTCAGTCACAGATCAAGAAGCTTTAGATGCTTTGAGACTTGTTAGTGAACTTGAAGGAATTATACCAGCGCTTGAAACGTCCCATGCCTTTGCTTGGTTAGATAAATTATGCCCTACTCTGGAAAAAGATACTCATATAGTTATCAATTGCTCTGGTAGAGGTGACAAAGATGTTAATACTGTTGCATCTTCATTAGATATTTAATCAATACCTGGGAAGTGATGGATCAATATATCTACTCCATCCATCAATACCCTCCTCCAAATTCCATATTTCACTCACAAAATTATTATCTAAGGCCCATTGACAAAAGTTATAACTTCTTATTCCTGCATGACAAGTAACAACGATTTCTCTATCTAATAAACCGGCAAATATGTCTCCAACGTATTCAGATGTAACTTTACTAATTGGTATATGTAAAAATTCTTTTGAGAAACGCACTATTTCGAGCTCTGAATGTTCTCTCACATCAATCAAGACTGGATCTTCTTTCTCAGAATTAAACCAATCATTGAGACTAGAAGCATTTATAGATTTTGGATAATTTCCCAATTGCAAGGATAAATTATGTGTTATTTACAATTTAATAAATTAAGTTGCAGGAGTAAATTTATTGTTAAAAATAAAAATAAACATTGAGAATGAAACTTAAAGTAGTAGCAATAATACTATTATTATCTTTATTACTTTTTTTTGGTTTTAAAAAAATTTCTGCCAATAAAAATAAGGAGGAAAGTATAAATATTGAGCAACTAAAAATATTAAAATATTTACCAGAAAATAATAAATCATTATTCATTTCAAATTTAGATAGTTCTAAAATTATTAATAATATTGAAAACGATAAAAATCCAAAAAATCTAGATAACTTTGCTTTAATAAAAGATTCTATATTAGATTACTTAGGTATAGATTTAGGCAATAATAAATTACAAGATATTTATAATAATGAACTTTTGATTTCAACTTTTGAGAATAATAAAAAGCTTAAAGATGATATTTTAATGGTTTTTAAAATTAAGCCAGAAAAAAACCTAGATGATATATTGCATTTTTCTAATCAAATTGATATTAATAACGAAATAATACCAATTTATAGGGAAAATAAAATAAATTTTCTTAACTTTATATATCGGACCGAAGATAATTATATTATTGCTTCATCTAATAAGAAATTAATCAAAAATAGTATAAGCTCTAATAATGATTTTAAAGAAAAAAAATTTCAATATGAGAGAGAAATTTTTGGACTAAAAAACGAAAAAAATATACTATTTACAAAGAAATTTGGCGAAAGTATATTTTTTAATAATGAAATTTTTTCCGAGAAAAATGAGGATGTTATAGTAACAACATTTGATTTAAAAAATAAACATTTAATTTTAAAATCATATTTACTAAATAATAAAAAAAATCTTGATATTAATGTTTACGATAATCTAATTAATAAAGAGGATACTAATAAAGATAATCCTCAAGTTTCAATTTTTAGTGATATAAAAAATTTTGAAAACCATCTTAAACCTTTGATTAATGATTTTGAAAACAGTTTTTTTGAAGAGTTTAATCAAAAAGTAAATCAAAATATTTTAATTCTCAATTCAAATAAAGATTGGATTATTACATGTGAAAAAAATACTGAAGATCAAATTGATTTAAGTGATATGAAAAAAATAAAAGATTTAAATAAATACACTTTGAAAAAAAATGAAGATATTTACTCGATATACTCCAAAGATATTCTTGAAGAAAAAGACGATGTAATAAAAAAATTAACTTATGAAAATATCTATTCAATAGAATCTGGAGGTTTGCAAATCATAAGTAACCATTTAATTGATGGTAAAAAACTAGAAACAATCTCAAAAAAATTTTTTGACCTAAAAAGTAATAAAGATAATTCTGCTTTTCTTTATGCAGAAGTTGATATCAAAGATGCAAATTCTAATAAAATACAATATTTTTCTGATTTGGAAGATCTAAATTTTCTTATTAGAAATATTTTAAAAATATCAAATGAAGAATCTCTTGAAATCATAAGACAATCTATTCCTGAAAAAAATCCAATTCTTTATACAGAAACAAGTTTAAAAATACTTTAATAAAGTTATTCAAAAAAGCCTCAAAAAAAATCAAAATAAATTTTTTTGAGGTTAATAACTTGTGGTTAATTAAAAATTATTTGACTATCTTTAATCTATAAGTATTTGATATTGAATTAGGAAATTGGATAGCAACAAACTAATTTTAAAACCCGGATTAGAGGGTGTCCCAGTTACTAATTCATCTATCTGTGATATTGACGGCAACAAAGGTAAATTATTATATAGAGGCTACTCCATTGAGGAATTATCAAAAAAAAGCAGTTTTTTAGAAACTGCTTATCTATTGATTTGGGGTGATTTACCTACAGCTATTCAACTAAGAGATTTTGAACAAGAAGTTCAAATGCATCGAAGGTTAAGTTTTAGAGTCAGAGATATGATGAAATGTTTTCCTGCAACAGGTCATCCTATGGACGCGCTTCAGTCTAGTGCAGCTTCTTTGGGTCTTTTCTATTCACGCAGAGCAATAGATGATCCTAATTACATCTACAACGCAGTGATAAGACTAATAGCAAAAATACCAACTATGATTGCTGCCTTTCAACTTATTAGAAAAGGACAAGACCCTATTCAACCTCGAGATGATTTAACTTACTCATCAAATTTTCTTTACATGCTTACTGAAAAAGAACAAGATCCTATAGCTGCAAAAGTTTTTGATAGGTGTTTAATTCTACATGCCGAACATAGTTTAAACGCAAGTACATTTAGCGCTAGAGTTACCGCAAGCACTCTTACAGACCCATATGCAGTCATTGCCTCTGCAGTAGGAACCCTTGCTGGCCCGCTTCATGGAGGAGCAAATGAAGATGTGATTGCAATGTTAGAAGAAATCAAAACTCCAAAAAATGCCGCCTCCTTTTTGGATAACGCGATAAAAAATAAAAGTAAGATAATGGGCTTCGGTCATAGAGAATACAAAGTCAAAGATCCAAGAGCAATTATTCTTCAAAAACTTGCAGAAGAGCTTTTTATTAGATTTGGGGCAGATGAAATGTATGAAGTTGCTAAATCACTAGAGGCAGAAGCAATACCAAGACTTGGACCAAAAGGTATATTCCCTAATGTAGATTTTTATTCCGGTCTTGTTTATAGGAAACTTGGTATTCCTCGTGATTTATTTACTCCAATTTTTGCCATATCAAGGGTTGCTGGTTGGTTAGCTCATTGGAGAGAGCAACTTGGAGCTAATAGAATCTTTAGACCATCGCAAATCTATACTGGTTCAGCTCCAAGGGAATGGATAAGCTTAGAAAATAGAGATTAATATTTGCAGCTTTTCATAAAAAACACACATATTGTTGGTGACGAGTTAATGTATTAAGTAAATAACATTAAAATTTTGGAATACGGATTAGATCTTGAATATAGTTTTAATGAATTCTTCAAAGGTTTTGGCCTTTCTAGTGAAATCGCTCATATAATTTGGCTCCCTATACCTATGCTTTTGGTTTTAGTAGCGGCAGTTGTTGGAGTTTTAGTAACAGTTTGGCTTGAAAGAAAAATATCTGCTGCTGCTCAACAAAGAATAGGTCCCGAATATGCAGGAGCATTAGGCGTACTCCAACCAATTGCGGATGGTCTTAAATTACTTGTCAAAGAGGATATAATCCCTGCTAAAGCAGATGGAATTCTCTTCACCGCTGGACCTATATTAGTTCTTGTTCCAGTTATTCTTTCTTGGCTAATTGTACCTTTTGGACAAAACCTGTTAATAAGTAACGTTGGCATTGGAATTTTCCTATGGATTGCTTTAAGCAGTATCCAACCAATTGGACTCCTTATGAGCGGTTACGCATCAAATAATAAATATTCATTATTAGGCGGATTAAGAGCTGCTGCTCAATCTATAAGTTACGAAATACCTTTAGCTTTATCTGTACTAGCTATCGTACTAATGACAAATTCTCTAAGTACTATTGACATTGTTAACCAACAAAGTGGTGCTGGAATCCTAAGTTGGAATATTTGGAGACAACCCGTTGGTTTTATAGTCTTTTGGATTTGTGCTCTTGCAGAATGCGAAAGACTTCCATTTGACTTACCTGAAGCTGAAGAAGAATTAGTTGCAGGATATCAAACTGAATATGCAGGTATGAAATTCGCTTTGTTCTACCTTGGTAGTTACATTAATCTAATACTTTCAGCATTATTGGTATCAATACTTTATTTAGGAGGATGGGGTTTTCCTATCCCAGTTGAATTAATAGCTAAATTTCTTCATTTGCCCATTAATGCACCCGTCATACAAGTTTTCACTGCATCAATAGGAATTGTAATGACTGTATTGAAAGCGTATCTTTTAGTTTTCATCGCAATATTATTACGTTGGACAACTCCTAGAGTAAGAATAGATCAACTTTTAGATCTAGGATGGAAGTTTCTTCTTCCAATTTCTCTTGCTAATCTTTTGATAACTGCAGGATTAAAACTTGCTTTTCCTCAATTCTTTGGTGGTTAAATTTAAGTAAAAATACTTAAATTTAAAATTAATCCACTAAAATACAAAAACAAAGTAAATTCTTCAAAATGAAAAATTTCCTTCAACAAATAAATAGCTATATCAAAGAAGCATTTAATGCTGGCAAATATTTATACAATGGCTTATCAGTAACTTTTGATCATCTTCGGAGAAGACCTGTTACAGTCCAATATCCATATGAAAAACTAATACCCTCTGAAAGATATAGAGGAAGGATTCATTATGAATTTGATAAATGTATAGCTTGTGAAGTTTGTGTGAGAGTATGTCCAATAAATCTACCAGTAGTTGATTGGGTAATGAATAAAGAAACCAAAAAAAAGGAACTTAGAAATTATTCAATAGATTTTGGAGTATGTATATTTTGTGGAAATTGTGTTGAATATTGTCCAACTAATTGCTTATCAATGACAGAAGAATACGAATTAGCTACTTTTGACAGACATAATCTAAACTTTGATAACGTCGCACTTGGGAGGCTCCCTACTAACGTCACAACAGATCCGTCAATCAAACCACTAAGAGAACTTGCCTATCTTCCCAAAGGCGTAATGGATCCTCATGAGATACCAGCTTCCGATATCAGAGTTGGTAAATTACCTGAAGAAGTTTATGATTGGATGAGACCAACCTCCAATGAAAATAAAGATAAAATTTCTAATTCAAATAATTAATTTCATTAATTTATGACCATTGCAGTAACAACTCAAATAATTTGTTTTATAGTTCTATCTTTAGTTGTTCTTATTGGAGCGCTAGGAGTTGTATTGCTCGAAAGTATTGTTTATTCAGCCTTTCTGCTTGGAGGAGTTTTCATGAGTGTTGCAGGATTATATCTACTTCTAAATGCAAGTTTTGTTGCTGCAGCGCAAGTTTTAGTTTATGTGGGTGCAGTGAATGTACTAATAATTTTTGCGATAATGTTAGTTAATAAAAAAGAAGATTTAAAGCCCATCAATAACATTAAATCAAGAAGAATCATATCAACATCTATTTGTTTAACCCTACTCAGCCTTTTAATAAGAGTTGACTTGACAAATGTATGGAGATTAGCAAGCCCCGAAAACTCTATAGGTGAAGAGTCCACTATTAGAATAGGGGAGCATCTTTTTAGTGATTATTTACTTCCATTTGAATTAGCTTCAGTTTTACTTCTAATGGCAATGATTGGAGCCATTGTTTTAGCGAGAAGGGATGTTATGAACAAAGATATTTCAACTGGATTACCTGTTGATCAAGAGTTAATTGAAAAATCATCAGAACCATTACTTACTAATAAAAATTAATCTTTCACTTTTTTTATGATGAATTTAGAATCAATTCCTATTCAAGCCTTTTTGATAGTATCTTCAGTACTATTTTGTATTGGTATTTGGGGATTATTAAATAGCAGAAATGCAGTTAGAGTTCTAATGAGTATTGAATTAATGCTCAATGCGGTAAATATAAACTTGATGGCTTTTTCTTCTTATATTGATAATAATGTAATTCAAGGACAAGTTTTTACAATTTTTGTAATTACTGTTGCAGCTGCAGAAGCAGCCGTTGGCTTAGCTATACTGCTATCGCTTTACAGAAATAGGGTTACTGTAGATATGGAAAGTTTTAATTTATTAAAATGGTAAAAGCATTAAATGAAACTTTCATTAGTGCTTATTATATATCGTTCAGATAGTTCTATCGCTTTAGAGGCTTCTAAATTCTGTGAAGAGGTCCTCAAAGCAAAAAATATTAAATCAAACAGGATTGCAAGTGATTTTCATAGAGATGAAATTGAAAAAAATCTTTATAATACAAAATTTCAACCAGATATTGGAATCGTTCTTGGTGGGGATGGAACCTTCCTAAAATGTGCAAATGCATTAGCAGATTATGATATTCCTTTATTGAGCATTAATATTGGTGGTAATTTGGGGTTTCTTACTCAGGAAAAAGATTTTTTATTTGACAAATCTTTTATTGAAATCCTTGAAAACGAAGAATATATAATTGATTCTCGTAATAGATTAAATTGTAATGTCTGTATTAGTGAAAGAAGTCCTGAGAAAAAAATTATAAAAAGCTACGACGCATTAAATGATTTTTATTTTAAATCAGTGGAAGAGGCTATTTCTCCTACGAACCAAATACAAATTGAAATCGATAATGAGAAAGTGAATGAATATAAAGGTGATGGATTGATTATATCTACTTCTACTGGTTCAACAGCATACTCAATGGCTGCAGGTGGTCCAATAGTACATCCTAGTATAGATGCAATGATAATTAACCCTATTTGCCCAATGAGTTTAGCTAGTAGACCAATTGTCATACCTAATACAAGTAAAGTGATCATTAAACCAGTAAAAAAAAGTAAAGGGGAAATTAAATTATGGCGAGATGGTTCAAAATGTATGACCATTAAGGAAACTTATTATTGTGAGATCAAAAAAGGGAAAGCACCCTGCAAAATAATAAAGTTTAAAAAAAGCACTAACTATTACAATACTTTAATAAAAAAACTAGATTGGAAAGGTGATTTATCTCTAAAAAATTCCAAAAATTAAATGGCCTTAGAAATAGAAAGACGCTTTCTTATAAAAAATGATAACTGGAAAGAATTCATCACTAAAAAAATCTTTATTGAACAAGGATATTTATCAAAAAGTTTAGATGATTGGATTATTAGGATAAGGTTTACAGGTAAAGATTTTAAAATTGCACTCAAAAAGCATATTGAAAGCTTTACCAACTTTGAATTTGAATACTCCATTCCACGAAAAGACGGGGAAACAATAATGTCAAATCTTTCAAATACAATTAAAAAAGAGAGATTCTTTTTAGAAGTTGAAAAAAAATCTTGGATTATAGATTGCTTTAAAGAAACTAATTATCCACTTGAAATTGCCGAAATTGAACTTTCCAATGAAGAAGAAGATTTCAGTCTTCCATCTTTCATATCAAAAGAAATTACTGGGCTGAAACATTACTCAAATTTCAGGCTTGCTAAAAAACCTTTTTCAAAATGGGAAGAAGACTATTTGACAAATTTCAAAAGCAACTAGTCAAAGGATCCACTAATCCTTTATATTTTCTTTATATTTTAAAGTAAATTTATTTTCTTCAAATGTATGGTCTTTACGACAAAGAAGGAATCCTGAGATTTATTGATTCAGACAAAGATGCATGCATTGCATATGCTGAACTCTTCGAATTAGGTTCTACAAATTATTGTTTGATGGATTTAGCTCATAATACAACAAAAGTTAAGGCTAATACTAATCTTGATCTGACTCTGGAAGCGAACAACAATTAAATCCATCTCTACAGATCTTTCCATTATCCATTGCCCAATTCAAAAGTGCCACTCTATTTTTAGAACCAGTTTTTGTAAACATATTACTTACATGATTATCAACAGTTCTTTTACTAATAGTTAGTTTTACCGCAATTTCTTGATTTGTAAGCCCATCAGCTACTAGATCAATGATTTCCATCTCTCTTGTTGAGAGACCCATCATATCAATGTTGTTTACTTCTTCTTCAACCATTTGCATTTAAACAGTTCCTTTTTTATATTAGATAAGTTTAGCAATCTCAGTACACTTGTTAACTAAGTAGGAAACAAAAGCAATTGAAATCAAAACTTCAGCAGACTTTAGAAAAAAAATCCAAGGTGATAACAGCAGAGTTAATGCCGCCCAGAGGTGGAAACCCCATAAGATCTCTTAAGATAGCACAACTTTTGAAAGATAAGGTACATGCTGTTAACATTACCGACGGGAGCAGAGCTGTAATGAGAATGTGCAGCTTGGCAATGTCCAAACTATTACTGGAAAATGGAATAGAACCAGTAATGCAGATATCTTGCAGAGATCGTAATAAAATTGCTTTACAATCAGACATTTTGGGAGCAAATGCTTTAGGAATTAGAAACATTTTATGCATTACCGGTGATTCAGTAAAAGCCGGGGATCAACAAGATGCTAAAGCAGTACATGAGTTTGAGTCAGTTAGATTACTTCAACAAATTCAGTCCTTCAATAAAGGAATAGATCCTACTCTAGGAAAACTTTCCGATAAAAAAACATTTATTTTTTCAGGGGCTGCAGCTGATCCTAGTTGCAGAAATCAAAGAAGTTTAGAAAATAGAATGAAAAAGAAAAAAGAGGCCGGAGCTGGATTCGTACAAACTCAAATGGTTATGAAAAAAGAAAATTTGATAGAATTTTGTGAAAAAATTAGCAACCCTCTTGAAATTCCTGTAATTGCAGGGGTATTCCTTTTAAAGTCTTACAAAAACGCTCTCTTTATAAACAAATATGTCCCTGGTGCAAATATACCTGAAAAAATCTTAAATCGTCTTAAAGATGCTAAAGACCCTTTACAGGAAGGTATTAACATTGCCGCTGAGCAAGCTCATGATTTTATTAACATCGCAAATGGTATTCATCTAATGGCAGTGAAGGCAGAGCATTTAATACCTAAGATCCTTGAAAAAGCTGATCTTACTCTGGAATATTAATCAAATCAGTACCTAACAATTCCGCCATTGCCTTCTGCTGTGGAGATGGCTCGGTCATGTCAGATCTTCTTGAATCTGTTATCAACCAATCCAAAGATGCATCTTGCAAATCAAAGTGATCACCATTTTTGCCTACGCAGTAACGGCCAAATACTAATTTATCCACCAGTCGAACACCCTTACCAATTTTGGAATAATCGAAAATAATTGAGTTATCAATTGTTGCACCCTCGCAAATACAACAACTTGGACCAATCATTGCAGGCCCAATAATTGTTGCACCATCTTCTATTCTTGTCATTCCACCTATATATACTGGCCCGGTAATATCAACTTTATCCCAATTAGCAGCAACATTTAATCCGGTGAAAACCCCTGGTTTAATTTCTTTGCCAGGAATTTCTACTTGTCTTACCTTGCCTTGCAATACATTACGAATAGCACTCCAATAATCAGGAACTTTGCCAATATCCACCCATTCGAAATCCATTGGTAGTGCAAAAAATGGCAAATCCATTTCAACAAGTTTAGGGAAAAGATCAGCCCCAATATCAAATTTTTCACCTGATGGTATGTAATTAAAAATTTCAGGTTCAAAAAGATAAATACCTGTATTAATAGAATCACTTAAAGCTTTATCTATAGATGGCTTTTCTTGAAAAGCCTTAATTCGACCATTTTCATCAGAGACTACTACACCATAACTTGATACCTGATCTCTAGTTACTTTTTTAGTTATTAAACTTGCAATTGCTCCCTTTTCCTTATGTTTCTTAACTGCTTCAGTCAAATCTAAGTCAACTAAAGCATCTCCACAAAGCACAACAAAAGTTTCATCAAAGAATTTTTGGAAATCTTGAATTTTTTTTAATCCTCCTGCCGAACCTAAAGCATCTCCAATTAATTCCCCATCTTCAATTCTACCTTCGAAACTATACGCTATCTCCACACCGAATCTTTGACCATCCCGAAAGTAATTTTCAATTTCTTCAGCGAGATGGGAAACATTAACCATTATTTCTTTAAAGCCATGCTCTTTTAAGAGTTCTAAAAGAAACTCCATTACAGGCTTTTGTAGAATCGGTATCATTGGTTTTGGAATAATATGAGTTATGGGCTGAACACGTGTACCTTTACCTGCCGCAAGTATCATTGCCTTCATGAATTCAAAACCTCTTTTTAAAGATTATACGTTATTACTACTAAGCTCCTAAACAGCAGAATGATAGGTATTGGTTGCCTCAAGATTTTCTATAGGCAATTGAGCTAAACCCCCTTCAGGAATTATTCTTTTAATTTGAATTGGACCATATAAGGAATTAATTTGTTTAATTTCAATTTTGTTTTCAGATAATAAAAATAACAAAGCCCAAAAGACCCCAAGACGATCTTTATCTAAATCATTTTTTACAACTGTTTTCCATTTCTCAACTAAGCATTCAAAATCTGTCCACTGTAATGCTTTTTCCCACCCCTCAATAAATTCACCTAATGCTTTAGTGGTTTCTGGTAGTTTCTCGCGATGCGCTAATGATTTAACTTGAGAAATTAAAGCCTTATCAGAATATTTTTTATTTCTTTTTCTCTTCATTAGCAAGAGATCTTGGGTTTCTATCACTTCAGCAATAGACTCTAACTGACTTACCAGTTCTCCAAGAGTTGTTGTACGTTTGAGAATTGGTTGTGCTATTGATCTTCTCCTTAGATATTTTTCAGGGTATTTTGGAATATCAAATTCTTGATCAATCCAATCATGATCATCCACGTCAAAATCATCTTCAAAATCTGAAGAATTTTCTTTGAAAACATCAGATTCCAAAACTTGAGCCTTTAAATTGACTAGTACGGAAGCTGCAAAAAAAGCCTCACTAGTCTCAGATAAATCCTTATGATATGAACTCTGATTATTTGATTTTCTTCCAAAAGATTGTGAGTATTGCTCTAAAAAGCTATCAATTACACTTATTACATCAATATCCCATGGATCAAGATCACCTTTTCCAGCGGCATCTTGAAGAAACTTAATCAACAATCTAGGTCCTAATTGTTGCCTATCAATGGAATTGAAATAAGGTATTTTAAAATTTTAAATATCTACCCATAAGATATCTCCTTAATTATTTAATGCCAAACAATATTGAATTAATTTAAAAAATTATATTGTTGGAGCTTTTAGGATCTCATTTTTTTTTGTTCCTGAAAAAATATTTGTTTTCACAGCACTTTTAACAGCAGTTAAATCTCTATCAACTAAATTATTAATAGATGCAAGATAACTTTCAGTAACTAATCTTGGGTATAGACCTATTCCAATTATCGGCAAAAGTAAACAAGCAATAATATAAACTTCCCTGGGCTCTGCATCGATAAGTTTACGTTCTTCGGTTAATTTAGGATTTTCTTTACCAAAGAAAATTTCTCGTAACATTGAAAGTAGATAAATAGGAGTAAGTATTACACCTATAGCAGCTAAAGAGGCCATAATCACCCTAAACGGAAGTGTATAAACTTCATCGGTAACAAATCCTGTGAATACCATTAATTCGGAAACAAATCCACTCATACCTGGCAAAGCAAGTGAAGCAAGGGAGCAAGCAGTCCATAAGGCAAACATTATTCTCATTTTTTGTCCTACACCACTCATTTCATCAAGTTTAAGAGTCTTTGTTCTGTCATAGGTTGCTCCAACAAGAAAAAATAAACTAGCTCCAATTAATCCATGACTAACCATTTGTAGCATTGCTCCGCTTGTTCCAAGACTACTAAAACTGCCTATTCCAATAAGAACAAAACCCATATGACTTATAGAACTGTATGCAATTTTTCTTTTGAGATTTCTTTGTGCAAAAGAAGTTAATGCAGCATAAATTATATTTACTACTCCCAAAACTATTAATAATGGAGCAAATTGTGCATGAGCAGCGGGTAATAATTGAGCATTAAATCTTAAAAGAGCATATCCTCCCATTTTTAATAAAATTCCAGCTAGCAGCATATGAACAGGAGCTGTAGCCTCTCCATGAGCGTCTGGAAGCCAAGTATGAAGAGGCACTATTGGTAGCTTTACTCCAAATGCAATTAAAAGCCCAACGTAACAAAGAATTTGGAATTTTTGAGTAAAATCTTGAGCTGCCAAGTGCGAAAACTCAAAGTTAGGAATTTCTGTTCCGTAGAAACCCATTGCCAATGCTGCTAGTAGGATAAATATAGAACTTCCAGCTGTATAAATAATGAATTTTGTTGCTGCATATTGTCTATTTTTGCCACCCCATATAGCCAATAGTAAATAAACGGGAATTAACTCAAGTTCCCAAGTTAGAAAGAATAAAAGCATATCTTGAACTGCGAATACAGCGATTTGCCCACCATCCATGACCAATATCAAAAAGAAAAATAACTTTGGCTTGAACTTGACAGGCCATGCAGCTAGAACTGCTAAAGCAGTTATAAAACTAGTTAATAATATTAACGGCATCGAAATACCATCAGCACCAACAGACCAAGTAAGACCTAAATCAGGGAGCCAACTAACATTTTCTTTCAGTTGAACATTTTCATTATTAATATCAAAGCCATTTATGTATGAACCTACAGTTATTAAAAAAGTTGTTAATGCAATAGATAATGCAAACCATCTAACCTCTTTCCCATCGCCTTTATCTGGGAAAAAAGGTATAACAAATGCACTACCAATTGGAAACAAAATTGAGGCAGATAGCCAAGGAAAATTAGAGAATCCAGATCCCAAAGTTCCCAACATTTGTGTCGCAAAATTTGTAAAATAATAATTACTCAATTTAATAAGAAGTTTCTCTTAAATAAAGTCTAGAAATTATCTGTATTTTTTCATCCCAATGGACAGTGAAGACACACAATTGTAATTAAGTTACTTGAGGAGATTGAAAACCAAATATAGCAACTAATAGAATAACTCCTCCAAAAATAATAAGAGCGTAAAATTGAGCTCTACCAGTCTCAAAATATTTTAAACCTTCTCCACTGCCTAAAGTTACGAGTCCAGTAAGATTAACAACGCCATCAACAACCTTAGAATCAACTTCTAAAACTTCTTTAGCAAGTTTTCTACTACCCTTAACAAAAAGTTTTTCATTAATATCATCTAGATACCATTTATTTGACAAGAATTGATTAATAGAAGGAAACTTCTTGGCAAATAAAACTGACAAATTAATTTTTTTCAAGAAATATGCCTGATAGGCAATAACGATCCCAGCTGATGCAATAAGAACTGAAGCTATCGCTAAAGGCATAAATTCTTTTATCTCGAAGGTTTTTGCAGCAATCTCTGCTTCTTCAGGATCTAGTAAATTTGCAAATTTACTATCCCATGGAAGTCCCATAAAACCTATAATTAAAGATGGCACAGCCAGAAAAACCAAAGGAAATGTCATTGACCAGGGAGACTCATGAATAGAGCCATGCTCTTCATGCTCTTCTACATTTTCCTCATCTAAATTTACGTTGGAAGCGATTAAAAGCTCCTTTTGTAATTCTTTATTCTCCCCTCTGAAATCTCCTTCAAATGTCAAGAAATAAAGCCTAAACATATAAAATGCAGTCATGCCAGCTGTTAAAAGCCCTACAAACCAAAAAGCTGGAAATGATATAAATGCATTTCCTAGTATCTCGTCTTTACTCCAAAAACCTGCCAATGGGGGAATACCACTAATTGCCACACAACCTATTAGAAATGTTGCGGAAGTATATGGCATTTTTTTTCTTAGACCGCCCATCAATCTCATATCTTGAGCCAATATAGGCTGATGACCAACGACTTCTTCCATAGCATGTATTACAGAACCGGATCCCAAAAATAACATTGCCTTGAAGCAAGCATGAGTAACCAAATGGAATATTCCTGCTACTGGAGCTCCACAACCCATCGCAAGCATCATATAACCCAGTTGGGAGACAGTACTGTACGCTAACCCCTTTTTTAAATCCATTTGGGTCAAAGCTATAGAAGCGCCTAAAAAACAAGTAATGGTACCAACTAAAGCAATAATAAACTGAATATAGGGGAATATTGAATACAAAGGTTGCAGCCTCGCCACTAGAAATATCCCTGCGGCAACCATCGTAGCTGCATGGATAAGTGCAGAGATCGGTGTCGGCCCCTCCATTGCATCAGGTAACCATACATGAAGAGGAAACTGTGCAGATTTGGCCATTGGACCTAAAAAAACCAAAAAACAAAGTAGTAAAGCAGCCCAAATAGGTATTGAATTGTCAGATATTGATTGAGAAATTCCAATAGCTATTTCATTAAAATCAAAACTATTAGTTGCCCAAAATAGACCAAGAATACCTAGTAATAAGCCAAAGTCTCCCACCCTATTAACAACGAATGCTTTTTGTGCAGCGTGGGCAGCACCATCTCTGTCGTACCAAAAACCAACCAATAAGTATGAACACATTCCCACTAATTCCCAAAAAACGTAAATTTCTAACAAATTTGGACTAATTATTAATCCCATCATTGAACTACTAAAAAGAGCTAAATATGTAAAAAATCTGACATAACCTTTATCATGCGCCATATAACCATGAGAGTAAATCATAACCAGCAAAGTTATTGTGGTTACTAGAGCAAGCATTACACTGCCCAAAGGGTCAAGGACAAAACCCATCGGAATTGTGAAATCGCCAGCACTAGCCCATACAAATAATTTTTCTACAGATTGATAACCATTCACTTGTTCAATCAGAGCTTTATAACTAATTACCGCAGAAATGCCAACAAAAGAAATCAGACCTACAGAAACTATTTCTCTAGAATTATTAATTTTCTTATTGATACTTATAAGTCCTAAACCAGAAAGCACTGCTCCAATAAGTGGGAAAACAGGAATTAACCAGGCAATTTCTGAAGCTTGAGGCATATTTTTAAAAAACTTATATTTTAGATTTTAAACTGTCAATTGAAAAATTCAGACAAAAATGATGAATTAAATGTTTTAACAGCAATATTTATGTACTGATGGGACCACCATAGTACCCCTATTGCAACTAATATACCAAGTTGAGATAACCGAAAAAATTCTTTAATTTTAAATTCTTGCCTTCCTTCAATTATTGCCAGAAAGGGTATTATAGATGTATTTTTTTTAAACTTTTCAAATTCTTCTCCAAATCTATTAGCTAATCTCTTATCCCCATGCCAGATGGCAAATAGATGATGCAAAATTAAGCCAATAGAAGTTATTAATGTGAATGATGAACCAATCCATAAAGTATGTGCTAAACACCAAATTATCTGACCAAATGCTTGTGGGTGTCTTGTGATTCTCATTATCCCGGTTCCGTAAATTCGCACTTTAGGCTTTAAGACCGATGGAATTTCCAGCAAATTGTAAGTGGCGGGATATAAAAACAAAAAACTTATTGCAGTTAAAGACCAGACAATTATAAAAACGAAACTATTACCTTGAAAATTCCACAATCTAATTCCGTCATATCTATGAGCCAAAAAATAACTAATCAAGATAATGGCTGATGGTAAACTTAAAAAAACAAAACATAACCTCCATAATCTTGGTCCCATCAAAGATTCAGCCTTAATTCTTAAAGCAGCTCCACCACTATGAATGACTGCAAAAATCAAAATCAATAATAAAATAACTAAAGAAGTTTCATGAATCTCCATAAATTTTAATTTTCAAATAATTTTAATTCTTAACAAGAATACTTCTAGGCATTAGAATTATAAATAATTGTTGGCATAATGGATGCCCGAATTACCATTTACTCTCGATCAATTAAGAATACTAAAAGCAATAGCAGCTCAAGGAAGTTTTAAAAAAGCTGCAGATCTCTTATATGTAACCCAACCTGCTGTAAGTTTACAAATTCAAAATCTAGAAAAACAACTTGAAATTACAATTTTCGACAGAGGCGGTAGAAAAGCTCTTTTAACTGAAGCAGGAAGATTACTACTTGAATATTGTGAACGAATTTTGAATCAATGCGACGAAGCTTGTAAAGCTATCGAAGATTTAAATAGTTTAAAAGGTGGGACTCTTGTCATTGGAGCCAGTCAAACAACAGGAACTTATTTAATGCCAAGAATGATAGGAGTATTCAGACAAAAATATCCTGATGTATCAGTTCAACTTCAGGTGCATAGTACTAGAAGAACTGGATGGAGTGTTGCCAATGGACAAATTGACTTAGCCATTATTGGAGGACAATTACCTGGAGATTTAGAAAACTTACTACAAGTAATTCCATATTCGACAGATGAGTTAGCACTTGTTTTACATTCCAAACACCCACTTTCTAACAAAAAAGAACTTTTAAAAGAAGATTTATATAAATTAAATTTTGTAACGTTGGATTCTCAATCTACAACCAGAAAAGTTGTTGATAAACTTCTTCAAGATTCTGGACTTGATATTCAACGATTAAAAATTGAGATGGAACTTAACTCTCTTGAAGCAATTAAGAATGCAGTTCAATCAGGTCTAGGAGCTTCGTTTTTACCTGTTGTTTCAATTGAAAGAGAATTAGCGGCTGGAACAATCCATAAAGCATTTGTTGCTGACTTAGAGGTTAAAAGAGAACTGAAATTAATTACTAATCCATCAAGATATACATCAAGAGCATCAGAAGTTTTTAAGAAAAATATTCTTCCACAATTTGCTAGTTTAAAAAGTCCATTAAGGCAAATAAATTTTGATCAGAACTGAATTGCTTCTTTATTGATTCCTACTCCTCCATCTTCGGCTTGTCCATCTCCTTTGATGATAAATTTATTTTCATTCACATCAGTCTGATAAACGCACTTAACTATTGGCTTATCTCTTATAGATCCAATGTAAGCAAAAGTATTCATTCTTTGCTTACATTCTCTTACATCTTCATTACTAATTGCTCCCTGTTTTTGTAAAACTGTCCAATTCTCTCTTCTAATCACACAACCTGGCTGGAGAGCTGGTTGAGTCACAAAACTCGTGGATGGATTCAAAGTTGTATACATTTCAACATCAATGACGAAGGCGCTTGCACCCCATTGTCTGCAAAATTCAGGATCTGGAACAGCCATATCTAATTGTTGTTGACTAGCTATATTTCCCTGTCCACCATCTGTTGTACTTGTAATCGCGCTCCCAATGCCAACTCCTAAAATTAATACTCCCGCAAGAACTGCAATGGTTCCAGTACTAAAATTAACCTTTTGTTCAGGAGATGAAGCAGGCAATCGACTATTTTTTTGTCCATAAGGATTCATATCTCTTGGATTTGAAGAGTAGTAACTTCTATTTGAGCCTCTCCTTGGCCTTCTATTTGAGGGTGGTCTATTCACAGCACTTCATTTGTCTTTGGTAAACCCATGGAATAATTCATTACTCTACAATCTGGGTTATAACTTAATTGCCCATTTTGAAGCAAAATTTTAATTAAGCCTTCGATCTCTGAGCCTATTTTGCGAAGTTCATAATCATCTAAATCTTTTCCTGCTCTCTCTTTAATTAATTCATTAAACTTCTTATTTATTTCGTTTAAAGAATCTTCATTCCAAATAAACTCGTTATCGGGATCTAAATCAAGAGTCAGTTTGTTTGGATGAAACTGTAATTCATTGTCAACAACTTCAGCAGTAAAAATTCTTACATGTCGAGTAGTTGATTTTAAAAGCATTTTTTCCATAATTTTGCGAAATAATCAACGAAAAAAACTATAATGTCCTAACTTTAATGTAGCTTATTAGTAAGTGTTAATTTATTTATTAATTTAATAATGCGTGTTGTAATTGCTGGTGCTGGTTTAGCAGGTTTATCTTGCGCTAAATATCTAGTTGATAATGGTCACATTCCAATTGTGTTAGAAGCTAGAGATGTTCTAGGGGGGAAAGTCGCTGCTTGGAAAGATGATGATGGAGACTGGTATGAAACTGGTTTGCATATATTCTTTGGAGCTTACCCTAATATGTTGCAACTTTTCAAGGAATTAGATATTGAAGATAGACTTCAATGGAAAAGCCATTCAATGATTTTCAATCAACCATCTGAGCCAGGAACTTACAGTAGATTTGACTTTCCAGATATACCAGCTCCCGTAAATGGAGTTTCAGCAATATTAAGTAATAATGATATGCTTTCATGGAATGAAAAGATACTTTTTGGATTGGGTTTAGTACCTGCAATGTTAAGAGGTCAAAAGTATCTAGATAAATGTGATAGCAAATCATGGACTGATTGGCTCAAAGAACATAATATTCCTGAAAGAGTTAATGACGAAGTTTTTATAGCCATGAGTAAAGCTTTAAATTTCATTGGGCCAGATGAAATATCATCTACAGTTTTATTAACAGCACTAAACAGATTTTTACAAGAAAAAAATGGTTCGAAAATGGCATTTCTTGACGGAGCTCCTCCAGAAAGACTTTGCCAACCAATGGTCGACTATATAACCGCTCGTGGTGGAGAAGTTCACATGAATAGCCCATTAAGGCAAATCAACCTAAATGAAGATAGCACTGTTAAAAGTTTTACTATTGCTTCTTTAAATGAAAACGAAAAGAAAGAGTTAACTGCGGACGCTTATGTTAGTGCAATGCCAGTAGATCTTTTTAAATTAATGATACCTGAACAATGGAAGGGGCTAGATGTTTTTTCTAAATTAGATGGTTTAAATGGTGTGCCAGTTATTAATATTCATTTATGGTTTGACAAAAAATTAACAGATATTGACCATTTGCTATTTAGCAGATCACCACTTCTCAGTGTTTATGCGGATATGAGCATTACATGTAAAGAATATGAAGATCCAAATAGATCAATGCTTGAATTAGTTTTCGCACCAGCAAAAGATTGGATAAATAGAAGTGATCAAGATATTGTTGATGCAACTATGGAAGAACTAAAAAAATTATTCCCAACGCATTTCATGGGCGATGAAAAGACAAAATTAAGAAAATATAAAGTAGTCAAAACTCCAAGATCTGTTTATAAGGCAGTTCCTGGATGTCAAGAGTTTAGACCTAGTCAAAAATCTCCCATTAAAAATTTCTTTTTAGCTGGTGATTATACAATGCAAAAATATTTAGCTTCTATGGAAGGAGCTGTTTTAAGTGGTAAATTATGCGCGGAGTCAATTAATAAAGAGTATTCCAAAAAACCCAAAAATGTTTCTTAAAAACATTAAAAAAATTTCTAAATTCAGCTAAAACTTTTTGAAAAATTCAATTTCTCAACTAGATCAAGCATATGAAATATGCCGTAAAGAAACTCAACAATGGGCTAAAACCTTTTACTTGGGAACTCTTCTACTACCAGTAGAAAAGAGAAAAGCTATTTGGGCTATTTATGTATGGTGCAGAAGAACAGATGAAATAATGGATAGCTTAGAAGCTTCAACTAAATCGCAAGATGAGCTTTCAGATAATTTAGATGCATGGGAAGAAAATACAAAGAATGTATTCAAAGGGAATATTAAATCTGAACTAGATTCAGTTCTATTAGATACCATCGAAAAATATCCACAAAGTATTCAACCCTACCTAGACATGATAGAAGGTCAGAGGATGGATCTTAATAAATTCAGATACAAAGATTTTGATGAATTAAAACTCTATTGTTATAGAGTGGCAGGGACTGTTGGTTTAATGACTCAGAATGTCATGGGCATTGATAAAGCTTATACATCCGCACCATGGAGTTCTAAGCCTGACCCCTCAGAAGCAGCTATAGCTTTAGGAATAGCCAACCAATTAACTAATATATTGAGAGATGTAGGAGAAGACAGAGAACGAGGTAGAATTTATCTCCCACAAGCAGATATTGAAAAATTTAATTATTCTGAAGAAAAACTTTTAAACGGCGAAATAAATAAACAATGGAAAGCATTGATGAAGTTTCAATTAAGTAGGGCTCGCGATTGGTTTCATAAATCTGAAGAAGGGATTAAGTGGCTCTCCTCTGACGCAAGATGGCCAGTTTGGACATCGTTACGTCTTTACAGAGGAATATTAGATTCAATTGAAAGGTTAGACTATGATGTCTTTAATAATAGAGCTTTTGTAAAGAATTCAGTTAAAGCCTTTGAGATACCAATATCTTTTTTAATTTCTCGAATTAAATAACTAAGCAGGTGTCTTCTGATTAGCTAATAAATCTTTTAATTTAGACAGTTCTCCAGCCCATCTTGGATCAGGTGCTTCAAGGTTAGGGGCGTCACTATGAACAATTTTCTTAAAATCTTTCTTCTTCTTATTCTTGTTAAAATTTCCACTATTTCTTTTTTTTGAAAGAGAATCTTTTTTTTCTGATAACTCTACTCTTAATTTGGAACCATTAAATTCAAAACCGTTTAATTTCTGAATTATTAAATCAGCATTTTCTTCATTACTTGCTGTCGCAAAACCAAATCCCCTGCATTCCTTGGTTTCCTTATCTAAAACTGCTTTAAATCTAATCGAATCAGAAACTGATTTTAAAAGGTTATCAAATTCTTTTTGATTAAATCCTTGTGGTAAATTGCCAATGTAAATTCGAATACTCATAAATTTTTAAAAATGATTTTTGAAGTCTGAACTTCTAAACAAAACTAAGCTATGTGTATTTAATCACATTTTGGCGCATTTTGTTCAATCCATTGCTTTGCTTTATAAATAGCTTCATCAAAATTATTCAATCTTTTATATGCAAGCTCCTTTGAAAGATATTGTAAAAGCTTGCCTAACAGAGGGCCATCCTTTATTTTTAAATTTTTTTTGATTACATCACCATTAATTAAATTTGAAGGATGAAATAATCTATCATCCTTGTCCCGCCACCTATTGAGCCAATCGAAACGTAATTTTTGAGGTAAATAAAAAATAAAAGATGGAAGAAACATTTCTAATTCTTGATGTAATGCAAATCTATCTAATTCATTTAACTGAGTGATATTTTTTTTCTTTAAAAAAACGTGCCATTTTCGCAATAACTTTGTTCTTACAATTTCAGCTCTACTAAATTTATATTTACTTAAAGATACTTCATCTAAAATTTGGGTAATAAAAAAAAATGGTAAAAAATTCTTCTTTTCATACTGATTAAGTTCTTCATAATTAATATTCTGTAAATCCAAAAAAAATGAATCTTTGTATAAATTATCCGATCCAAAAATATTAAAATTTTTTACTAAAATTATCGCCTCTAAAGCATTTGCCCCAGTTACTATCTTCTGAATTTCATAATTAATCCTTTCTTTGGCAACAAAATATAATTTCCCTTTATTTTTTTTTATATAAGTTATTAAATCTTGATCAATTTTAAAATTAAATTCAGAAACAAATCGAAAACATCTTAATATTCGTAAAGGATCATTCATTAAATTTTTTTCTGAATGAGTTCTCAGCAAGGAAGATTCTAGATCTTTTAGACCATTAAATGGATCAAACAAACATTTATTATCAAATAAAAAAGCAATTGAATTAATCGAGAAGTCCCTACTACTCAAATCTCCTTCGATCGTGGAGGAAATCTGATTAGCAATATCAATTGAAATATGATCAAGAATAACCCTTACCACTTCTCTTTTCTTATCTAAAATTATAAATTTAGACTCGAAATTGTCTGAAATTTTTTTCCCAATTTCAATAGCATTTAGGGGTACCACAATATCAACATCTACATCTTCAGTTAATCTTCCCAAAATAATATCCCTTATGTAACCACCAACTAAAAATGATCCTTTAGGTAGAAAAGATAAGATAAAATGCCAATTATAAAATTTTATACTTCTTTCTAATTCATCAATGATTAGTGTATGATCAGTAAGAACGTTATTACCCTTCATTTTATTTATTAATTATGTGCATTTGCATCAACTGTAAATGGGTTGATAGATGTATCACATATCATGACGTTGAAAATAAGCATGGTGTTGATAATATTTGCGTTATGCCTGATTTTAAAGCAAAAAAACCATTCATTCATGTCAGTATAGTTAAAGATAAGAATGGTGCTTATAAAACAGATTGGGATGTGCAAACTTGTGAAAGTTTTATAAAAGAATTTGGTAAATGGTCTAAATGTAATCCAGGCTTGGAATTACCTGTTTAAAGGTAATACATGACACTTAACCCCCAAGGAAGGCAAAACTTCACTACATTAGTGATACATAGCACAGACAATTCCTTTGGATTTGGATTTAGAGCAAACAATAATATTGAATCTAATAAATTATTTATAAAAAAATTTGATAAAGACTTATCTAACAACTTGATTGTTGATTTTAATAAATTTATCTCCCGCGAAAATTTACAAAAAGTAAATAAGCTTTCTGTAAGTACAGGGCCAGCAAATTTCAATGCTTCAAGACTTATTGTAGTTTTAGCAAGAACTATCTCACAACAAATAAATTGTCCTCTAGACAGTTTTAGTTCATTTGAAATAATGGCAAAAAGAATTGCATTAAAAAATGATATTTTTAAAAAAAAACAATCATTCTGGATTTACAAAAAATTAAAACGACAGGGATTTATTGCAGGTAAGTATGAGATTTTTAATAAGGAACAAAAAAATGGAGGTCTTATAATTCGAGAAATAGTGTTACCAAAAGTTGTTAAAGAATTGGAGAGTAAAGAACTTTTTTTTGAGGCTAATTTTAAGGATAAAGAGGATTTAGAAGAATTACTAGATTTATCAAATAAAAATTTATCAAATTCTAATTTAAATTCATGGCAAAAAGTTTTACCACTTTACCCAATTTCTCCCATTAACTAGATATTTATCCAATCAAATTATTAATATTTTCTTGAAGATCCATGGTTACAGAATTTAAATCATCCCTTGATAAGCTTTGCGGAGGTTGAAAAGGTTTTCCCACCTTAATAACTATTTTTGAAAAGAAGGGAATGCAGAATTTAAATCTCACTAATCTATGTGAATTAACTATCGCAACAGGCAATAATAATTTTTGATTTTTAAAGGCTAATAATGCAGCACCTTGTTTTGGTTTATTAACTCGTCCATTTTTTTGACGAGTACCATCAATAAAAATTCCGATACAATTATTATTTGATAATTTCTTACATGCTGTTTTAATTGTATTTTTATCAGCAATTCCCCTCTTTACAGGATATGCTCCACAAGCCTTAATAACAAAGCCAAGAAAAGGAATCTCAAAAAGCTCCGATTTGGCCATAAAAGATATATTACGTCCAAGAGCATGACCTAACAAAGGAGGATCTAGTAAAGAGCCATGATTAGAGACCATTATAAAAGAATCTTTTTGCGGAATATTTTCTTCACCTATTAAATGACCGCGAAATACAAATTTATAAATAGGTAACACAAATAAATTACTAACTAATTGATAGGTTAATTTTTGAAAAAAATCATTTTTCATAGGAATTAATATGTTATTTGATCAGAAGATGAAATTTGAGAAATTTTTACACCCTTCAAATGTCTTTTTCCTAAACCGCTAAGTACATTGGAGGGGCCAATTTCAACAATATGAAGATCACTATCTTTCGCCATTAAATCCATAGTTTCTCGCCACCTTACCCCATTACACATTTGATTTTCCAATCTTATTTTAAGCTCGTTTGGATCGCTACAAAATGAAGGTTTATAGTTACTTATGACTGGAAAAGAAGGATTTTTAAATTCAATCTTTTTTAAATACTCAGCAAATTTTGCTGAAGGATCATTCATGAATGGTGAGTGAAATGCACCTGAAACATTTAATTTGAGGAATCGTTTACAAGAAATTTCTTTAGACAAATAATCTAATGCTTCATAAGATCCTGATAAGACAACTTGGGAGGAACTATTATCATTAGCTATTACAACATCATCAATTTGATTTACTAATAAATCAAGTTGATCTCTATCAAAACCAATTAATGCTGCCATAGATCCTTTCCCAGTATTAACCATTAATTGAGATCTTACTTTTATTAGTGATACACAATCTTCGAATGAAAAAACATCTGCACAATAGAGTGCCGTGATTTCTCCTAGACTATGCCCAGCAACATAATTTGGTTTATAACCATTTTCCTTTAGTGCATCTAATAAAATCGATTCAACTAAAAAAAGACAAATTTGTGTATTTATTGTGTTATTTAAATCATTAAGGGAATTAATTGGTTCAGAATTCAACTCACAAATTTCAAATAAATTTCTATCAAATATCTCAGACGCGAATCTAAACCTCTCCTTTGTGTTAGGCAAATTTTCAATTTGTTTTGCCATCCCAATTTTTTGCGAACCTTGTCCAGGGAATACCCATGCAACTGTCATAATTTTCCTAATTTTGTTTTAACCCCATTTAATGAGGGCTGCACCCCAACTTAGCCCAGCACCAAAACCACTTGTGGCAATAATATCATTTTGTTTAATTCTATTATTTCTAATAGCCTCATCCATCACTAGTGGAATTGTTGCTGCTGAGGTATTGCCATATTTTGCTAAATTGCTAAGAATTTTTTCTCTAGGAATTTTTAATCTGTCTCCTACAGAATCCAATATTCTTTGATTAGCTTGATGCAGTATGAGCCAATCAACTTCGTCAGAAGTATAATTCGTTTTTCTAAACAAATTATCAAGAATTATCGGAACTTCTCTAACCGCAAATTTATAGACTTCCTGACCATTCATCTGAATTGGAGAAAAACCCCCATTTAAAAAATCAATGTTATCAATTATTAAATCCTTATTATTTTTTGATGGAAGATTTAGGAAAGAACCTCTTTCCCCATCTGTTCTCATATCAAAACCAAGGAAATTATCAAATTCATTTGTGGCTTCAATTGCCAATGCACCCGCACCGTCTCCAAATAGAATACAACTTCTTCTATCATTCCAATCAACAAAGCTTGATAATTGATCCGCTCCTATAACAATAGCTCTCTTAAAACTACCTCCTTTTAAAAATTGTGAGGCTGTTATTAAGGCGAATAAAAAACCACTACATGCTGCAGTTAAATCGAAAGCTACAGCATTATGGGCACCCAATTTAGCTTGTATAGATGGCGCTGAACCAAATAAATCATGAGGTGTAGAAGTAGCTAAGACAATTAAATCAATCGTTTTAATATCCCAATTAGTCATTTCAATCGCTGATAGTGCCGCCTCATAAGCCATATCATTGACATTATCTCCTAAGCCAGAAATTCTCCTCTCAGAAATGCCAGTTCTAGATTTTATCCATTCATCACTAGTATCTACTTTTTGACTAATTGTTTCATTGGTTAGTATTTGATCGGGTACATAACTTCCACTACCTTTAAATGAGACTCCAATCTGATTAAACTTTATTCCTTCCAAAAGAGTTTTTTTAGTTACTTATATAAGTCAAACATAAAATTTGACAAAATATGTTTTATGAATTTAAAACTTGAAGCTTTTGAAGTTGATTTAAATTTTCCATCACGTTATGATTCACTGCCGAGTGAGCTAAGCGAAGAGCGCTAACGACTGATAAAGACTTACTGCTACCATGGCCGATCACACAAATACCATTTACCCCAAGTAATAAGGCACCGCCATGTTCAGCATGATCCAACCTTTTCTTTATTCTGAGTAGATTACTTCTTAAAAAAGCTGAACCAACTTTCCCACGCCTTCCTCTTGGCAGCTCAGATCTCAAAATGTCTAATAAAACGCCACCTACAGACTCAAGAAACTTTAATAATATATTACCGGTAAACCCATCACAGACCACCACATCAAAACTCCCTGACAATACATCTCGACCTTCACAATTACCTCCAAAATCAAAATTTTTTTCAGCAGATAATAGTTCGAATGTTTTAAGGGATAAATCATTACCTTTACATTCTTCTTCTCCAATATTTAAGAGGCCAATTCTTGGTTGTTTTACTTGCAAGACATCTTTTGCATAAATATTACCTAGAAGAGCAAACTGATGAAGATAAGAGGGTTTACAATCGGTATTTGCACCAACATCTAACACTAAGACAGGGCGAGTTTGATCCCTTGTGGGAAATAATGCGCCTATAGCAGGTCTATCGATCCCTTTTAATCTCCCAACTCTAAATATCGCAGAAGCCATCATTGCTCCTGAATTACCAGCTGAGTAAACAGCTTGTGCTTTATTGTTTCTTACTAAATCCATTGCAACATTTATACTTGCGTTTTTCCTTTTTCTGACTGCAGTAGCTTCTTCATTCATTCCTATAGGATCTCCACTATCAATTAATTCAAGACGATTATTTTCTATTTCTTTTTCAAGTAATTCTACTAAACCAATTTTTTCTGCTGCATTTTTAACTTTTTCAATGTTGCCAACAAACTTTATATTTATCGGAAATCTGCTTATTGCTTCAAGACAACCCTCAAGAATTGGCCCAGGAGCATAATCCCCACCCATACCATCAACTGCAATCCAAATTCTATTAGATTGCGAGTCGTCCAACTTATCTAAGTTATTATCGCTATTTTGTAATCTTTTTAATGGGTCAAAAACTAATGGCTGTAGTGTATTTTTAGCTAATGTACTAGCATTTGAAACTACACTGCTAGCAGTATTTACAACAGACTCAGCGCTTGAAACTACATTGCCTGCAACATTGCCTGCAACATTGCTAGCAACATTACCAGCTGTGCTTACGACAGATCCAGCACCAGAAACAACGTTGCCCGCTACATTACCAGCAGTTACTGCAGAACTAGCAGCAGTATCAACTATAGAAGTTACAGCCGAGTTTCTTTTATACCAAATAACCAATCTTCTGATAGCTCTGGACTTATTATTTTTAGGTAAAGTTTCTTTTCCCATTTATTTACCATCAAAAGGAGCAATATCGACAATCCTTTGAAAAAGATATCCTGTGCCTCTTGCTGTTAGTATCAATTCAGGATTGGCCGGATCGGCCTCCAGTTTTGACCTTAATCTCGATATATGAACATCGACTACTCTTGTATCTACATGCCTCTCAGGTGTATATCCCCAAACCTCTTTTAAAATCTCTCCTCTACTAAATGGTTCTCCTGACCTACTTACCAAAAGCTCTAGGAGACTAAATTCCATCCCAGTTAATCTAATTCTCTCATCGCTTTTAAAAACTTGTCTTCTATTGGTATCAATTTTTATATCAGTAACCAAAATCAAACCTGAATTAGGCATCCCAGGAATTTGATCCTTGTCAATTCTTCTAAGAACACACCTAATTCTAGCTTCTAATTCCTTGGGACTAAATGGTTTAACTACATAGTCATCAGCTCCTAATTCTAAACCTGTTATCCTATCTGCAACATCTCCTAATGCAGTTAACATAACAATTGGAACATCAGAATCTTTCCTTAATTCTTGACACACTCCATAACCGTCTAACTTTGGCATCATGACGTCTAGTACTACTAGATCAGGCTCATAATCTTTAAATAACTTTAGTGCTTCTTTACCATCACTTGCAGTTACAACTTTGTAGCCAATCATGGAGAGACGCGTCTCCAGAATTCTTCTAATACTTGCCTCATCATCTGCGACAAGGATTGTTTCTTTAGTTTGACTAGATCCAGCCATTTGTTTCTATTAGCTAATCAGTATGAGAATTTGTTATTAACCTAATCTAACTTGTAGAGGGGCAATATCCCAAACATTCTAGTTCCATGTACTTTTTTAAAAACTAAATGTCTAGCAAATTGTCAACTTTTATTTGTCAAAATTGCGGAACTGAAACTTCTCAATACTTTGGGAAATGCCTTAATTGCAACTCATGGAATTCCATTGTTGAAGAAATTAAAAGCAAGAGATCTAAGCATCAAGGTGTAAATAATAGTCAAAAAGCTATACCATTTAATGAAATTTCATCTAAAAAAATATCAAGATTTACAAGTGGTTTTAATGAGTTTGATCGAGTTCTTGGAGGCGGGATAGTCCCTGGATCTGTTGTGTTACTTGGAGGAGAGCCAGGGATAGGTAAAAGCACAATAGTTCTTCAATCAGCAGGAAAAATATCTCTCAACGAGAAAGTTTTATACGTAACTGCCGAGGAATCTTTAGAACAAGTAAAAATCAGATGGGAAAGATTAAATCAAAATAGTATAGATTTAAAAATTTTTGCAGAAACCAATTTATCTCTAATAATTAAAGAGATAAAACGTGTAAATCCAAGTTTCGCAATTATCGATAGTATTCAAGCCATCCATAATCATGAGATGGAAAGTTCGCCAGGATCAGTTTCTCAAGTTAGAGAATGTTCATCTGAATTACAGAATCTCGCTAAACAAAATAATATTGCACTTCTAATAATTGGTCATGTCACCAAAGATGGGACTTTAGCTGGTCCAAAAACTCTAGAGCATTTAGTTGATGCAGTAATAAACTTTGAAGGAGATAATATTTCCTCTCATAGATTACTAAGAAGTATAAAAAATCGATTTGGATCTACCTTTGAAATTGGAATTTTTGAAATGCTTGAAAAAGGCTTACGGGAGGTAAAAAACCCAAGTTCAATCTTTACAAATAAAGAGAATATTGCAGGTGTGACAACCACGATTACAAAAGAAGGTACTAGACCATTTGCAGTTGATATACAAGCACTGGTAAATAAAACTTTCTACAGTAACCCAAGACGAACCACAACTGGAATTAGCATTAACAGATTACATCAAATTCTAGCTGTTATTGAAAAACACGTCGGCATTAAATTATCTGAATTTGATTGTTATGTAGCTACTGGGGGTGGTTTTGAAATTAATGATCCTTCATCTGACTTAGGTGTAGCCATATCAATTTTATCAAGTTTAAAAAATATTCCTCCTTTGGCCAATAGCTCATTTATTGGAGAATTGGGTTTGAGCGGTCAAGTTAGAAAATCGAATAACCTTCGAACAAAGATAGAAGAGGCTGCAAGACTAGGAATCAAAAATATCGTAGTGCCAAAATTAGAGGAGGATCTAAATAATTTTCAAAATTTAATCAATATCAAAGAGATTTCGAATATTAAAGAAGCAGTTGAATATTCTTTATCAGAGTAAAAATATTAGAGATACATATCAATTGAACTTCTTCCTGAGTTTTTCAGCCAATTCTCAATATCAAGATACCCCCCAGGATATAATTTTACTGCTTTAGTCCAAACTTCAGCAGCTTTATCAAACCATATATCTCTCTGATCTAAATCACCATTTTGTTCAGCATTTCTCCCTCTTTTTTCATAAATTAAACCTATGTTTTTTAGGCATGATGGCTGTTTAGGATTTTCTACCAATGCTTTTTCATAAGTTTCTATAGACAAATCCTCTTCACCATTACTCATAAATATAATTGCCATATTTTTAAGAGTCTCACCCCTATCTATTTTATTTTCTTCAAGTAGTAAACTCTCTTTGTAATACTCTAATGCTTCGGAATAATCTCCATTATTTTGGGCTGCCAGCCCATCTCTATAGTAGATGTAAGCCTTTTTTTCTTTCTCTTCAATAGGCATTATTTTAACTATTGATTCAGCAATTACAGTAAAAGCTTTATCAATAAAATTGTCTCTGTTTTGATTACTAGGCACTGCTTTAAATCAATAAAATTATTATAGTAATTTAAAATAACTATTTAAAAAGTCTATTACATTTTTTATTATAATTACAAATGAAACCAAGAATTAATTTGCTTCTATTGTGATAAGAAAGGAGAGCATTCAATTAAGCATTACAGGAATGAAGTGCGGTGGTTGCGTTAGTACTGTTGAAACAATATTAAATAATTCTGATGGTATTGAAAATGTTTCTGTTAACTTACTCACTGAAAGTGCATATTTTGAAATTAGCTATAAACATATAGAAATAGAAACAGTTCTCGAAAAACTTAAAGAGAATGGTTTCCCATCAAAGATTTACATAAATGATTTTTCAAAAAAAATAAATAAAGAAGAATTATCAAAAAAAAAGAAATGGAATAATCAATGGCAAAAGCTAACTTTTGCTCTATTACTTTTACTATTTTCAGGTTTAGGTCATCTGGCAGAAGGAAAATATATAAATTTTCCAATATTAGGTAATATATTTTTTCATGCCTCATTAGCAACAATAGCTTTATTATTTCCAGGAAGAAGAATAATTATTAATGGATTTAAATCATTTATAAAGAATCGTCCGGATATGGATTCTTTAGTAGCTCTTGGAGTAACTAGCGCTTATATAACAAGTCTTCTATCCTTAATATTCCCTGCTAGTGGTTTTCCTTGTTTTTTTAATGAACCAGTTATGCTTTTAGGTTTTATATTGATTGGGCGTTTCTTAGAAGAAAGAGCTAGATATCAAACTGGTTCATCAATTGGAGAGTTATTAGATCTTCAACCTGAAATGGCAAATATCTACACAAAAGATAATCAAATAAAGTCAATAAGAGTCAATGCTTTAAAGCCTGATCAAGAGATTCAAATTTTAGCAGGTGACAGAGTCCCTGCTGACTGCATTGTTACTCAGGGTAATTCATATGTTGATGTTTCACATATTACTGGAGAATCCAAACCTATCGAAGTAAAAGAAGGTGAAAAGTTATCCAGTGGGTCTTTAAATCTTAATTCAACTCTTAGACTAAAAGTACAGAAGGTCGGCGGGGATTCTTCTCTTGCACAACTAGTAAGTCTTATTGAGTCTGTAAACGCTAATAAACCTCCAATTCAAAGAATTGCTGACAAAATTGCAGGAAAATTTACTTACTTTGTACTTATATTTGCCACTTTAAGTTTCTTTTTTTGGTGGAAGGGGGCAAAACACATTTGGCCTGATTTATTAAGTCACAATCATCATCAATTATTAACAAATTCAAGCCACACACTTCATAGTTCTCTTGGTAGTAATGCTGAGAATTTCCTGAGTTTAGCAATTCAATTGTCAATTGCTGTTTTAGTAATAGCTTGTCCTTGTGCATTAGGTTTAGCCACACCAACAGTAATCACTGTCGCATCAGGTAAAGCCGCAAAAAAAGGGGTTTTATTCAAAGGAGGTGACAAAATAGAGATGGCTTCAAAAATTAATCATATTATTTTTGATAAGACTGGTACATTAACAAAAGGTAAGCTTTTCATCGTTGATTATAAAAATAATAACGATCATACATACTTATTAAGAATTGCTGCCAGTTTAGAAAAGGAAAGCAGACATCCAATCGCAAATGCCTTAATTCAAGAGGCCCAAAAACAAAATTTAAGTTTATTTCCAATAAAAAAAATATTAACTCATTCAGGGAGAGGTATATCTGGAGAACTTGAGTCAGTTGAAGGACTGATCAATATTGGAAATATTGAATGGCTACTAAGCAAAGGGATAGTTATTGATAATAATGCAAAAAAAGTCATTGAAAATGAAGAAACACAAACGCATACAATTATTGGAGTCAGTATAAAAGATAAGTTACTAGGATTTATCTTATTAGGAGATTTACTCAGAGAGGATTCAATAAAAACAGTTCAAAATTTGAGACAAAACAAATTTAAAATTAATATTTTAAGTGGAGATAGAAAACAAACAGTTTTAGCTTTAGCAAAAAAAATTGGTTTTAAAGAAACGGAAGTAAAATGGAACCTTCTTCCTCATATGAAACTTAAAACTATAGAAAATTTAAAAATCGATAATAAAGTGGCTATGGTTGGTGATGGAATTAATGATGTCCCAGCCTTAGCATCCTCTGACTTAGGAATTGCAGTAGGATCAGGAACTCAAATAGCGAAGGCAAATGCAGATATAGTATTAATGGGAGATCAACTTAATGGATTACCATACTCATTAAATCTTGCAAAAAAAACTATGAGAAAAATAAAGCAGAATCTAATATGGGCTTTTGGTTACAACTTACTAGCGATCCCAATAGCCGCAGGTATTTTGTTTCCTAAATATGACATTCTTCTTACTCCCTCAATAGCAGCATTATTAATGGCTACAAGCTCTATTACAGTTGTCATTAATGCTTTATCTTTGGATTAAATGAAAGGCAAATTTATTGTTATTGAAGGTATTGATGGATGTGGTAAGACTACCCAAATAAATGAACTATCTAAATGGCTTCCTAAAAGTGGTCTAATAAAAAAAGGGTCTAAATTAATCACAACAAGAGAACCAGGAGGCAGCCTGTTAGGTAAAAAACTTAGAGGACTAATTCTTGATAACAATAAAACTAACAAGCCTTCATCGCTTGCGGAATTATTACTTTATTCAGCTGATAGAGCTGAACATATTTCAAAAATTATTTCTCCTGCTTTAAATAACAATGATTGGGTAATTAGTGATAGATTTTCCGATTCTACCCTGGCTTATCAAGGTTATGGAAGAAAAATAAATTTAGAAATAATTAAAAAAGTTGAATCGATTGTTTGTCAAGGAGAATATCCTGACCTAACTTTCTTCTTAGAAATTTCTCCAGAAGAGAGTATCATGCGAAGAAAAAATGAAATTCCAGATAGAATAGAATCAGAAGGTATCAGATTTTTAGAAAAAGTAAATGAAGGCTTCAAACTAATTGCCAGAGAAAAAAAATGGAAAGTAATATCTGCCTCACAAAATATTAAAACTATTTCTAATCAAATTAAAGAGACTCTATTAAACAATTTTTCTAATGACAAATGATTGAGGTAAAAAAAAAATTATTCTTTAATGAAGAAGTTAATACATATCTTAAAAGCATAATTAGAAATAAATCATTTGCTAATGGTTACATATTTAATGGTGCTGAAGGAGTAGGGAAACAACAAACTGCTCTTCAATTTATAAAAGAGATTTTCAAGCAATCTTCTCCAGTCGGAAATATTGAAGAAAGAATTACAAACAATAACCATCCGGATTTTCTCATTATCGAACCTAATTCGATTTTGGAATCTAAAAGGTCAAAAAGTTCCGATCTTGAAAAAACAACAAAAAGTGGATCTGAGATTATTAAGATTGCTCAAATACGTAATATCAAAACTTTTCTTGGTCAAAAATCAATAAACTCAGACAAAAAAATTGTTTTAATTATTGATGCCCACCTTCTAAACGAAGCAGCCTCAAATTGCCTTTTAAAAATACTAGAAGAACCCAACAATGGCATTTTTATTTTATTAACATCAAAATTAAATCTTCTCTTAGATACGATCATATCAAGATGTCAATTAGTCAGGTTTCGATCCTTTTCTAGTAAACAAATAAACTCTCTTTTCAAAGATTATTTAGATCCTTCTCAATTTAACATTAATACAAAATTGAAATTCGAAGATGTAATAAACTCTGCAAATGGATCTCCAGGGCAATTATTGAAAAATATTGAAATTTGGAATGAATTACCAAGTGAAATTACAAATAAATTAATTTTTCCAATAAAAAATAGTCTAGAAATTTTAGAAGTATCTAAATTAATATATGAAAAATTAGAAATTTATCAACAGATTTGCTTAGTCAATTTTATTCAAATTATTTGGTGGAGAAATACAAAAAATATTGATCTAGTAAAAAAGCTTGAAAATTTAAAATTTTATTTAAGAACAAATATTCAACCAAGGTTGGCATGGGAAATAACCTTTTTAAAAATTTCAATGGAAGATATATGAAATTTAATCTATTACAGAATTCATTAGATTAGGATTTCGTGCTTGAATAAAATCTTGCTTGGCAGCTTCAACTTGAGAGCCAATAGGTAACTCAAGACAATATCCAGCTCCATATACAGTTTTTATGTATATAGGCTTACGTGGATCAGGTTCTAGCTTAGTACGTAAATGCCTAATATGAACTCTGATTGTCTCAATATCATCGTCGGGTTCATATCCCCATACTTCTTTGAGAATCAATGCTGGTGATACAGTTTGACCATGCCTTTGTAAAAGACAATGAATTAATTCAAATTCAAGATGAGTTAATCTAACAGGAGATTCAAACCAGATAGCTTCAAATCTTTCCGGCACAAGAGTGAGAGGTCCATAATTTAAAATTTCTTGCTGATTACTAGAGTTCAACTGTGCTCTATTTGTTCTTCTTAATAATGCTTTTATGCGTACATGTAATTCTTCTAAATCAAATGGTTTAGTAATGTAGTCATCGGCACCAGAATTAAAACCAGTAACTTTATCTTTTAGTCCACCTAAGGCAGTTATCATCAAAATTGGGATATTTGAAGTTCTTTCATCTCTTCTCAGTCTCTGGCATAAAGTTAATCCATCAACACTTGGTAACATTAAATCTAAAAGAATTAAATCTGGCGAGTATTGAAGAGCTAATGCCTGCCCTTTGATGCCATCTTCCGCTTTTTGGACATCGAAACCAGAATGTTCTAAATGCCTAGCTACCAAATCACGCATATCACGATCATCTTCAATTAAAAGGATTGAAATTTTCATACTTATACAGTATTAAATTAAGAATAAGTTTCAGTATTAAGATTCTCTCAAGAATTTAGAAAGATTGTTGAATTAGTGTAAACAATTTTATCAATTAGATTTATCAATTAACTTAATAATAGCAGGCTATTAGATAAAAATTACAAATTTTTAAAAAGTTTAAATTTCACAATTTCTTTTGATTTTATTAATTATTTCTTAATAATCAAAAGAATACTTATAAAAAATATTCATTCAATATGAAATAATATCCAATTCAAATTTTCTTAGTAAGGTATATCAAAATAGAATTAAATGATATTTCTCCTTTTTAAAAGAGGATTGAACAGATTTCACCATTTTTGATTTCTTCTGAGTGTTTAAGCTAAGAATTTTGTCTATATTAAAAAAAATCTAAGTATTTATGAAAAAGAAGTCATTTATCTATTCCGACTTATCAAAAAAACAACTCGAAAATCTTAAAGAATTTTATATTCAAAAAAAAGTAGAATCGATGAGTCATCAAGAAATTAAACAACATGTACTAGAAAGCATTTCTCATCAAATAAACGATACTATTGACAAAGAAGAAGAAATGGAAGCATGGAGAGAAATGTCAGATTTCTTTGGAGAGCAATTTGAAATTATTATCTTAGAAATGCAAACAAAATACAGTAATGATAAAAACGTTCATGACACAGCAATAGATACTCAGAAACAAAGAATAGAATTACTGGAAAGGAATAACTTAGATCAAGAGAAAAAGGATATGTGGGATGACTAGAATTCCCTGAAAGGGGTAATTCATAAGATACAAACAGAAAATATATACGGACTATATGGGACTTAAAAATTAATCCAAGAACTTTTTATGAGGAATTTGATATTAATGCTCCAAGTACTGTTCTTAAAACTTGTCATTCTAGTCACAATATATATTTAAATCATTAGTTAATTAATCAATTTATATGTTCTCATAACTATACTAAAAAGTATATAAAATCTTCCTTCTTTACTTTTCCCTTATCTTATATTTAAATTGTTTTGTGGGTTTTTATGATTCAAATGTTCATAAAATTTGTGGATTTTAAATAGATGGAGTTATATAAAATAAAAAAAGAGGGTATTTACTTGTCTAAATACTTTTGTAATTCATAATCAAATTCGTCTTGTTTCGGCATTCAGAAAGAAAGTAATTACCTATAATTTCATATCTAAAGAATGATAAAAATATGTACGAATAAATGTACTAATAAACAATTTATTAATATGTATCTATTTGTCTAGACATTTTTTATTGAGGAGGTATTCATAGACATAAAAAAGTCACCTTTTTTCGGTGACTTTGCATGACTTTTGCGACTTAAGGACTCCCCGGGCGGGATTCGAACCTGCGACCAATCGATTAACAGTCGATCGCTCTACCGCTGAGCTACCGAGGAATATAAAATGAATTTAGCTCTTTAAAGTGCCTTATGACAAGTAAAAGATTTAATTATATTGAAATTTTGATGGTTCTTGCCATCTAGATAAAAAACCATTTTTCAGCTCTGCTACTGAATCAGCGTAATTTAATTCTTCATAACGATGTGTAATCCACAAAGCGGATAAAGGTTTTTTATGGTCACTTGTAAGATTCTTAATAGTTTTTAAAACTTTTAATTGGCTGGTTTGATCAAGTAACGCTGTAGGCTCATCTAAAAGAATAAAATTCCTATTACTAATAAGAACGCATGCAATAGTTAAGCGTTGTTTTTGACCTCCGCTTAACGTGTGTACTGGCCTTTTTTCAAAACCAGTCAATCCCACCTGAGCAAGCACATATTCAATTTTTTTATTAATTTCATAATCACTTATATTTTGGTTAATATTTATCAGAAGTTCGCTTCTGCAATTTGGCATCAATATTTGATGATCAGGGTTTTGAAATACCATCCCTATATCTGCTTTAGAATTAATGACTCCATTTTTGGGTTTAATTATTCCATTAATTAATTTTAAAAGGGTACTTTTTCCACTCCCGTTTTTACCGACAACCATCCAAAATCCAGGTTTTTTTATTGAAAAATTACATTTAAAAATTAAATTGTCTTTTTTCCCAGGATATGAAAAAGAGACATCTTTGAAATGAATATGAGGTATTCCATTTTCTAGAGAATCTCGCATTAATTCTATTAATCTATATCGAGAGAAAATCCTGGTCTTTTAGCTCCTCCTGCTACTGATGATTTTTCATATATCTGCACTGAAATGATTTCTTGAGCTCTTACAGCAATTAATTTATCTTGCACTTTATCACACCTTAATTCAACCAAGTTTGAAGTTTCTAAAGGTTCATTCATAGAATTTTTTATTTCTTCATAAATTCTTTTAACATCCTCGAATTCTTTCTTCTGAATTGCAATCGGAAAAGGTGAATATCTGAGACTTAGTTCCAGCGAATACATAAAAATTATTAAACTCACTTTTATAATAATAATATTCTTCAGCAGAAAGTTATTTTTAATTAAATTCTTTTATGAAAATCATATAAAAGATCTTTAAATACAATTATTATGTAAAGAGGAGAGTTAATTTGGCAATTTAAATAATCATTTCATGGAAATAGCAAATGATATCACTTCTCTAGTTGGAAATACTCCATTAGTTAAATTAAGTCGAATCAGAAATTACTTTAATTGTTATCCAGAAATAATAGCCAAACTCGAAAGTTTCAATCCATCAGCGTCTGTAAAAGATCGTATTGCTTATTCAATGTTATGCAAAGCTGAAGAAGAAGGATTGATAACACCAGACAAAACAACATTGATTGAAGCAACAAGTGGAAATACTGGCATCGCATTAGCAATGGTTGCTGCAGCTAAAGGCTATAAATTGATATTAACTATGCCTGATACGATGAGTATTGAAAGAAGGGCAATGTTGCGAGCATATGGGGCTGAATTACAGCTAACGCCAGGTCAAGAAGGAATGAAAGGAGCCTTAGATTTAGCTAATGAGTTGTCTTCTAGCATTGCAAATAGCTATCAATTTAATCAATTTGAAAACTTTGCTAATCCAGATATTCATGAAAGAACAACCGCTCAAGAAATATGGGCCCAATCCAATAACAATTTAGATGGACTAGTTACGGGAGTAGGCACAGGAGGCACAATTACTGGTTGCGCACGTTTTTTGAAAAAAGTTAATCCAAATTGCAAAATTTATGCTGTAGAGCCCAGAAAAAGTGCTGTCATTTCCGGAGAAAAAGCAGGATCTCATTCGATTCAAGGAATAGGGGCAGGTTTCGTACCGAAAGTCCTGAATACTAAATTAATTGATGAAATTATAAAAATTGATGACGACGAAGCATTTTATTATGGGCGTTTATTAGCTCGATTGGAAGGTCTTTTATCAGGCATCAGCAGCGGAGCCGCTTTAGCAGCAACTATAAAAATTGGTGAAAGGAAAGAACTAATTAATAAAAGATTGATAGTAATTCTGCCAAGTTTTGGTGAAAGATATTTATCAACCGCAATGTTTGAATCCAATACCTCAATTCAAGCAAGAACAGATGGTTATCTTTAATTCCTAATTTATAAAAATGGAAAAAAATTTATATGAAGAATTAGGCCTCAAAAAAAATGCACCCAAAAGTGAAATTAAATCTTCATATCGTTCTTTAGTTAAGCAACATCATCCTGATGCAGGCGGAGACAAAGAACGATTTCTTGCAATACAAAATGCCTGGGAGGTTCTAAATGATCCTGTAAAAAAAGAACAATATGATAGAAGTTTATTCTCTTCCAGTTCATCCTTTGATTCATTAAATGAAAATTGGGAAGAGAAATTTAATTCAAAAAAATATAATTCGTCAATTAAAGACAGAGAAGTTAAAACATGGCTTAAAGAAATTTACACTCCGATCAATAGATCAATTAGCCAAATAATTAAACCTTTGAAAAACGAAATCAAAGAACTTTCTGCGGATCCATATGATGACCAACTAATGGAAAATTTTTGCAGTTATATAAGTCTTTCACAAAAGAAAATAGAAAAAGTTGAAAAAATTTATAACAAAAAAATAGTTCCCAAGTCTATTACAGCTTTAGGCCTAGATCTTTATCATTGTTTTTCACAAGTTAAAGATGCACTATCAGAATTTGATAGATATACACAAGGATACGTAGATGATTACTTATTTGATGGTAAAGAAATGATTAAAGAAGCAAAAAGAATTCAATCAAAGATGTCTGCAGAGAAAAAAAATAAAAACTTTTAGATAAAAAAATTTATTGAATATATTCTTTAAGTTGATCCAATTTAAACCAAACATCTGGCACAGGCCTGCGCCATCGAACCTGAGCATATTCGTCCTTGACAGAAAGAATCTCTCCAGGACCTTCAAAGACATAATTAGGGAGATCATTATCACTGGCTAACGCCTCGATACTTTTTATATAATTTCCTCTATCGACAAAAACTAAGCTTCCTTTCTTGAGAGGTTTCTTTGGAATAGAATCTGTCATAATAAAGTCAACAAAGTTATTTGAAATTTATTATACAAAAACTTATTTGATAAATATTTAAAAAAATTGATAACAGAATAATAATTACAAACGTCTAAAAAATTTAATAGGCTTAAATGATAAATATCTATAAAATATGCGTCTTTTATTAATTGGCTGCACTGGATTTGTTGGTAAAGAATTAGTACCAACAATACTCAATGAAAATCACGAAATATACATCGTAAGTAGAAAACCCATAAGTAAATTAAAGCTTGATTTAGATTTCAATAAATTTAAATTTTTGCAAATAGATTTATCAAAAGAAAAAAACTGGAATAATGAAAATCTTCTAAATATTTTAAGAGAGACAGATGGAATCATTAACTTAATGGGAGAACCTATAGCAGAAAAAAAATGGACTTCTGCACAAAAACAGGAGATTGAAAATAGTCGTATTAACACTACGAAATTTATGATGAAGACCCTTAAAAATTTCAAAATAAACCCAAAAGTCATTATAAATGGATCAGCAATAGGTTATTACGGTACAAGTTTGTCTGGTGAATTCACTGAAAATAGTATTGGAGGAAAAGACTTTTTAGCTAATCTTTGCAAAAAATGGGAAGCGGTAGCTGCGGAAAAACCATTCTTCTCAAGGTTAGTTATTTTTAGAATTGGAATTGTTCTAGAGGCAGATGGAGGAGCATTAGGAAAAATGCTACCTATATTTAAAATTGGATTAGGTGGACCAATTGGAGATGGTAAGCAATGGATGAGTTGGATTCATAGGAGTGATTTATGTGCATTAATTACTCAAGCATTAGATAATAAAAAGTATTCAGGAGTATTTAATGCTGTTGCACCAAATCCAGTATTAATGAGAGACTTTTCTGAGACTTTAGGCAAATGTCTGAATAGACCTAATTTACTTCCAGTACCTGGGGCGGTTTTAAAAATTTTGTTAGGAGATGGAGCAAAAGTTGTATTAGAAGGACAAAAAGTAATAAGCAGTAAACTCAAAAATTATAATTTTAAATATCCTCTTCTTGAGAAAGCAATTTACGCCTCCACCAAGAATTAATACCGTTTAGTAAAGCACCAATAATAAGAATTGTTATTAATGGGACTATAAGAGGATTCCAAACTATCTGAATAAAATTAATAAAAATAAATATCCCATTTAATTGCATGATGATTGCAAAAATAAAAAATATTGCAAAAAAAATTACTGTAAATAAGTTTATTAATAACAAATTATCAATTATTTGTTTTAAGTAATTTTGATTATTTTCCTGAGTCATTTTTGATAACAATATTCATATCATCAACCATCTTAAGACAAGCTTTCTTTTCACCAAGTCTTTTTTTGGCATTTTCATTACATGAGATCATAAACCTCTTATTTAGCTTTATTAGATATATTACTTTTATGATCAATTTTATTGTCTCATTTATTTGATCATTCTTATCTTTATAATTACTGGCACAAAAAACAAATTTTCCAAGCAAACGTCTTTGTGCTTCTGCAAAAGATTTTGTAAATTGTGGACCTTTACCTTCAATCTGAATAACCGGTTTTCCTAATCCAATCGCTTGCTCTGCTGCCGTTCCTGCCATGCTGATACAGCATCTACTTTTCAATAATATTTTGTCAAAATTATTCCAATATATATTTACTTCTATAGTTTTATATTGAAATTTCAAGAGATACTTCTCTTTTATTTTTTCTAGGTATAACCATTTTCTATTTTGAAATATCTCCTTGATTTTTGATGGAGATAAAGCATTAACTATTGCAAAATTAAACTCAATTTTTTGAAAATATCTTAAATCTGACAGTGCCTCTAATACCTCTAAAATCAAAACAAAATTATCTAAAATCTCGGGGAATCTACTTCCTGGAAATAATCCAATACTAAATTCAGATTTCTTTAATTCTTTATTTCTAGGAAAAAACTTATCCATAAATGGATTACCTAAAAAAGACACTTTCTTTTTTAATTGCAAAGTTAAATCATTAGCTGTAAGAGAATCTCTTGTATATATTTTTTTTGCCTTTTGTGAGACCAAGAAAAATTTAGAAGGCCATGGTAATTTTAACTTTCCTTCATAATGACTGGAATAAGCAACTAGATATGTAAAAAAATCTTTCTTACAAATCCATGCAAAAAAAACTGGCACAATATCTCCAACTACAAAAAAATAATCATATTTTTTTCTTAATTTATAAGTTAAATATAATCTTTTTAGAAGATAAACTACTTCTCCTCTAAATATCTCTATTAGTCTCCCCTTAAAAGAATTATAGCCAATACCTCCAGTACTAAATTCTTGAGTTATTCCATAAATCTTAATTTTTTCTTTTTCGTAATGAGTTCCTTTACCAACAATTGGTAAAGCTTCTACAGAATGACCACTTTTTACAATTTGCTTAGCTATCAAGCTCCCAGATAAATCTTCTCCATGTCCGTTACTCAATAATAAAATTCTAGACAATTTAAAATTCCAACCATTTTTTAACTTTGTTTAACTCAGGCCAATCTGGATATCTACTAAATCCGTCTTCAACAGATTCTTTCAACTCACTTTTAACATCTGGCATCATCATAGACATTTTTTTTATTAACTCAACATGATCCCTAACACCTTTATTATTTGTTGCCAAAAGCGCTAAAGACAAATTCATTCGAGCTTGTGGATCTTGCTGATTTAATCGAACAGCTTGTCTGGCTGCTTCTAAAGCTTCTTCATTATTTTTCAAAAGTAATTGAAGCCATGAAAGACAAGTCCAGGCAGCAAAATGATTTGGTATTTGCTGTATAATTTTTTGAAAATCTTGAACGATAGGAATTAAATCTTGCCCATCTTTATACTTTGATAGAGCTGCATTAAAATCCTCTTCGATGGGATTAATTTCGTTATTCATTGTAATTTAAACTGCAAAGGAACTTCCACAACCACAAGTTTGAGAAGCATTAGGGTTTACAAAATTAAAGCCACCGCCAATTAATTCCTTACTAAAATCTAATTGCATTCCATATATATACAAGAGACTTTTGGGATCGCAAACAACTTGAAAGCTTTGATTAGAATTCAATGAATAATCATAAACTTTATCATCGGGGTTTATTTCATTACTTCCTATAAAATCCATCGTATAACTCATCCCACTGCAGCCTCCTGATCTTACGCCAACCCTGAGTGCTTTCTTATCAATTTGGCCTTTTAATAAATTTGAAATTTGCTCTATTGCATCATTAGTAATCAAAATGCCCTTACCATCATCAGAATTCTTAATTTCCTGCTTAACTTCTAAATTTTCCATAACCAGAAATTTCCTACTATTTATAATATAAAAACTAAATCGTTAGGGTGCATAGATGAACCAATATCCAAACTTGATTTGTTATAATTTTAAGAAAAAAGTGAAAATTGCAATAGTCGGTTCTGGTTTAGCTGGTCTCACAGCGGCAGTCAATTTAGTTGATGAAGGCCACGAAGTTGAAATTTACGAGAGCAGATCTTTTTGGGGAGGTAAAGTTGGGAGTTGGGAGGATAAGGATGGCAACCATATAGAGATGGGATTACATGTATTTTTCTATAATTATGCAAATCTATTTAAGTTAATGAAAAAAGTGGGGGCTTTGGATAATTTACTCCCGAAAGATCATACTCATTTGTTCATAAATAATGGTGGCAATTTGAAATCTTTAGATTTCAGATTTCCATTAGGTGCACCTTTTAATGGGCTAAAAGCATTTTTTACAACTGAACAACTTACTTGGGTAGACAAATTCAGAAACGCTCTAGCTTTAGGGACAAGTCCAATAGTTCGAGGATTAATAGATTATGAAGGTGCAATGAAAATAATTAGGGATCTAGATAGGATTAGCTTTAAAGAATGGTTCTTAAACCATGGTGGTAGTGAAAAAAGTTTAGCAAGAATGTGGGATCCCATTGCATATGCATTGGGCTTTATCAATTGCAAAGATATTTCAGCAAGATGTATGCTAACTATCTTCATGATGTTTGCTTCAAAAACGGAAGCCTCCAAACTTAATCTTTTAAAAGGTTCGCCTCATAAGTGGCTTACACAACCTATTGTCGATTACATCACAAAGAAAGGGGCTAAAATCCATTTAAACCATAAGGTAGAAGAAATTATTTATGAAAAGTATTCTTCCTCTTATTCCGTTAATCAGTTAAAAATATCCTCTCCTGAAGGAACTAAGACAGTTTTTGCAGATAAATTTCTTGCTGCCTGTGACGTTCCTGGGATAAAAAAAATAGTTCCAGAAGAATGGTATCAATTTAAAGAATTTGCAGGTTTAAAAAAACTTAGAGCAGTTGCAGTAGCCACAATCCAATTAAGATACGACGGTTGGGTTACTGAATTACAAAAAGATAATACTGGAAACTCGCCTACTGGACTCGATAACCTTCTATATTCTGCTGATGCTTCTTTCAGTTGTTTCGCTGATTTAGCACTAGCAAGTCCAGCAGATTATAGAAAAAAAGATGTGGGATCACTACTTCAATGTGTTTTAACTCCGGGTGATAGATGGATGGGAAGATCTACAGAAAGAATTACACAAGAAATTGATAAAGAAGTTCGCCGTCTATTCCCATCTTCAAAAAACCTTAAATTGCTTTGGAGTAACGTAGTACAAATTCCGCAATCTCTTTATAGAGAATCTCCAGGTATGGAAAAATTTAGACCCGATCAAAAAACATCTATACCTAATTTCTTTATGGCTGGTAGTTACACAAAACAAGATTATATAGACTCTATGGAGGGAGCTACAATGAGTGGGCATTTAGCTGCAGCAGCAATTTTAGAGAAGAAAGCTGAATTAGCAAAAAATCTTACAGTAAATTAACTAATGGGTACCTGGCTAAAACATGACGTAATAACAGTCGTTAATGCGCCGCTTGAAAATGTTTGGAATACATGGAGTGATTTAGACTCAATGTCACTGTGGATGAGCTGGATTGAATCAGTAAAAACAGTTGATGAAGAAACAACGACATTACCAGATTTAACAGAATGGACTTTAGCTGCAAATGGTTTTAAGTTTAAATGGAAAGCTCAAATTACAGAAAGAATTGATAAAAGTAAACTTAAGTGGAAATCTATAGGAGGTTTACCAACTGAAGGATCAGTAGTTTTCGAAAGCAAAAGTGATCAAATAACAACAGTAAATTTAGCAATAACATATGAGCTACCTAAAATGATTGCGCGGTTTATGGAAGAGAATATTTTAGGCAAAATGGTCACTAACGAATTACAGGCTAATATTGATAGATTTAAAGAATTAGTGGAAAAGAATTATAAAAAAGATTTTTCTAACTAAAAATACTAATTGCTACATCCAGTAGTCCATCAAAAGTATATTTTTGTGCCTGACTATCAACTCTGCCAAAAATCTTTTTACATATTTTTGTTGTTTGAGGTCCAATAGTTAAGAACCTAGTTTGATCTAAATATTTTAACCATTCTTTACCAAAGGCTTTTTCTAGTAAAACAGCAGAATTTGATACAGTTTTGCCACTTGAGAAAATAAATGCATCGACTTTTCGATTAACAATAATATCAATTGTCTCTTCTGGGATTGAATCCGGACATCTAGTTTCATACGCAGCAACCTCAAATACACGCGAACCAGCCTTTCTAAATTGATCTGCAATTAGATCCCTTCCTCCTGTTTGGACTCTTGGCAAAAATACTCGAAGTCCATATCCAGATATTGGAAAATTATCAATTAAACTTTCGGCAACATATTCTGGGGGTATGAAATCAGCCTTAATCCCAAAATCATCAAGAGTTTGTGCAGTTTTTTCTCCGACTACAGCGATTTTTGTTTTTTTAGAACACTCCTTTAATGAACTTTGAAAATATCTAAGTCTTTTATCAACAAATTTGATCCCATTACTACTAGAAAAAATAATCCAATGAAAATCATTTATTTGATTTAACGCTTCGTCAAGAGGATCTAAATCATCAGGATCTCCAATACTTATTGCAGGAAACTCATATATATTAGCGCCTTTGCTTGTGAATATCTTTTTGATATCCAATATCCCCTCTTTTGATCGAGTGATAATTATATTTCTTTGATCAAGGGGTCGATCAACTATTGGCATCCTTATCCTCATAATTCTTGTCTTGATGTTTATTTTTTAATTCATCAAGAAGTTTCAAGACTGATAATCCTTTGTCAAGAACAATATCTTCTTTAAAAATTATCTCTGGAACTCTTCTCATCTCTATTCTTTTTCCTAAATTATTTCTTATAAAGCTTTTAGCGGTATTCAAATTTGCCACAATCTCTTTCCTTACTGTCTCTTTAGCAGTTGAAGTTATGTAAATTTTACAGTGTTGTAAATCACCTGATAAATCAATCTTAGAAATATTGACGAAATAATCTCTAATAAGATCATTTTCCAAATCATTTTGCAAAATAAGGGTGATTTCTTTCTTTAAAAGAGAAGAAACTTTTGCAAGACGGAAATTATTTGGCATTATGATTGTAAATTTATTGGATTTGTCATTGCTTGCAAGACAAAATAGACTGTTATGAAAGCACTTAAAACAGAAGATATTAAACCTACTATTGTGAGTGGATTTGATCGATTCTTGAATAAAGGTTCAAGCAGTGCAACAAGTCCTCCAATAATAATAGATATTAAATACTTGGGATATCTTGCAACATTAGAGAAAAATTCGCCCATCAGCTCCACAAATAGATTACTTTTTTAGCTAAGTTTTAAAAAACATTAAACAGCATGATTACATTATATCAATTTAGGCATAGTGCTTTTTGTTTAAAAACAAGAATGGCTCTTCATGCAAAAAAACTACAATATCGAGTGGAAGAAGTAACACCTGGAATAGGTCAATTTGCAATTTTCAAATTATCAGGTCAAAAACAAGTCCCTGTAATAGTCGATAGTAATGATCAAATTATTAATGACTCTTCAAATATTTGCGAATATATAGATAAAAAAAATGATAACAATCAACTCTTTCCTGAAGACCCAATATTATTTGCGCAATGCAAACTAATTGAAGACTGGGCAGATACTACAATGGCTACAACTTGTAGAAAAACTTTAATAAAATCTGCGATAGAGAATCCACAGCTAAGAGCTGCATTACTTCCAGATGAAATACCTTCTTCAGTTAAAAGTATTTTTGATAAATTACCTTTTAAAAATCTTAGTAAAATCTCTAATGTAGTTTTGTCTTCTAAAGATAATTTAGAACTCCAAAAATTACTAGAAGCTTTATCTAAATCGTTGATCAACAAAAAATATTTAGTTGGAGATAGTTTATCAATTGCAGATATTTCAATTGCAGCTCAATTATCCCTTCTTAAATTCCCAAAGTCAGCAGGGCCAATTCTTTCAGGAGAAGGAAGTCAAGAATACATAAATAACCCTTATCTAGAAAATCTTTTCATATGGAGGAATAATCTAGAAGAATATCTTTTCAGTGCTAACTCTCAATAAATTCAAAAGTCAATTTATATTTATTTGTTTTTATAGCATGGACTGAAGGATCACCAACTTTTGAACCATAAGAAGCAACATATTGCACTCCGCAAATTGCTGGTTTATTTGAATTATTAACTTCCAATATTTCTTCGGAACATTTTTGAAATTTACTAATAGTCTCGACTTGATTTATCCTTGAAGCGCCTGGTTTATGCGCTGTTTGAATAACTAGCTCATCTGCGAAAAAAATATCATCATCTTTGATCTGATTTCTCCCTGTAATTCTTGAATCAATATATAAATCATCTTTTAAATAAGTAATTTGATTATTAATTGATTGGGGATCATTTACAACCTTGATTAAGCTGTCACCAAATATTGCTTTTCCAATAGACTCAGAATTTTTTGCACGATTACCAACAATTAAATCTGAATCATTCTTAAAGAAATTCACTTTATAAATCACTGGCTCTTCTAAATCATTAATTATATCTTGAGAGGTAACAAGCCAACTTCCCTCAAACCATTTTGGATAAGTTAAATCTTTAGAAGTATCTGATAATTTAAAAATTGGTAAATATATTTCTGGCCATTGATTTAACCGATTTTCCAACAACTCTCGTACGTTAGAATCATATAAAGCAAAAGAACTTTCTAAAAAAATTCCTTGAAAAGTCAAGCACAGAATTAATCCAAGAAGAATTTTAATCATGTCAAATCCACTAATAAGAGCATCAGATCATTATGTATTATTAGAGCCAGATTCAAAAGAAAAAATAGTATCAAAGCAAGAAGCAATTTTATGGTTAAAGAATTGGCTTAGTAAGACTGAGACACAAACAATATATCAAAATATAGAAGATCCTGATCAGGAATTTTTTGAAGAATTATTGGAAAGCACTTATGAATTAGAAATAAAGTTAGGATACGTTATTAAATGGTTTGCGGTGAGAATTGAACCAGATTAATTATTTATTTCTTTATGCATCGCATTGATTATTTTTATAGCAACTTCTTCAATATTTTCATTTTTTACTTGAATTCTTAAATCGGCTTGAGAATATAAATTTTCTCTGGATTTTAAAATACTCATATATAAATCATTTAGATTCTTTCCCTGAAGTAATGGCCTGTTTTCAATTTCATTTTTCAATCTCTCAATTGCGATATCTTTGTCGAGATCTATCCAAGCAATTATTCCCTGTCTTAATATTCCCCAGTTTTCGGATTTAGTAACTATCCCTCCACCAGTTGATATTACTAATGAAGGAATTTTGATAGTTTCTTTAAGGCAGCTTGTTTCTAATTCACGAAAATTATCTTCTCCTTCATCGTTAAAAATTTGATTGATAGATTTTTTGGCCAACTTCTCTATTAATGAATCTAAATCAATGTATTTATACTTCAATAATTCAGCCAGTTTCAAACCAGTTTGTGACTTACCACAACCCATCATACCGATTAAAAATATGCTTCTACCCTTGATAACCTTAACTGTTTTTTCGATAATGGATTGTTCCATAAAGACAAAAGCGTATTTAAAACCTTAAGATAGTATTATCGCAGACAGGTATGACTTCTACACAATCCAAACCATTACATGGAAAAGGACGTGAATGCGTCATAACTCGGCGTGCCTGCTTTAGTTCTAGTCACCGTTATTGGCTTCCTGAAAAAAGCCCAGAAGAAAATTTATCTCTTTTTGGAAAGTGCAGTATTGCACCAGGTCATGGTCATAATTATGAACTTATTGTTTCAATGGGTGGAGAACTAGACTCTGATGGAATGGTACTTAATCTCTCTGATGTAAAACACTCTATTAAAGATAAGGTTACTGGACAATTAGATTTTCGTTTTTTAAATGATGTCTGGCCTGAATTTAATGTTAATAATCAAGAGGGTTTACTTCCCACAACTGAAGCATTAGTAAAGGTCATTTGGAGTCGTCTAAAGGATGATTTACCTCTTACAAGTCTAAGGCTTTATGAAAACCCAAATTTATGGGCAGATTATTTTGGAAAAAACATGGAAGCATTTTTAACAGTACAAACTCATTTTGCAGCCGCTCATAGACTTGCAAAAGAAGAGATATCATTTGATGAAAATAAAAAAATCTATGGGAAATGTGCCAGAGTTAATGGACATGGTCACAACTATCTTGTCGATATAACTGTAAAAGGAGACATTGATAAAAGAACAGGAATGGTTTGCGACTTATCTGCCCTCCAAGAGATAATTAATGATTTGGTTGTTGAACAACTAGATCATACTTTTCTCAATAAAGATATCGAATTTTTCCATAGTTGTGTTCCAACTGCTGAAAATATAGCTTTATATATTTCTGACATTCTTAAAAAACCAATACATAACCTTGGTGCAACATTACACAAAATAAGACTCCAAGAGAGCCCAAATAATGCTGCAGAAATTTATGTTGATCAAAAGTTAACCAATTCATTGCAGTTGAAATTTGAAAATAGTTTAGTCACACAAACTTGAGTATCCCAAGAGTAATAATTGTTATAGCATCTAGTCTTGATGGAAGAATTGCATTTCCTGAAGGTGGAGAATCGCATCTTGGAAGCGAAGAAGATAAAAAAATGTTAAATCAAAACTTATCAATGGTTGACGCCACCATTTTCGGTTTAGGTACTTTATTAGCTCATCAATCAACTTACCTAATTAAAAATCTCAATGATAATAACGAAGTAAAAATATCAAAAAGCCAACCAATTTCTATAGTTGCTTCAAATAGCAAAAAATTTAATAGTAATTGGAAATACTTTCGTCAACCAATTAGAAGATGGCTAATAAGCTCAAGTAAAGTTGATAATTTGTCGAAGAATGACTTCGAGAAACAACTCTTTTTCGAACATTCATGGGGGAAAACTTTAATTTCACTCAAAAAGCAAGGGATAAATGATCTAGCTCTTTTAGGAGGTGCAAAACTTATAAATTCATTTATAAAAGAGGATCTAATAACAGATATAAAAATTACAATAATTCCACGAATTATTGGAGGTAGATATACATGGATCCCTCCAAAACAAACAAATGAGATTTTTAATCTCAAAAGACTATGGGAAATAAAATCAATTAAAAATTTAATGCATAATGAAATCCATGTGCATTACAAAAAAATTTGAAATAGATTCAATAATAAATGAACCAAAAAATACATAAAGTTGAAGTCAAATTGTCAATTAAAGAAATCTCCAAAGAGATATGGAATGAATTAGCAAATGAAATCAATAATCCATTTTATGAATGGACTTGGCTTAAAAACCTTGAAATATCAAAAAGTGTTTCGAGAGAAACTGGTTGGCAGCCTCTTTATTTTGTTGCTTATAAAAATGAAGAAATATTAGGAATTGCTCCACTTTTTTTAAAAAATCATAGCTATGGAGAATTCATTTTTGACCAATCATTTGCAAGATTGGCTCAAGAGCTGAATTTAAATTATTACCCTAAATTAATTGGAATGAGTCCTTATAGTCCTGTAAATGGATATCAATTTCTTTATAAAAAAAATAAAGATAAGAAAGAAATTACAAATTTACTTATAAACCATATCGAAAGCTTTGCGATTACAAACAAAATTTTAAGTTGTAATTTTTTATATATTGATGAAAATTGGGGCACACATCTTAAATCTTTGGGATACCATGAATGGATAAATTCCAGCAGTGAATGGAGGAGTAATGGAGAAAAAACGTTTGATGATTTTCTTTCTAGATTTAACTCTAATCAGAGAAAAAATATAAAAAAAGAGAGGAAATCAATTACTAAACAAGATATTAAAGTAGAAATTCTTGATGAAGATGATATCAACCAAGAAATCCTCAAAAAAATGCATAATTTTTATGAACAGCATTGTTTAAGATGGGGAGTCTGGGGAAGTAAATATCTGACATCTACATTTTTCGAAAAAATTGTTGATAATAAAAAAAATCTTTTACTTTTTAGCGCATCAAGAAATGATTCAAAGGATATTTTTGCTATGTCGATGTGCGTTAAAAATAAAAACAACTTATGGGGTAGATATTGGGGTAGTCAAGAAGAAATATCTAATTTACATTTTGAATTATGCTACTACCAGCCAATTGAATGGGCAATAAAAAATAGTATCCATTTGTTTGATCCAGGAGCGGGTGGTAAACATAAAAGGCGGAGGGGATTCTTTGCAAAAAACACCATTAGCTTGCATAAGTGGTTTGACAAAAATATGGGAAATATAATTTATCCTTGGCTAAATGAAGTTAATAAACAAACCGAAATGGAAATTGATTTTGAAAACAAATCTATACCCTTCAAATAAAAAATTATTTGGCTGTCACAAAGATTATATTAGTAATATAGTTTTTTATTAACTTCTAAGAATGGATTCTAGTAAAAGTTTCGATGAAAAAATAAAGATTGATAATAATCTATCCAACCGATATATAGACTTAGATCCAAACGGTTATTTTATTATAAAAGTAGATTTAGAAGAAAATAAAATAATTTTAGAGCACTTTCTAAATAATATTAATGATGACGGATATGCGCTTGACCCAGAAACAAATGAACCAATTAAATGCGACTCTCAAAATAAAAGAGTTAGTAATGAAGTTTTTGAAGGTATTAGTGCGAAACAACTTGGAATATTGATCACTGAAGAAAGAAATGACTTAATAACCAAATTCGATCATGCTCTATATTTAGGAAGGGAACTACAAAAAGCAGAAGAATGTTTATACAAAAAATTACCTTATATCCAAGATTAAGAAATTAAACGAAAAAATCTAATCTTTTCATCTGATGTTAAATTAAATAAAAATAAAAAAATTAATGAACATCATTTTCTATTTTGCATTTATTGGTTTTGGTTTTGGAGCTGCTTTCGCATTAGATAAGCTCTTAAGAGCAGTTAAATTAATTTAAAAAAACTACAAAATTTTAATAGTCTCTCCATACAAATCATATTCATCCGCAAAAGAAATATTTGCTTCAACAAATTTACCAATATAATTTCTCAAATAATTATTAGCACTAATAGATAAAATCACATTTCCGTCAATTTCAGGCGCGAAATTGTAGGACCGACCTATTAATTCGTTATTATCTGATATTTTTTCCACCAAAATCTTCATTTTTGAGCCAACATATGACTGATTTTTATCTTTAGAGATATTTTGCTGCACTGAAATAACGTTATCTTTTCTTGCCGCTGCAACCTCTGGGGATACTTTATTTGGTAAATCAAAAGCTGCAGTTCCTTCCTCAGGAGAAAAAATAAACACTCCCACATGATCAAATTTGTGCCTATCCAAAAATTCGAGAAGATGTTCAAAATGTTCTTTTTTTTCTCCTGGGAAACCAACAATGAGACTAGTTCTTAATACAGCAGATGGAATTTCTTCTCTAATTTTCTCCAAAATTGATTCATTCAAAGAAGCCTGCCAAGGTCTGTTCATACTCTTCAACACATCTGGATGACTATGTTGAAGTGGCAAATCAAAGTAAGGCACTATATTCTTTGAATCTTTGAAAGCTCTAATAACTTCATCAGTTAAACCCGTTGGATACGCATAATGTATCCTTATCCAAGGAATTGGAACTTTAGAAAGCTCATTCAAAAGTTTGGCTAATGATGGTTTTCCATAAATATCTTTTCCGTAATTAGTTGTAATTTGACTAATTAATATGATTTCTTTAATACCCTGCTTTGCAAGACTTTTGGCTTCTGAAACTATAGATTCTATTGTCCTACTTCTTTGAGGACCTCTCAACTTAGGAATAATACAAAAAGCGCAATTATAGTTGCAGCCTTCAGCAATACGAAGATAAGCAACGAATTTGTTTTTATCTACAAAACGAGGTATTTCCTCATCTGCAATAAATTCAGGTATTTTTGAAACTTCATTAACGATTTCCCCTTTTTCTACTCTATCTAAAACCTTGGCTATCTTTTGATAATCTCCAGTTCCAACCAAACCTTTTATTTCGGGTATTTCTTTTAGAAGTTCTTCTTTAAAATGCTGAGCCATACAGCCTGCAACAATTACTTCTTTTCCTTGATTTGTGTATTCTAGAATTTTCCTAATTGATTCTTCTCTAGCTGTTTCAATAAAACTACAAGTATTGACAACAACAATATTTGCATCGTTTATATTACTTTCAACTTCATAACCATCTTTATCTAATAAGCCTTGCATATGTTGAGTATCGACTAGATTTTTCTCACAACCAACATGACTAAAAGCAACTTTAGAGAATTTTTTTTCTTTAACATTTAGATTATTTTGTTTCACAAACTTTAAAAAATTAAAAAATTCAAACGGCATTCCGTTTATAACTCTCATGCCAAGATAATATTAGGACAGATCATGTAAATAACAAACTTTCATTTTTTATGGCGCTTAAGACTTTAAAAAGTAGAAATAAAAAGGATCTAAAATGGCCAAAAATTTTAATCTCTATTCTTAGCACTATAGGCATAGTTGACACAGGTTCAATTACTTTAAAAAACTGGGGATTATTTACTTCTCTTTCATGCCCAGGGACACAAAATGGTTGTGAAACAGTTTTAAATAGTCCTTGGGGTACTTTATTTGCGAATAATCAAATTAATATACCTCTTTCATTAGCAGGATTGATAACTTATTTATCAATATTAGTTATCACAATAATACTTTCACTTAATTTAATTTCCCCAAAAGAAAAGCTAAACAAGTTTTTATGGTGGTTAATATTTCTAATCTCTTGTGCCTCATCTACATTTAGCTTTTTGTTAATTAATATAATGTTTTTTAAGATTCAAGCATATTGCTTTTTTTGTATACTTTCAGCAATTTTATCGTTTTCTATCTTTATAATTTCTATGATTGGAGCAAAGTTTGAAAGTAGAGAACCTATGATCTTTAGAGGTTTTGTAGTATTCCTAAGTGTCCTCGTAGGTGGCTTAATATGGTCAACTAACGTTGACCCTTCAAATGCTATTGATGTTTCAAGTCCCACTGACAATTTATCACCGCTAATTACTACTTCAAGCTCTCCCCAGAAGGTGCTATTTGCAAAATTCTTGAGAGAAAACAATATTGTTATGTATAGTGCCTATTGGTGCCCGCATTGCCATGATCAGAAACAACTATTTGGTAAGGAGGCAGTTAAAGAATTAAAAGTAGTGGAATGTGCTAGTGATGGGAAAGACAATCAATATGAGCTATGCCAAACCAAAGGAATTAGTGGATTTCCTTCTTGGGAAATAAATGGAGAAATTATTAGCGGTACTCTCGACCTGAATGATTTAGCGATAACGACTGGCTATCAAGGAGATTCTAATTTTTAATAAATCTTTTATGAATTTCTTTATCTAACAGTTGTCTAGTATGGCATACCCAATTTTTATCTTTATTTGGAAAATCATCTCTATAATGACCTCCTCTGCTTTCTTCTCTAAAAAGACAAGCTTTTAATAAAGTTATAGTTGTTATTTGTCTATTCTTTAAATCAAGTAAAAGATTAAGTGCCCTTCTATTAGGTTCACTAAGTCTAATTTCTTGATCAAAATTTATTTTTTCAAGACTATTTAGTAAGGAATTTTTTTGTAATTGAGCCATATCATCTTGAATAGTATCGAGAAATTTACTCATATTTACTTTATTTCGAGATACACCTAGATTTGACCAACATAGTTTTCTTAATTCATCAATTTTTTCTGCAATTTGAGAAATTTGATCTTCTTTCGGGTCTTTAATATCGAACTCTTGGAATGATCTATCAAATTTTGCGAATTTAGGAGGATCACTCAGAACAATTGAAGACAGTTTTCTCGCAAAAACGAGGCATTCCATTAGTGAATTACTTGCCAATCTATTCGCACCATGCACACCTGTAGAAGCAACTTCTCCTACAGCATATAATCCTTTTCTTGTAGAAGATGCACTTAAATCAGTTTTAACGCCTCCCATCCAATAATGAGCTGCTGGAGCGACAGGAATAATCTCATTTAAAGGATTAACGCCATAATCCTGACATCTACTTAAAATTGTGGGAAATCGCTCTACAAGTTTTTCTGGATCAATGTAACGAAGATCTAAGCCAACATGATCCACATTATTGTCATACATATTCTTCATAATTGCTCTACTTACCTGATCTCTAGTAGCTAAATCACGATTTTTAAGATTTTTAACTGGGCTTTCACCATTTTTATCGATTAATATTGCGCCTTCTCCTCTAAGTGCCTCAGATATTAAGAAACAAGGGGCGCCATAGAATTTTAAAGCGGTTGGATGAAATTGAACAAACTCTAAATCTTCAATAGCAGCACCTGCTTTCCATGCAAGAGCGATCCCTTCTCCAGAGGATTGCGCGGGATTGGTTGTATTAGTAAATAAATGCCCACCTCCACCTGTAGCTAAAACAACAGCTCTCGATTTAATCCAATACAAATTAGCTCCATCAAGAACCTGAACTCCCTTGCATTCTTCATTTTCAATAAGAAGTTCAGTTACTCTTACACCCCTACAGTGAAGAATATTTTTTTTATTTTCAATATGATCTTCTAGAACTTCAACTAATGCTCTTCCAGTACGATCTTTAACATGCAAGACTCTTCTGCGAGAATGGGCCGCTTCTAAAGTAGTAGCTAGTTGATCAAAACTTTGATCAAAAATCATCCCTAAATTCTGCAACCTGTCAACACAACCAGGGGCTTCTTTAACCAGCATTTCTACCGCTTGAAAATCACATAGTCCATCTCCTGCTTTTAAAGTATCATCAGCATGAAGATCGAATGAATCGTCCTGTCTAACAACAGATGCTATTCCTCCTTGAGCCCATCTACTAGAAGATACCTTGCTTGTGTTTCTATTTAAAAGTAGCACTTTTAAATTTGCAGGTAACTCAAGACAAGTCATAAGTCCTGCAGCTCCAGCACCTATAACAATGACATCCCAATTATTTAATGGAATCGGTTCGTGCGAAAATGGAGGCCTTAACATTAAACCAATCCACTAAAATTTGGTTGCAGAATTGCTAAAAAAATAAAAATTCCATCAACAATTAATGTAGTTTGAATTACATAACTAGAAACTAAGAGTGCTTTACCATTAATAGTATTAATATTCGCTGCATCAAAAATTTCTTTCGAAATAAACCAAAGTATAAGTGCAACAAAAACAATAATAGATAATGATTTTATATGGATAAGATTCTCTGAGGTTTTTTGGAGAATCAGTGGTGCAGTTTCAGAATCTGCTGTAATGACCTGCCTCCATTGATCCATTATTCCGATTAAAAATATTGTAATGTCAGTAACTGCGGTTCCAAATAGGGATGATATATAAAAACTAGAACCAATTTTCCAATTAGTGCCAAATCCAATTAAAGCTAATGGTAGAACTACAGCTTCAACAGGAATGTGGAGGATAGGAAATGGACTTAACCATCCCCAGAACAAACACCCACCAAGCCAACTCCCTGATACACCAATTAATAATGAACTAACAATAAACCATTTATTTGATTCTTTCTGATTCAAAACAAATGCCCCTAAGAGAATAACAAAAGTAAAACAAAGAGCACTAATTGGTTCTAATCTAACCCAAGGAGCTTGAACAAATATAGGTAAAACTACAAAAAAAGAAGACCATAATCTTAAAGAAATTGACCTTGATAAAAAAGTATTTTCGTATGAATAAACTTTTTTATTCACTTCATAGTTAAATTTATCTTTCACTTCTAAATTTTTTGTAATTAAATCTTTCAATGAATAAAAATTATTGGGTTATTTTAAATAATTTAAATCGTGGTTTAAAAAACTGCGAATGACATATTTTAATAAATAAAAGGCCCTTAATCTCACAAGTATATTTGGTATTTTAAAAGTATTTAATACACTTTGAGACAAAAATAAGTTTAGAATAAAAATAAAGAAGAATATTTGGAATTTAATTGTGTGGCAGGAAATTAATTACAAAGAAGATTCTAATGATCTTTTGGTTCCCAATATTACTTATAAAATAAATCCTGCCGAAATTGAAAGTATTGAAGCTAATTCTATTGCTCAAGAAATAGGATTTGAATCAGGTGATTCCATAATTAGTATTAATGGAAAAAAACCAAGAGATTTAATTGATTATCAAATTCTAATTAGTGAAGAAATTTTAGAAATATCAGTTTTAGATAAAAATCTTGAAATTCATAATATAAGTATTGAAAAAGATCAAGACGCGAATTTGGGCATTAATTTTAAAGATGCATTATTTGATTCAATTAAGCAATGTAATAATAGATGTCCATTTTGTTTTATAGATCAACAACCAAGCGGAAAAAGAAAAAGTCTTTACGTAAAAGATGATGATTATAGATTAAGTTTCCTATATGGCTCTTATCTAACTCTTACGAATTTAAAGAAAGAAGACTGGAAAAGAATTGCTACCCAAAAGCTATCCCCGCTTTTTATTTCTGTTCATGCAACTGATCCTGCTACTCGAGAAAAATTATTAAAAAATAAAAAAGCAGGAATGATTCTTGACCAAATTTCATGGTTTGAAAGAAACTCAATTCAACTACATGCTCAAATTGTTGTATGTCCAGATATAAATGATGGAGAGATTCTTGAGAAATCAATTTTTGAACTTGCTGAATTCTACAAAAAAAATTTTCAAACAGTACTTTCAGTTGCAATAGTTCCTGTAGGGCTTACAAAGTTTAGACCTGAAAATGATGGATTAAAATCAATAAGACCAGAATACGCAATAAAAACTATTAAACAAGTAGAGAGAATTCAAGCCTCTCTACAAATTAGGCTTGGGACTCGTTTTTGTTGGCTAGCAGACGAATGGTATTTAATAGCTGGTAGAAATTTGCCTAGTTACAAAACCTATGAAAATATGCCTCAAGAATCTAATGGAGTAGGATCAATTAGAGGCTTTCTCAAGATATTAAGTGAGAAATCTAACAACCTCCCTCAAAAAGTAAAACAGCCAAAGAAAGTTAGTTGGATTGTTGGTAAATTAGTTTATGAAGCCTTAATTCCTACAGTTAAAAAATTAAACTTAATAGATGGTTTGAAAATTAATTTATATGGTTTACCAAGTATTTATTGGGGACAAGAGCAAGTTGTAACTGGTCTTCTTACTGGAGAAGATCTAATTGACGGTTTGAAAAATAAGGATTTAGGAGAAGCTATTTACATACCATCAATTATGTTAAAACTTAATACTGATTTATTTTTAGATGATAAAAATATTAAAGACGTGGAAAATCAATTAAAGACCAAAATTCACGTTCTTGATGATTCAAATGATATTATTAATACTTTGGTTGGTCAATCGAATAACACTGATACTATAAAACATGCTTAGAAGAGTAATAAATCCGATCTTATTTTTGCCTCTCGCTCTATGTATAAATTCCATCAATGTACTATCTAGCGAAACCAAAGATTATATTGATAGTGTTTTAGAAGAAAAACCAAACAAGCCTTTTATTAGTTATCAAGAAATAGAAGAAATTGTCTTAAATAATCAAGAGTTAAGATCATTAAAAAATCTAGTTACCTCTGCAAGCTTTAATCTTTCCAGTCAAATTGCTCAAAGATATCCATCCTTAGATTTTCAAGCAAATGGATTGCCAAAATATGTCGCAGGCAAAAAACACAGTAGCAATTCAACGACTTTAAAAACATCACAATATAGTGCTAATCCCTCTCTAAATATCAAATGGAATTTAATTGATCCCCTTAGAGGACCGGAAATCAAAATTGCGAAAGAAAATTACAAAATTGCAGAAAATAATTATGAGATTAAGAAAAAAGATTTAATTCAAGAAGCAAGGATAAGGTACCACAAATACCAAAAGTCATATCAAGATATTCAAAATAAAAAATTTACACTTAATTTATCAAATACAAGTTTAGATAACGCTTTAGCAAAGTTAGATGCTGGAATTGGTACAAAATTTGAAGTTCTTGAAGCAGAAGCTCAATTATCTCGAGATAAACAATCTCTTAATGAAAAGAAAATAGAACATGAAATTAATACAATTTCTCTCAAAGAGATTCTTAACATAAATGGGGATTTTGAAACTAATAAAGAGCAAAATCTAATAGGTTTCTGGAATCATAGATTAAATAAAAATATTAATGAAGGTTTAGATCAAAATCTTTCTTTGAAAAACATCCTTCTTCAACAATCTATTAAAAAGAGTCAAGCACAAAGTTTTTTATCTCAAAATAAGCCAAAAATTTATATCAGCAACACTTTAGCAAGTACTTTTTCAAAGGGGGACTCTCTTTCCAGTAATATTGACTCTGAAAAATCTGGATCTAACTATACAAATACAATAAGTTTAAATTTTGCATGGAATATTTTTAATGGCGGACAGAATAAGAACTCTTACAAATCAAAAATAGCAGATGCAGAATCTGAGGAATATACTTATAAAAATCTAAAAAATGTTTTGACCACAAATATTAGTAAAGCCTATTTGAATCTCAAATTAAATGAACAGAAAATAATTTCTTCTCTTAAAGAAATTGAATCTAGTAAAGAGTCTGTAAGACTTTCTAGACTTAGATATGATGTTGGCATATCAACTCTCAAAGATGTACTTGTAAGGCAAAATGAATTAAGTAATGCAAAAGCAAAAAATATTAATGCTCTATATAATTACAATTTGAATTTAGATGAATTAGAAAGATTAACTTTTCTTGAAATAAGTAAAAGTTGTTTGGATAACAATAATAATAAAATTAAAGATAGCGAATCTATTTGCAATATTTCAAGATGAATCCAACAACTTTAACTAATAAGCAACTAAGTGAATTAGATTCTCTATTTGAAATAGTTAGTCAACGTCAAATAAAAGATTTTGGAAATATTAGTGCCAGCAATAAAGCAGACGGGTCATTAATAACAAGTTGTGACTTATGGAGTGACAAAACAATTGTAGATTCTCTAGCTTCAATCGCTCCAGATGAGGGAGTCCTTAGTGAAGAAGGGGGTAAGTCCATTCCCAATACAAAAGCATATTGGGTGGTTGATCCACTTGATGGGACAACAAATTTTGCTGCAGGTATTCCATACTGGTCTATATCAGTCGCAAGGTTTGTGGATGGTAAACCTCAATCTTCTTTTTTAATAATCCCTACGTTGAAAAAAAAGTTTGTATCTATTAAAGGTAAAGGTGTTTGGTTAAATAACCAAAAAATAGACCCTAACAACAATAATCATAATAGTGAATGCGTTTCTTTATGTAGTAGATCTATAAAAATTCTCCAGAAAAAACCAAACTCAATATTTCCTGGCAAAATTAGACTCTTAGGTGTATCGAGCTTAAATCTAACAAGTGTAGCGATGGGTCAAACTTTTGGAGCAATAGAATCAACCCCCAAGATATGGGATATTGCAGCTGCCTGGTTGTTATTAGAAGAACTTAATTGTTCTATAGAGTGGTTAGAAACAGATCCTTTAAATTTAGTTTCAGGACAAAACTTGAGCAGTGTTAATTTTCCATTAATTGCTTGTAGATCTTTAGAAAAAATCAAAATCTTAAAGCCATGGGGTAATTTATTATTAGAAAAATAGTTGCTTCATTAAGAAATAATTGCTTGAAATATTTTGTAATTAGATACAATAAGCAAAATACATAAGATAAATATTTGAAGAAAATCAATATGCAGCGCAGCTTAGCATGGGTACTAAAAAGTTTTTGGGGAGCATGTGAGAGATGGAGCAAATCTGATTGTATTGATTTAAGTGCTGCATTTGCTTACTACACACTACAATCATTTTTTCCGATTCTTTTAATTTCTCTTTCCATAGCATCATGGTTCCTAGGCAAACAGGAGGGATTAGATCAACAAATAATTTCTGTTGCTGCTCAGGTTTTACCTCCTTCGGTAGTTGAATTAGTAGAAACTACATTATTTAATTTGATTGATCAAGGTTTTGGAGCAGGTATTCTAGGAGCTATGTTCTTGCTATTTACAGCAGGAAATGCATATTTATCTCTACAAAGAGGTTCAGATAGGCTATGGGAAGACGAACTTCCTTCTAAAAAAGTAAATGCTGCATGGAGAGAGCAAGCTTCGAGGTTTCTCCGCAATAGAATTGAAGCTTTTTTAATAGTATTCTTTATAGGATTCTTAATGGTATTAGATCAGATTAGTGCAAATCTTAGGATGATACCAAGTAACGTTTTAGAAAATCTCTCAAAATCTAATAATCTAATTTCTGATTTATTGCTAAAGTTACCCCTTTTACAAGTTGGTCAATTTGCAATCCCACTAATTGGCTTTTCTTTAATGGCTCTTTTATTACAAGCCCTATTGCCTAGCAGAAAAGTCCCTTTAAAACCACTTTTGCCAGGATCTATTCTTATTGGAATTGGACTAACTACTTTGAATTTGGCAGTTAGTAAAAGTATTCTTTCTCTTGGCGCAAGATTTCAAGCATATGGTTTTATTGGAGGTTTTCTCGTACTTACTTTATGGGTCTGGCTTTTAGGTGTGATTTTATATTTTGGACAGTGCTGGAGTGTAGTTATTGCTAGTATGTCATTAGTAAATAAAAGAAGAATAAGACATAATAAATAGTATGAATTATTTTCTTAAAGTCAATAAAACTCTCCTTACTTATTCTTTAATCATACTTATAGTTATTCCTATTTTTGGGATTAACTTTTTAATAAGCTTTCTAGGAAACATACTACTGCTGTTATTTCTTATTCCTCTTTTATTATTAATTTTAGTTTTTATAGGATTCAACTTTTACAATTCAAAAATTAATACATTTAGTAATTTTGATTCAGATTTAAAGGATATTAGTAATAGAAATGAATTAGATAAAAAACCTAGTGAAAGTACTATTGAAGTTAAGGCAGAAGAAATTAAATAAGAATTTAACCTATTCCAATTTGTCTAAGGATACTTTGACCAGTAATTAATTCAGTACCAAGACCAATCAGAATGCCCATCATTGCCATACGGCCATTCCAAGTTTCAGCAAAATTTACAAATCCAAATCTTGGTTGATTTTCATCGTTCATAATTAACTAAATCGTCTTTCTAACTATTTTAACGTTTTGAGGAAGGATTTATGAAAAATAATTAATTATTTAATATGTCTCACACCATCAACTGGTCGATACTCATCTCCAGTTAATTCCTCATAAACAATTGCGGGCAGTCCTGTTTCAAACATTGTTTGCAAGGCTTCCTTTAGCATAGGATTCCACCCTCCAGTACTTACTTTTCCATGTCTTACGGTCCAATCCCAAGTTCCTTGAAGATCTCTGGGTAATCTACCTTCTCTATCTCTTCGAGCGACTAAGTCTAAAGACTCTACTATACCAACAATAATTGGATTTTTACCATAAGAAGGAGTTAGGCTTAGTTCAAGCCTAACAGGATCTTCTTTAACCATTTTTAATCTAAACCTTGGTGGCAACTTAAGAGATCTTATGACCGCTGAGACAATTTTTGTTCTTAATTCCAATTTTTTTACCTTAAATTTTGAATTCAATTAATCAGTTTTTGAACCCTTTTCTTCTAGGGTAGAGTCATTATCATTTGAAAATCTTACTGTTAATAATTCCTCTTCAGTTATGTTTCCTGATTTATCTAATAGTTCTGGATGTATTGTGTACTTTTTTTGTTGAAGGTTAGAATTACTGAAACGTTTTTTCTCTGTCCCAGAGATACCCCAACCATTCGACATCACTTTAAAAGCTTTCCAAACTAAATAAGTTAAGGCTGCAGAATATATAATTGGAAATAAAATGGACATCAAACTTATAAATCAATTGGATATATGATTAATATCATAGCCCGAAAAAAAGAAAATTAGCTATTTTGAGTTAATAAATTTTTCTCTGAACTATATAAATTTTTTTTAGTAGTTATATTAAAACTACATAAATAATGTGTATTTAATTCATTCATAGAATATAAAAAAATCAAAATTGAAACTTTACAGACACAAGAAGTTATTATTCTCCTCAGCAATCACAATTGGTATTATATGTCCTTCAAATATAATATCTGGACCATTAACTAATCCAAGATTTAATGAAAATAATACGTATTCACACAAATCATTCATAACTAAAGCTGTAGAAAAAACTGGTTCTTCTGTTGTGACAATTGATACTCAAAGATATATTAAAAAAAGAAAGTTTCCAAAAAATTCTCAACTATTTATAGACCCATATTTTGAAAGATTTTTTGGATTAGACTTACCTAACGATAATCAGCCAAGGATAGAGCAAAACCAAGGAAGTGGGTTTATATTCGCAGACGGACTTGTAATGACTAATGCTCATGTTGTAAATGAATCGGATAAGGTAATTGTTGGTTTAACCAATGGGGAAAAATTAAAAGCAAAACTCATAGGGCAAGACTTTTTTACTGATTTAGCTGTGCTCAAGATTGAAGGGAAAGGGCCTTGGCCAAAAGCAAAGTTGGGCGATTCAGCAAAAATTAAAGTTGGTGATTGGGCAATCGCAGTAGGAAATCCATTCGGACTGGAAAACACAGTTACACTTGGTATTATCAGCAATATAAAAAGAAACGTCACTCAACTAGGAATATACGATAAAAAACTTGAGTTAATTCAAACTGATGCTGCTATCAATCCCGGAAATTCAGGAGGTCCACTACTGAATAGTAATGGAGAAGTAATTGGTATTAATACCTTGATCAGATCAGGTCCAGGAGCAGGTTTAAGTTTCGCAATCCCAATTAATAAAGCCAAGGAAATTGCATATCAGCTAATAAATAATGGAAAAGTAATACATCCTATGATTGGTATAAGCCTAATAGATGACAGTAATTCTGAAACAAATAATAGTTCCGTAAAAGTTGGTTATGTAGTACCAAATAGTCCAGCTGAAAAGAGTGGAATCAAAGTAAATGACATAATCATAAAAGTGGGTAATAAAAATATTCAGAAAGTTTCAGATGTTATTAACCAAATAACTAAAAATGGTATTAATAAACAAATAAAAATATTATTGAAACGTAGAAATAAATTTATTATGTTAAAAGTAATACCAACTGATATTACTAATCTACAAAATAACTAAAAGTTTCAAACGTCATTCTCTTTAAGTATTTCCACACATCTAGAAATACAATTACCATCTTTTATATCACAGGTTGAAATGCATTCGAAATAACTTTCAATAGGATCAGAAATTGGAAACAGTTTTTCTTGAAAATCATAATTTTTCATTTAAATTATTAAAAATTATTTTTGTATTTTTAAGATTAAACAAGAACAGTAAACTATGTAAAGATAAATGAGTGATCTTGCCTAGCTAAATGTAAACTTTTTTAAAAGTATTCAAACTTTCTGCAAAAATAAATATTTATTAATTACTAATCTTTTGTGATTTTCATTTTTTTTCTAAAAAATATTCGTAATTACCATCATATGAAAATAACTTTGAATCTTTAATTTCTACAATTCTATTTGCAACCTTTGAAATAAAATATCGATCATGAGAAATTATTAATAATGAACCTTTATAATTATTAATTGCTAATTCTAAATTTTCTTTAGATTGCAAATCCAAATGATTAGTTGGCTCATCTAATAAAAGAAAATTACTTGGATTCATGATCATAAGAGCCAATGCTAATCTTGCCTTTTCTCCTCCACTAAGTTGTTTAATATATTTAAAAACAGTTTCTTTTTGGAAACCAAAACCTCCTAAAAATGTTCTTACTTTTTTTTGAGACCATTCTGGAGATTTATTACATATTAAATCAATAACTCTTTCCTCAAGTGAAAGAGCTTCAGCCTGATTCTGTTCATAATAGCTAGTAATTATATTATGTTTACCAAGATTAATTTCTCCAATTTCAGGGGATATTTTTTCCATAATAATTTTCAGCAATGTAGATTTACCGGAGCCATTAGGTCCTAATATTGCTATTTTATCCCCCGAAGAAATCTTTAAATTAACATCTAAAAAAAGAATTTTGTCTTCATAACTATGAGATAAATTTTTGATATTTAGCACTAATTTTCCTGAGCGAGGACACTCTGGAAAATTAAAAGCAGGACTTTTTGCTTTTGCTATGGGCGCTTCAATTTTAGAAATCTTTTTTAATTGTTTTTCTCTACTCTTTGCTTGAGAACTTCTAGTTGCACTAGCTCTAAATCTATCTATATACTTCTTCTGCATCTCAATTTCTTTTTGTTGTAATTGATATGCTTTATTTTGTGATTCTTCATTTAAAGATTTCTGTTCCACAAAAAAAGAATAGTTACCATTATATATTTCAGCTATTCCTCTATCTATAAAAATTATTTTTTTACATAATTTGTCTAAAAAAAACCTATCATGGCTAATAATAATAATTGCAATCTTAAGCGAAGATAAATATTCTTCCAGCCAGAAAATAGTATCTAAATCTAAATGATTTGTTGGTTCATCAAGTAAAAGTAAATCAGGTTTTTGTAAAATTATTTTTCCTAGTGCAACTTTCATCTGCCAACCACCTGAAAAATTACCAACTAATTTATCAGCATCTTCGATAGAAAAGCCTAGTTTTGGTAATATTTTGTCTACATCAGATTGCATTTTATAGCCACCTAAGACTTCAAATTTTGCTTGATATTTTGCGAGTTGATTGACTAATGTTTCCAGTTCATCGGAATTCTTTTTGAAATCTAATGATTTCATTTTATTCTCAATTTCTAAAAGTTTAATGGCAACAATTTGTATATCTTTGAAAGAACTTTCTAATTCCTCTCTCACTGAACAATTCAAGTTACAATCTAACTCCTGTTTTAAATGTGCAATTTTAGGATTTCCCTCTTTGATGATCGTTCCACTTGTTTGATCTTCCTCTCCAATTAAAATCTTAAATTGGGTTGATTTACCTGCACCATTGGAACCAACTAAACCAACTTTTTCTCCTTTCTTAATCTCCCAATTAATATTTTTTAAAACAATATCTGTAGAATAAATTTTGCTTACACCTTCAAATCTAATCACTGTTTTAAAAATAGAATTTACAAATTCTGAGGCTTATTTACTAAAAAATATTTTGTGGAATAAAATTGGATCATGAAACGAATAGAACAAATTGTAGTAATTTTCATAGCTGCAGCTCTTGCAATTCCAAGTTATTGGTTTTTTTGGACTCTAGCTGGTGGAGGTGGCTACAACAAAAGAATAAAACCTATTACGAATCAAAACAATAATTATTCTAAACCTTTTCCTAAAGACCTCCTCGAGCCTTAACTAGCCACATTTTAGTTGCCTCGTCGTCAATAGTACTCAAATATTCTATAACCTCTTCTTTGGTGACAGAAATATTTAATTCGTTGCCAATATCACATATTTTATCTAAGGCTTTTTTGGGATTAGTTAAGGCTGTCAAAAACAAACTTTGTTTCTTTTTGGAGTCATTTGCTATTAACTTATAGAGCTTTTCAGCATTACTGGACATGTTTTTTAAGATCTATTTATTAATAGATTATTACTTCAAGCTACATTTTGTTCATTATATTTATTAATAGATAAATCATTTTCCGGATCTTTTATTTCTTTTGCTGATGCATCTACCATACTTCTTGCATCTAAACATAAAACCTTTCTTAGTTTTGCAAAGTTAGCTGCGTGAGATTTTCTACCATCCTTTTGAGCATAATACTCAGACTGTTGAAGAATATGGTGAAGATGAGTTAACAAATATGGACTAATTACAGCTGATACCAAAACATCACTATTTTCATTATCGTGAGAATCAGAATTAACTAATCTTTTTTTCTTTTTATCAATTATAGACCTTTTGGGTGAATCAATTTTTGTTGAATTTTTCATGGGGCAAAAAAAACTAAAAACAATTAGTTGATACGGACATATGTTTCCTTACTAATAATATACACAAAGATAGTATCCTTGACTAACTGTGTATACTAATAAGTAACAGTTATACACTTTGCCTCATGGCTACCCGTCAAAACTCCACAAATGGGAAGCCGAAATCCCCTAGAATTCAAGTAGTTCTTCCAGAATTAATATGTGATCAGCTGACTATTTTAGCCAGTAATGAATCTAGGACAGTTAGTAATATGGCAAAAGTATTAATACAAGAAGGAATAAAAAAATACTTTGAAAAAGAGGACAAATCACTTTTCTCAGAAAATAATTTAAATACCGATAAATTTAGAGACGAACTTGAAAAGCAAAGCGTCAAAAGATTTAAAAGAGCTTCTCAAAGGATTCGATACTATAAAAAATCTGATTAAAAATAATTAATTCTGAGGCAATTTCTGTAAGTCTACAGTTTTTCCCATAACTACCAAAATATTTCCTCTTTCCAAAATATATTTTGCTGGCGGATTAACTGTTAACTCTTCAGCTGGTCCTGCAGCGAGAACATTGACTAAATAATTTTTTCTCAAATTTAAATCTCTTAAAGATCTTCCAATAAATTCCTCTGGAACAGTTATTTCATCTATCCCAGTTTGGTTATCTAGTTCCAATCTTTCAATTAGATTTGGTCTAACTAGTTCTAAACCTAATCTTTCTCCTTGCATTCTGGAAGGGAAAACAACTTTGTCTGCACCAACCCTTTTTAACATTTTTTCGTGCAAGTCACTCGTAGCCCTTGCTATTACTCTTTTCACTTTGCTACCTTCACTATCCTTGGCAATAAGTGTTGTAGTTATACTTGCTTCAATAGGTTCACTTATACCAACTACAACAGTATTCATTTCAAGTATTCCAGATTCCTTCATAGACTCTTCATCAGTACAATCTACAACTCTAGCTTCTATCGAAGGTTCCAATTGTCTCAAATCATCAATAGCTTTTTCCGAAAAATCTGCAGCCAAAACATCTGCACCATTACTTAAAAGTTCTCTACAAACAGCAGTTCCAAATCTTCCAACGCCAACAACTGCAAAAGTGAGGGCTTCATTTTCTTTCTTTTGAGACCACTGCCACCAATCAGCCATAATAAAACTCAGTCAATCCTAAACATAAAGATCAGCCCTAGGATAGCCAATTCTCTTTTGTCTATCTATTCTACTCTTGTAAAGAGCCTGCCAAAGTGCACTTAGTAGCAAAAGGATACCAAGTCTGCCCACAAACATACCGACAATAAGAATAAATTGGCCAAAATGATTTAATTTTGCAGTTAAACCAATATCAAAGCCAACTGTTGCAAATGCAGATATGCAAGTGAACAAAATTTCTAGGAATGTGAAAGATTCTTTTTTAACAAACGTATTAGTTGTACTGAGCAGCATTGCCATTAAAAGAACGAAAAGCAAAGAACCAACAGTGATTCCAACTGCCTTTAGAATAACTTTATCTGAAATTAATCTATTGCTAATAATTACATCTTTCTGACCTCTTAAAGTTGATCTAGTTGCAGCCATTAAAGCAATAAATGTAGTTGTTTTTATCCCTCCACCAGTACCTCCAGTGCTTGCTCCAATAAACATAAGCGTCATTAATAATAATAGACCAGTATCTGAGATAGAGTTCAAGGAGATCGGATAATTTGTAAAGCCTGCGGTTCTTGCACTCACTGTTTCAAAGATTGATGATAATAACCTTTCAAACAAATTCAAATCATTAAAAAATTGACTATTTAGCAATGATTCAGTGAGAAAGAATCCTAATGATCCGAATAATATTAGAGACAAAGTTGTCCTAATAACTAATCTGGAATGAAGGCTCAATTTTTTATATGAAAGATTTTTTTTATTACTCCAAATATCATCAATAACCCTCCATCCCAGTCCACCCATGACAATGAGAAAAATAAACACAATATTAACCAAAAAATTTGTTCTATAGTCTTGGAGACTATTAGACCATAAAGAAAAACCTGCATTGTTATATGCAGATATGCTGTGAAAGATAGAAGACCAAAGTCTTTCCCAATTATTTTGAATATCTACAAATCCAAAAGAATATAAGACAATTGCGCCAAAAGATATGATACAAGTTGCAGTGATAGCAATACTTTGAAAAGTTCGACCAATTCCTCCAACTCCAAATTCATCTAGAGTCTTTCCTTTATCTAATCTAGTTTTTAACTTTGTGCCCTTTACAACAAAACCTTGTAAAAATGTCGTAATAGCCATTAATCCTAGACCACCTGATAAAAGCATAAAAGCCAAGAATACTTGGCCAAAGAAATTTAAATCAACACCAATATCTATTATGGTTAATCCAGTAACTGTTATAGCAGAAGTAGATGTAAAAAATGCTTCCCACAAACCAACATTTGAAGATGAACATAATGGAGAACTCAAAATCAAAGTTCCAAAAAAAATAATAAACAATCCCGTAACAATAGTAAATTGAGGTACAGATAGTTTTCTGTAAGCATCTTTTAACTTATAAACATTACTTGTGAATTTCACGTTATTTATCTGAAATTTAAAATTATCAATGCTGGCACTGTAAAAGACATTATAAGTGTTAATCCAGCTCCGTATTTTGCGATGTCAAAAAATCTATATCTTCCAGGACCGTAAACCATTAAATTTGTTTGATAACCCATTGGTGTCAAGAAAGATTGACTTGCTCCGAATAGAACAAGCATTATTAAAGCGCTAGGTGAAATGCCTAAAACACTTGAGAATTCAATAGCAACAGGCAAAATCAAAGCAACCGAAGCAGCATTACTGATAAATTGGGTAAGAATAACTGTAGATACAAAAATTACGACTAGTGCAAAATAAAGAGGCATTCCATTAAGAGCAAAATTAAGATTAACTGCTATTAAATCTGCTAATCCTGTGACTTGCATAGCAACACTAAAACATGATAAAGATCCCAATAATAAAATAACGTCCAACCTAATTGATTTTTGTATTTCTGCAGGTCTTAAACATCCAAAAGCAACCATTGCAATAACTGCCAAAAGAACTGAACCTACTAATGGAATATTAGTCAACGAAGGCAAAACCACCATTCCTATTGCAATTGCAATCGATATAGGCTTTTTAATCAAGACAGGTAAATCATCTTCGAATTGATCTAAAATAAGCAAATCATTGCTGGCCTGCAAACCTCTTATGGAATCTAACGGGGCTTGCAATAACAAAACATCTCCTGCCCTTAAAACAGCTTGGCCTAATCTCTCCTGAACAGTTTGCTGACCTCTTCTCAATGCCAAAACTGTTGCATTATGCCGCTGCCTAAATCTTAATTCTCTCAAACTAGCACCAGCTAAAGTTGAGCCAGCTGGTAACAAGGCTTCAAAGGTTTTAGTACCTTCATCATCTGAAAAAACATTAGCTCCTCCAAATGATGTTTTATTCTCTCCTAATAAAATTGTGTGTTCCTGCTGCAGTCTAAATAAGTCAGCTCTTGTAACTCGGATTATTAATCTATCATCCGGTTCAATCTTTCTATCTGCCAAAGGAGGAAGAATAACTTTTCCATTGCGTTGCAACTCAAGAACATCAACGTCAAATCGTCTTTGCAATCTACTATTTCTAACAGATTGTCCAACTAATTCTGATGAAGAGGGAATAGTAACTTCAGTGAAGTAAATATTCATATCGCCATTTTTAATGAAATCCTTATCTCTCCCTCTATCTGGTAAAAGCAGATCAGAAACTATAATCATATAGGTTGTACCTATCAGCCACACAGGAATTCCAATTGCAGTCAAACTAAATAATTCCAAAGCTCCATAACCTAATTGCTGACTAATATCACTTACAAGAAGATTGACTGAGCTACCTAATAATGTCAGAGTTCCACCCAGCAAAGTAGCAAAAGAAAGAGGTAATAAAACTTTAGATGGTGATATATTTCTCCTCTCGCACCAACCTTCAATTAAAGGTAACAAGGATGCTACTACTGGAGTATTAGGTACAATTCCGGATATTGGAGCAATCAAAAAAGCTATTAATGAAATTAATTTCCTTGGAGTTCTAATACTTTCAGAAGAAATCAATTCTCTTACTCTGTCTAAGGCACCACTTTTAAATAATGCAGAGGAAACTGCAAATAAACCCATCAGAGTTATTAAGGAAGGGCTACCAAATCCAGCTAAAGCTTTCTCAGGGGAAAGAACCCCTGTAGTTATAAAAATTCCAACACATAACAAACCAGTCAATTCTGGCGCAATAGTATTTTTGATAAACAAAATTATTGACATCATTAAAACAACTACCGTTATAAACGCATAATAATTATTACTAACAACTGCAATTAAATTCATATGAGACTTATTTAACTCAATATACCCAAAAACAATATTTCAAAAAAGTTTAATTGAAATTATCTTTTTTAAGAAAATTCTGAAAAATAGATTTTTTGTGGAATATCCATGAATATGCAGATTTTAAACTTTCATTAATATCAGGCAACTTGGAAGCATATATAAGTCTTCTTGCCTCAAAAGCTAATTTTCCCGATAAAGTAACCCCAAGCCCCGCAATTGAAGCTTCCCCTATTCCTAAGCTAATCATTTCACCATTATCTTGAAATTCAAAAGGTAAAGGATCTTTTCCTTGAATTAATAGTTCTAGATTTTTAGCGAGATGATTTCCTTCCTGCATCGCAACCTGAGCTGTTATGGGTAGATCCTCCATCCCTGCAATGATCGAAATATCGCCGATAGCAAAACAGTTATTATGGTTTTCTATTTGCAAATTATTATTAACTAAAATTCTTCCAAATTTTTTTGTTATTTCATCAGTTTGCAAATAAGACAAGTTGGGTTTAACACCTGCAGTCCAAATAACAATATCTTTATCCAAAGAAGTTATCCCATCCTCACTGGAAATAATAATTCTAGTTTCTGAGACTTCTTTAACTGTGGTGTTTAAAAGAACATTGATTTTTCTTTTTTCTAATGCGGTCTCTGCTTGTTCCCTATTGAAAATTTTGTTTCTACTAAGTATTTCATTAGATCTTTCTATCACATTAATTTCAAATTGATCTTTGTATATATCTTTAATTTTGCATGCTAACTCAATGCCAGAGGGACCACCTCCAACTATGAATAACTTTTTATGAAGCAAAGTTTTTTGTGATTCTTTTAAAAAGGATTTTACTTTATTTAGATCATGAAAATCATTAAAAAAATAACAATTTTCCTCTACACCTTTTATCAAAAAAGTATTTGGTATAGAACCTGTACAAATTACAAGATATTGAAAACTTAATTTTAATTCGTCACTAAATTCAAGTATATTTTCTTTGAAGGAAATCTTTGTTAAACAATTTTTTAAAAAAGTTATACCTGCATCAGAAAAAATATTAGCAAATTTTGGCGTGGCTTCCCAAAGTCTTATTTCTTTACTTAAAACTTCATACATTAAAGGTTTAAATATAAAGTTGGATGCAGAATCGACTACAATAACAGGTAAGGAAGGATTAAGATTCTTTATATTCAAAGCAGCTGTCATACCTGCGAAACCTGCTCCAACTATTACTATTGGTTTTTGTATTGCTTTCATTAGCGAAATATTGTTATCCATAAATGTATTATTAAATAATACGAAGAATTTTCAAATTAAGTGAAATAACATTCATCTCATAACCAACTTTAAGAATGATTGAAAACATCCAAAAAGATATTCAACCTGAATTAATAAATAAATATAATCAAGAGCTAAGAGATATGACTGCTCAAGAAATGCTTACATGGGGTTATAAAGAGTTTGATAATCAATTCGCAATTACAACAAGTTTTGGTATACAGTCATCAGTCCTTTTAAATATGGTCAGTAAATTATGTCTACAAAAAAAAATCAAAATATTTTGGATAGATACAGGTTATTTACCTCCAGAAACATACCATTATGCTGAAAAACTTATTGTCGATTTATCTTTAGAAATAGAAGTTCTGCAAAGTGAATTATCCCCAGCAAGAATGGAGACTATACACGGAAAACTTTGGGAAACAAATAAAGCGAGTGATTTAGATAAGTATCATGATTTGAGAAAGATAAAACCTTTGGAAAATGGTCTAGAAAAATATAAAATTAACTGTTGGGCAAGCGGTGTTAGATCAAGCCAAACAGAAAATAGAAAAGAAATGAAATTCTTGGACCTAATTCGTCAAAGACTTTCTCTAAGGCCTTTATTAAATTGGACAAATAAAGATATTTTTTATTATATGAAAGAGAATAATTTACCTGCCCATCCACTTTTCAGCAAAGGTTATTCTACTGTAGGTGATTGGCACTCAAGCACTCCTGATGGTAATAAAACAAAAGGAAGAGCAACAAGATTTGGGGGGATTAAACAAGAGTGTGGAATACACACTAATAATTAAATTGATCATAAAAAAATGATCTCAGATACAAATTTTTTATTAGTGGGCAATAGTAGGCTTCATTGGGCTAAATATTCTAAAAATCAATCTAAATTCTTCCATACCCAAAAAGAGCAAAAAGTTCCAGAAAATATAGATCTAGATAGGTTAATTTGGGCTTCTGTAGGAAAATTACCAAATTTTTTGCTGAAAGAGGAAAATGAAATAAAAACCAAAGATATTAGGTTATCAAATCTCCCTGATTATTTTGGAGTTGATAGAGCTCTTGCGTCTCTTGCAGCTTTAAATATTATTGCAAACCCTTTAAAAAAAGATTTGCTAATTGCAGATTTTGGAACAATATTATCAATAACAAAATTAAATCCAAATGGATCTATCATCGGTGGTCAACTTATCCCAGGTTTACTGACACAATTAAAATCAATGGAACAAAACACAAAAAACCTCAAAGTTCCCAAAAAATATGATATCCCAACCAAAGATTTTTTAATGAATACAGAAGAAGCAATTTTGAAAGGGGTAATCAACTCTCTTACTGAAGTTATTATTAGTTCATTTAATCCACTCAAGGATGTCTTGATTACCTGTGGAGGAGACTCTCAATTCCTTACAAAATATCTAAAAACTCAGAAAACAAATATTATCAATTCCCCTAATTTAGTTATGGAAGGAATGATCATGCACCACCTATCTCTCTAGCAGTTACTGTAATCGGAGGTCTGCAATTATATGATCAGCCATTATTGCTGCTTTTACCTTTAAGTAGATTTTTTCAATTTTTCCGTCAGTATCAATCAAAAATGTATTTCTCATCATTCCCATATATTCTTTTCCCATAAATTTCTTAAGTCCATAGCTGTCATAATCAGAAGAAACTTTAAAAGGTTCAGGATCAGTTAAAAGAATAAAAGGTAAATTAAATTTTTCTATAAACTTCTGATGAGAAACTGCATTATCTTTACTGATACCAAGAACAACTATATTATTTTTCTGGAGTAAATCCCAATTTTCCTTAAAATTGCAGGCTTCTTTAGTACAGCCTGGAGTATTATCTTTTGGATAAAAATATAGTATTATTCTTTTACCTTTAAAATCATTAAGAGAGACTTCTTTGTCAAAAGAATCTTTTAATTTAAATTCTGGTGCTTTGTCACCAACCTTAAGAGCCATTGAAATTATTAAATGAGTATAAATATAAAATACCAAAAATTTGGTTTTATGAGATTAAAGGAGTACAAGATGTCGTAACGATAGAGGAAATTAAAACTGCGAAAAAACTATCAGGTTTAAGATCAAAGGTTTATTTAGAAACAAGGGCTTATTTAAGAAAATCACTATCAACCCTTTTTGATTTAGATCCCCTAGAAATTCCTATAAATGCCCATCCTGGAAAACCTCCAAAATTAGCTCTTGGCATGGGAAATATAAGTTTAAGTCATTGCAAAGATGCCGTAACTATAGTCTGGCACAAAAACAAAATTGGGATAGATATTGAGAGAAAAGATAGAGATTTTAACCATGTAAAATTTGCAGAAAAATATTTTTTTCATACCAATAAATCAATTCAAAATAAGAATATGACCAAGAATATGATTTTAAATCAATGGTGTGCTGTTGAAGCAGCAATAAAATGGGATCATGGAAGATTATCTAAAGACATAAATCATTGGCAATATTTTGAAAAACCAAAAGAGTTAATACATAATAAGAAAAACTTACATTTACATTATTCTCAAATTAATTTTCATAATTGGACTATAGCTTTAGCCTACGAAGAAAAAACTTCTTTTAATACTGAGATTATTTGTTGTTCGAAAAATTTTTAGTTTTCTTTTCTTCTAAGCAATTCATCATATTTAATTTTTTCCCATCCATTATTATTTGGTTCCCATATTTTTAAACCTCGTACAGCTATGGGAAGATATTCTTGTGCGACCCAATTTCCTGGATAATTATGAGGATTAACATAACTATTAGAATTATTTTTTAAATGACTTGGAACTTCATAAGCATTGATAGATTTGAATGTTTCAATTGCTTTAAAAATCTTTTTCGTACTATTACTTTTTGGAGAAATAGCTAAATACAAGGAAGCTTGTGTTAAAAAATATAATCCCTCTGGAAAACCAACTCTATCAAAAGCATTACAACACGATTGTACAACTACTATGGCATTAGGATCAGCAATCCCAATATCTTCACTGGCAGATATAAGAAGTCTTCTAAAAATAAAATTAGGATCTTCGCCAGCTTCCAGCATATTTGCAAGCCAAAATAAAGTTGCATCTGGATCAGAACCTCTAATGGACTTAATAAATGCACTTACTATATCGTAATGATTTTGACCATTTTTATCGTAAACAATATTTTTCTTTTGAATTGCATCCTCTGCAATTGAGAGATTAATATTAATTTCTTCAGCTTCATTTTCATCAGTTGTTCCTATTGCCATCTCTAATGCATTGATTAGTGTTCTTGCATCACCACCAGAAAATTTAATTAAATGATTTATTGCATCCTGAGTTAAACAAACCTTTTTTGGTTCCTTAAGTTTTGCATAGTAACTTATAACTTTTTTTATAATTTTCTTCAAATCAGTTTCACTTAAAGGAATTAATGTAAAAATGCGAGACCTACTAACAAGCGCTTTATTAACTGCAAAGAAGGGGTTTTCAGTTGTAGCACCTATAAAAGTTATAGTTCCATTCTCTATTGAGGGTAATAAAGCATCTTGCTGCACAGATGTAAATCTATGCACCTCATCGATAAATAAAATTGTTTTTCTTTTTGTATTTATTAATCTTTCTTTTGCATTAGCGATTTCATTTCTTAATTCTTTGATACTTGATAATACAGCGTTTAATTTAATTAATTTTGAACGCGTATTAAAAGCAATAATTTCAATTAAAGTAGTTTTCCCCACACCAGGAGGGCCAGAAAAAATAAAATTACTAATCTTATCGTTTAATATGGCACTCCTTAAGAGCGAATTCTCATTTAAGATTGATTTTTGACCAAAAAAATCGTCTAAATTCTTTGGTCTCAACTTATCTGCCAAAGGAGCATTACTTTCTATTTGAGAATAATTGGTAAATAAATTTTCGGAATGCATATAAATTAAATCAAGAAATATTACTTTAAAGTCTATGTAATTACCGTAGGAGTTTGCATTTGAGTAAGTTTTGAAATATTTAACAAATCATCTAAATTATCTATTAGGGGTTTCAAAGCGACTTGAGGATTTAACGAAAGATTCTGTTTAGAATTGAAAAATTTCTCAAAGTAGAGTCTTAATGTTGCACCCTTAGTTCCAGTTCCAGAAAGACGTACAATTATGCGTGAATTATCATCAAGAATCAATCTTAAACCTTGATTTTCACTTATGGAATCATCCACAGGATCTAAATATGAAAAGTTATCTGCAACTTGAACTAAATGACCAGCAAAATTACTTCCTTTTAAATTTTCGAGCCTAGAAGTTAGATCACCAAAGATTTGATTAGCAATATTTGAGGGAATTGCCTCATAATCATGTCTTGAATAATAATTCCTACCAAATTGTTTCCAATGACTCTGTATCAAATCACTTACAGAACAATTTTTTTCGGCTAAAACTTGTAACCAATACAAAACTGCCCATAATCCATCTTTCTCCCTTACATGATTACTACCTGTTCCAAAACTTTCTTCTCCACATAATGTAATTAAATTAGAATCTAAAAGATTTCCAAAAAATTTCCACCCAGTAGGTGTCTCGAAACAAGGGATATTTAATGCACGCGCAACGTTATCAACTGCTGAACTAGTTGGCATAGATCGTGCTACACCTGTAATACCATCTTTATAACCAGGGACACATTTGGTGTTAGCAGTAATCACTGCCAGGCTATCACTAGGATTTACAAAACATCCACTTCCCAGAATCATATTCCTATCGCCATCTCCATCGCAAGCAGCACCAAAACTATAAGATTTTTTATTTAATAATAAATCAGCTAAATGAGAAGCATAAGTAAGATTGGGATCAGGATGTAAACCGCCAAAATCTTTTAACGGAGTACCATTCATAACACAATCATTTGAGAGACCCATTTTTTCAACAAAAATATTTGTTGCATATGGGCCTGTAACCGCATTCATTGCATCGAAAATTAATGAGAAGTCTTTTTTTAAAAAATCACTAATTTGATCAAAATCAAAAATTTCCTCCATCAAATCAGAATAATCTTTCAATCCATCAATAATTTCTAAGGTAGTTTCCCCGAAAGAATATGCTCCATATTCAGTAAAATTTGGTAGTTGAATTTTACAAATTTTATAACTAGTAAGTAATTGTGAAGCTTTGAATATCTTATTAGTAATCATCTCAGGAGCTGGGCCACCATTAGATATATTCAACTTGACTCCAAAGTCACCATCAATCCCTCCAGGATTATGACTTGCAGAAAGAATAATGCCACCAATAGCATTCTCTTTTCTAATTAAATGTGATGTAGCAGGAGTAGATAATAAACCACATTTTGGAACAATAACCTTTTGCACTTTATGAGCAACACATATTTGCACAATTTTTTCTATTGCTTCAATATTTCCATATCTGCCATCACCACCAACTACTAATGTTGAAACTTGTAAATCTTCCAGTGATTGTAAAATTGCTTCTATAAAAATTTCTAGATAATTTTTTTGCTGAAACTTTAAAGTGCTTTTTCTTAAACCAGAGGTGCCGGGTTTTTGATCTAAGAAGGGAGAATTGATATTTATTACACTAACTTCAGTCATAATTTTAAGATACTTCCAAAAATCTAACTAAATTAATGAGGCATTTCGGATGTTCTTAACATAGCGATAAACCATAATGAAGAAATTAATAATGCGCTTAGAATTCCATAGTTAACACCAAATTTAGAAATTGTAATTGGAACTATAAGTGGAAATGTTAATGCTCCAAACAAGGGAGTAAAGGCTACAATTTTTTTCAGCATTAATTTAAGTGATTAAAACCATTCTGTCTCAGCTTTATCTTTTTCGTTAGTATCGTCAAGTGGAGTAGTTCTATCAAATTTGATTGATATACTTTTTTCTTGCTCACCAGATACATCAACCGCTTTAATATCATATTTTTGAGTCCCGTCTCTAAATGGAACTTGAATTCTAAAAGTTCCATCAGCAGCTAGGGGAACATCTTCTCCACCAATTGTGAGTTTTGCCGAAGGTTCAGTGGCTCCATAAACAATTAATTCAGCATCTGCAACAAGCCAAAAAGATCTATTTTTAACAATCCCACTTCCAGATTCATTTAAACCTGAGGACCATTTACCAGCACCTGAGTCAGTAAGATTATCATTTAGATTTGTTGAATTTACATTTTCCATAAATTCTTCTGAACCCACTTTCCTTCTACGAGGAATATTAGTTGCTGCTTGATATAGTCTTTCATGCATACCGGTTTGTTCTGGAACTACAGGATTTGAAATTTCTGGAATCGACTCAGTACTAGCATCCAAATTAAAAGGCACAAATTTGTCAAGAATTTGCTCTGATGGATGGGATGCAGGAACATGACTTATTGAAGAGAATGCCAATGACATCCAGTTAAAACCATATTTATAACCTAATTCAACCTTATAGTCTCTATCTGCAAGTGGAATTGGTAAGTACCACTCAGTACTATAGCTATCAACTGCTATCTCCCTTAGTGTTCCTTGATTAAGATTACTTCCATCAAAACCAGATGCATCAAATAATCGTAGACATAATTTATTTGCTCCCAAAGATTGAGCTTTTTCTCGATCATCATCTGAAATTTGCCAGAAAACGTATGCCCAGTCTGGATCCCGGGGTAAAAACACTACATTTGTTTTAACTTCTTCACTACTGCTAAAGGTATTGGACTCGAAGTTATTTGCAGAATTTGGCTGAGATGTACTGATATTTGTTTTCGTAGGAGATTTTTCTTGATATTTAAGAATTAAGTCAACTAATACAGCCTTTGTTTTCCTACTGTATAGAGGTACTGATAATTTACTTGCTTCTTGACGTAATTGTCTGAGGGTTAGTGAGAGTAATTGATCTTTATTTCTGATCACATCAGCCACTTTAAAATCTCCGTTTTTGTTTGGGATCAGTATGTTCTTTTTTTTTTGCAATTGTGTGACTTTTAGCCCGGTCGTCAGGATCCTCTGACTACTCAAAGATTTTAAAAATTTGTATTTCGCCCCAAAACAACTGGTAATAGAGGGATTAATTAATTTTTAGAATTTGTTTGAATGTAAATTAATTTTCTTTTTTTTTAAATTTTATTACCTAATTTTGTTAACGACTCAACAAAAATATATTTTTTCTTCGGGATCAATTTAAGGAGATTTCTAACTTTGTTCAACTAGAAGTACTAAATCATCTATCTCTAAGTCCTGAATATTTTTACCTATTCTTTGTGAAAAAGTATTTAACTTTTTTGCAGTTGATTCTAATTGCTCATAAAACAGATCACTAAATTTTTTATCATCAAATTTTTTGGATTGATTATCACACCATTCTCTTAGAGGATTTTTATCACATAATTCAGAACTATTATCTTCAGTTATAATTTTAAAAATCTGGAGGCAATGAGCAAGTATTCTTACATGATGTTTCTGCTTAATTGGTAGATCCAAATTATCAATTTCTTGAATAGTTTGCTTGTTTAAAGAGTTTGAAAAGGGATCAAGATGTTTAGACATTAATTTTTAGTTTTAATAAAGGGAAAAAACTCAATATTAGGGGTATCTTTCGTTTAAAGTATATAAAGCTAATTGTAATAAGTTATTTTTGATAACATGGTTAACGAAAATTTAGTTAAAGATGTAGTAAAGGAGCCATACAAATATGGTTTCGTTACAGATATTGAAACTGAAAAAATTGCAAAGGGATTGAATGAAGATATCATCAGACTAATTTCAGAAAAAAAAGAAGAGCCAAAATATCTTCTTGATTTTAGATTAAAAGCTTTTAAAAAATGGCAAAAAATGGAGGAACCTAATTGGGCAGAATTAGGATATAAAGAGATCAATTATCAAGATATAATTTATTATTCTGCTCCCAAACAAAAAGAAAAGATTTCTAGTTTGGATGAAGTTGATCCCAAACTTCTTGAGACTTTTGACAAATTAGGAATACCTCTTACTGAGCAAAAAAAACTCACGAATGTAGCAGTAGATGCTGTGTTTGATAGTGTTTCTATAGCTACAACATTTAGAGAGGAACTTGCCGAACATGGAGTTATATTTTGCTCAATCAGTGAAGCAGTAAAAAATCACTCAGATTTGATTGAAAAATATTTAGGTACAGTAGTTCCAGCTGGTGATAATTATTTTGCAGCACTAAATTCTGCTGTTTTTAGTGATGGTTCTTTTGTTTATATCCCAAAAGGCGTGACCTGTCCTATGGACCTATCTTCCTACTTTAGAATTAATAGTGGTGATTCTGGACAATTCGAGAGAACACTAATAATTGCCGAAGAATCAAGTTCTGTAAGCTATCTAGAAGGCTGTACAGCCCCAATGTTTGATACAAATACCCTACATGCTGCAGTAGTAGAACTAATAGCCCTAGACGATGCCGCAATAAAGTATTCAACGGTACAAAATTGGTATGCTGGTGATGAAAAAGGTGTTGGCGGAATTTTTAATTTTGTCACTAAAAGAGGAAAATGTTTAGGTAAGAGAAGTAAAATTAGTTGGTCTCAGGTTGAAACAGGTTCTGCAATTACCTGGAAATATCCAAGTTGTCTTCTTTTAGGCGAAGAATCTGTAGGGGAATTTTATTCAGTAGCACTCACAAATAATCTTCAACAAGCAGATACAGGCACAAAAATGATCCATATTGGTCCCAAAACCAAATCAACTATTGTTAGCAAAGGAATAAGTGCAGGCAATTCAATCAATAGCTATAGAGGCCTTGTCAAAATGGGTACAAAAGCAATTGGATCAAGAAATTACAGCCAATGTGATTCAATGTTAATAGGGGATCAAGCTTCTGCAAATACATTTCCTTATATAAAATCTCAACAACCCAATTCGGAAATTGAGCATGAAGCAAGCACATGTAGAATCTCTGAAGATCAACTTTTTTATCTCCAGAGCAGAGGTATAGAATTTGAAGAGGCAATATCTATGATGGTCAGTGGTTTCTGCAGAGATGTATTTAATCAATTACCTATGGAATTTGCTGCTGAAGCAGATAAGTTACTGGCTCTTAAACTCGAGGGCTCAGTAGGTTAATTAATCAATTTCTAAAGTGAAATGCAAAGTAACATGAAAGAATCAGATCCAATTTTAGAAGTTCGAAATCTCTTTGCATCTACTGATAATCTTCCAATTTTGAAGGGGGTTTCAATTACTGTCTACCCTGGAGAAATCCATGCCATTATGGGAAGAAATGGATGTGGTAAAAGTACTCTTTCAAAAATTATTGCAGGACATCCCTTATATAACATTACAAATGGCGACATAAAATTATCAGGTGAAAATATTAACTCTCTCGAACCTGAAGAAAGAGCTCAATCAGGAATTTTCCTTGGTTTCCAATATCCAATAGAAATTCCAGGCGTTAGTAATCTCGAGTTTCTTAGAGTTTCAACAAATGCTAGAAGAAAATTCCTTAATAAAGAAGAATTAGATACTTTTGATTTTGAAGAATTAGTTAAAGAAAAGTTGGAACTGGTAAAAATGGATAACGCATTCTTATCAAGAAGCGTAAATCAAGGATTTTCCGGAGGTGAAAAGAAAAGAAACGAAATTCTGCAAATGGCTTTACTTGAGCCGAAGATAGCAATTTTAGATGAGACCGATTCTGGTCTAGACATTGACGCTCTTAGAATTGTCGCATCAGGAATTAAAAAAATATCTAATGCACAAACTGGAATTATATTAATTACTCACTATCAAAGATTATTAGATGAAATAGAACCAAATTATGTCCACGTTATGGCAGATGGACAAATCATAAAAACTGGCGGCAGTGATCTTGCTTTAGAGCTTGAACGCAAAGGTTATGAATGGACTGATAACTTTGTAAAAGAGACGTAAAATGGAAATTATTGAAAAAATAAAAACCAATAAATTAATTGATAATCCAACAGAAATACAAAAAATCTGTCTTCATAAATTACAATCAAACCCTCTCCCTAATCCTAAAAGTGAAATATGGAGACTATCAAACAAATCAAAATTATCAAACTTCTTAGACTACTCAGTCAATGAAAAAGATCAAAAATCTCTTATATCATATCCTTATAGTTCTCAAAATATTATTAGATTAACAATTGGTGAGAATAGCCAAATTTCATTGATAGAAAAAAATTATTCAATACAGCAATTGAGTAAAGATAAATTAGATAAATTCATAAAGCAACAGATATCTTGTTTTGATCAAAATGAACATTGGAGTGACCTCCTAAATCTTTCTTTAAGTTGTGACAAGAATATCTTGGGATTAAAAATAAACGGATCCAAAATTCCTCCTATTGAAATCTTTAGTCATGCATCAAGTAATTCTTTAAAGGCAAAAACCCTAGTAATATTTTTAGAAAAAAATTGTGATATTGAATTATTACAAGTAAATCTTGGTGTAGAAAACTCTGCATTATCTCAATCAACATTCTTTTTTTTAGAAGAAAATAGTTCTGTAACTCATGGTGTTGTGTCATATGGTGAAAACAAATCAAATCTAGTTAATTCTCTCAATGTAATTCAACAAAAAAATAGTAAATACAACTTAGGTTCTTTACATTTCAAATTTAATTATGCAAGATTTGAAATTCATATAAAACAATCTGCAGGAAATGCTAAAACCAATATCAAAGGTATGCAAGTAACAAAAAACGATGAACAAATTTCTACTCATACAAAAATATACTTTAATGGTCCAAATGGATTTTTAGATCAAATCAACAAATCTCTTGCTGACGATAAATCACATGCAATATTTGAGGGTTCAATTATTGTTCCAAAAATTGCCCAGAAAACTGATGCTTCTCAATTAAGCAGAAATTTACTTTTATCAAATCTCGCACAAATAGATACCAAACCTCAATTAGAAATAATTGCTGATGATGTCAAATGCAAACATGGAGCTACAATTTCACAATTAAATGAAGAAGAACTTTTTTATATGAGAGCAAGAGGTATCACATTAAAAGAAGCCAGTAAACTACAATTAAGTTCTTACTTTCAAGAAATAATTTCATTTATTCCCGTTGTAAAAGACAGATGGGATTTGCTTGATAAACTTTTAAATGAGAATTAATGGAAACGATTCAAAATTTTCCTGAAATAACCAAGAAAGACTTTCCTCTTTTAAATAAGAATTTAACAAATAATGAGCAAATCATTTATTTAGACCATGCTGCGACTACTCAAAAACCGATACAGGTCTTAAAAAAAATTGATGAATATTACAGAAACTTTAATGCCAATGTACATAGAGGTGCGCATCAATTAAGTGCTAAAGCAACAGAAGAGTTTGAAAATGCAAGATATTTAATTAGTAAATATATAAAAGCGAATTCAACAAAAGAAATTATTTTTACAAGAAATGCTACTGAAGCAATTAATCTCGCAGCTAGATCATGGGGTGAATCTTCTTTGAAAGAAAATGATGAAATTCTCTTGTCAATAATGGAACATCATAGCAATATTGTGCCTTGGCAAATGGTTGCAGCAAAAAATAAATGCAAATTAAAATTTATAGGTATAGATAAAAATGGAAAATTAGATATTGATGATTTTAAATCTAAATTAACATCAAGAACAAAACTTGTTAGCATCGTACATATAAGCAACACACTAGGTTGCTGCAATCCAATCAAAGAGATAACTAAATTAGCCAAGCAAAAAGGTTCTTTAGTGCTAATAGATGCATGCCAAAGTTTAGCTCATCAAAAACTGGATGTAATTGATCTTGATATAGACTTTTTAGCGGGTTCAGGACATAAACTTTGTGGTCCAACAGGTATTGGTTTCCTCTGGTCAAGACAAGAAATTCTAGAAAAGATTCCTCCTCTCTTTGGTGGTGGCGAAATGATTCAAGATGTTTTTGAAGAGACAAGTACTTGGGCAGAACTACCACATAAATTTGAAGCTGGAACTCCTGCTATTGCAGAAGCCATAGGTCTGGCAGAGGCAATAAATTACATAAACAATATTGGATTGAATAATATTCATAAATATGAAAAAAATATTACTAAATATTTATTTAAAAAATTAAATCAGATAGAAGATATTGAAATTATCGGTCCATCTCCAGAGATAGATCCAGACAGAGCATCACTTGCTACTTTTTATATAAAAAATATACATGCAAACGATATTGCTGAAATTCTTGATTCGAAAGGAATTTGTATCAGAAGTGGACATCATTGCTGTCAACCTCTGCACAGATATATCGGAATTAAATCAACGGCTAGGATTAGCATGAATTTCACAACCAATAAAGAAGAGATTGATATATTTTTAGAAAAATTGAAAGAGACTATTAATTTTCTAAAAATGTATTCTTAAATATTCAAAGCGTTTTTTAAAAATTCCTGAGATTTTTTCATTACTAATTCCTTAGTTTCAATATTTTTAAAACCATGACCCTCATTTTCGAAAAAAATAGCTTCTGAAAATTTATTATTCCGAATCAATATCTCTTGAATTTTTAAAGTTTGTTCATATGAGATAACTGAATCTTTTTTGCCATGAAACAATAAGATAGGTTTTTTTATTTTGTTAATTCGATTTATAGGCGATCTATATATATATTTATCATGGTTTTTTTCATAATCTCCTACCAAAGAATTTAAATAATCTTTTTCAAACCTATGGGTTTTGTAATGCATCTCCTTAAGATCTATCACAGGATATTTACAAATTGCAGCTGTAAAAATAGACCCATACGATAAGCAATTTAGAGCGGTGAATCCACCAGCACTATTACCAAAAATTACTACTTTTTCACTATCAACTAGATTTAATTTAAGTAATTCAAGTGCTAGTGCTTTGCAATCATAAGAATCAACAATTCCCCACTTATAGTTCAACCTTTCTCTATACACTTTCCCAAACCCAGATGATCCTCCATAATTAACTTCAGCAACAAAAAATCCTTGAGCAGTCCAATATTGAACTTCAGCATTATAGGAGCCATCAAAACATGAAGTTGGTCCACTATGAGCTCTAACCAAGAGAGGTGGTTTTCTAAATTTTTCAACAAGCGGCCTATACAGAAAAGAATGAGTTAATTTATCTTCAAAACCTTTAAACCAAAATGATTCGGGTTTTGAACAATCCTTTATATGTTCAACATTTATTTCCTCAAAAAAATCTGATGAAACTTTTTCTTTGAAATCAATTTCAAATAAATTACCCAAAAAATCAGATCCAAAACCTTTTAAAACAACTTTCTTCTCAAAAACACTAAAATCACTTACTGCAGTAAAAGGAGTAGAAAATTTTTTAAAAAATGCAAGATCTTTATATTGTTCCAATATCCAACTATTTTCTTTTTTTGCCAAACAAAATAAATTTTGTAAAGTTCCTGAAAAAAATGCAATTCCTGAAACCCATTGAGGTGCTCCATATTCAATCCAATTTCTCTTTATTCTTTTCGTAATAAAAATACTCTCAATTTCACTAACATCTAGAAACAATAAGTTCCACCATCCAGAACTATCTTCAGAACATACTAAAATTTTTTCACTAATCCAATAAGGTTGAAAAAAAGAAACATTCTTTTTGGTATTAACCAGTTCGTTTGAGAACTTTTTTAGTTGCTTTATCTCTCCATCTAAGTCCATTTGAGCAAAAAAGAGGTTATTTTTTTCCCATGGCATATATGGAGAATCCCACTCTATCCAAGAAAGTAAGCTTACAGAAGTATTTGAAGATAAATCGCCGGCAAAATTTTTAAATTTTTTTATTAGATAAATATCTTGTTCATTTTTATTTAGGTTTAAAGAAAATAAATAATCACTATTATTTATTTCACAAATACCGTACAAAAAATCTTTTTCAGAAATAACAAATGAAGAATCAAAATTTCCTTCTATTGATTTAGATAGCTGCCGCGGTTCTTGAACTGATTCAAGATATTTGTTTTGACTTTTATCTGTTATTCCCGCATTTTTAAAAATTTCAAACCATACTGCCTTTGAAAACTGATCTATCCAAATCAAATAAAAATTATTTTTAAAATCTATGCATTTATAAGATTTACCACCATATCCATGAAAATTATTTTTAATAAGATATTTTTTATTAGTTAATTTTTGAGGAAATGCATCTTTCTCATAAAATGGTCTTGCAAAAATGGCATTTTGATTTTGACCTTCACCAACAAAATCAATCCAAAAAATGGTATCCCTAATAATAGTTAATTCCTTAAAAGAATTTGTTTTAGATAGATTTTGTCTAACTTGTAATTTATCATCATTACTCATTTATAAAACTATAAAGAAAGTAAATTAAAGTGCTAGTATTTTTATAGCTAAAGTCTTCATTAAAAACTTTTTTTTATTAACGTGGCAAACCATTTTTCACAACTTGCAAAAAAGTCAAAAACAAATGGGAACTCGGAAAAAATTGCAAAAGAACAAACAGGTAAGCCATCTCTCGAAATTTATAAACTTGGTGATGATGTTTTAAGACAAAATTCCAAAAGAATAACTAAGGTTGATGAATCGATTAGAAAACTTACTAGAGAAATGATTCAAAGCATGTATGCGGCCAAAGGAATTGGACTTGCTGCACCTCAAATTGGTATTAATAAAGAGCTTCTTGTGATTGATGTAAATTTTGAAGATTCAGCTGCAGAACCTTTAATCTTAATCAATCCAGAAATTACAGACTATGGAACAACCCTGAATTCATACGAAGAAGGCTGCTTGAGCATACCTGGTGTATATTTAAATGTAGTAAGACCATCAACTATAAAATTAAAATTTAGAGATGAAATGGGAAGACCACGTAAAATGAAAGCAGATGGACTTTTAGCTAGGTGTATTCAACACGAAATGGATCACTTAAATGGAATATTATTTGTTGATAGAGTTACATCAAAGGATGACTTAAAAAAAGAACTTATAAAAGAAGGGTTTCACGAAAAAGACGTTATTTCGATAACTTAATTTAATGACTGAAACTACAATATTTCAAAAAATTCTTAATGAAGAAATCCCCTGCGATAAGCTTTATGAAGATGAGTTTTGTATTGCATTTAATGATATCCAGGCGCAAGCTCCAGTACATTTTTTAGTGATTCCTAAAAAGCCCATTATCAGTTTATTAGAGTGTATTGAAAAAGATGCAAATTTATTAGGGCATTTACTATTTGTAGGTAGCAAAATAGCTAAGTCAAAAAATTTAACTAATTGGAGAACAGTAATTAATACCGGAGCAGAATCGGGACAAACAGTTTTTCATTTACATATTCATTTTTTATCTGGAAGAAAAATGAATTGGCCACCAGGTTAATACTCTCGAAATAAATGTTTATCGGTTATAAATAAGAAAAAAGAAAAATGAATACACCAGATTCCATAAAGACAGAATCCAAAAATTTATTCAATTTAATCTCAAAAAATTGGGGAGAATTAGATGACTCACTCAAGAGTAAATTAATAAAAATTTGGAGTGTTTTAACTTATAAATGGCAATTACAAATTTTATTTAATTTACCTTTTCTACTATGGTGGGGATTAGATAAATTTTTTCCAAAAATACATGAGTTTGATGCAACAATTTTGAATTACTTAAATTTACCTAACTGGGCACTTTCATTTATTGGTTTTGGTCAATAGACTTCAAAAAGATATAATTTATTTTATACAACTTGTCGAGTAATGAATAAAGCCGTTAAAAATAAATCTAAAATACTTTATCAATTACAAAAATTAAGGAAACTATCTCAGCCATTTTTTCTCCCAATAGATCAATGTAATGGATTTCAATTCATATGGCTTTTGATATCTCTTTTATTTTGTGTTGGGGGAATAGTGCTTGTTGGTCTTACAGGAATAATAAGTTTTTTCGAAAACTTTCAACCTATTTTTCTTGAAAAGTATTTCGGCGGTGTAGTAAGTATTATCAATTCAATTTGGGCTGGGAGCTGGGGATTGCTTTTCTCTGCCTTATTTCTAATTGGATCAGGAAGCTTTTTTAGCTTAAGACTTCAATTAAAAAACCGTAGATGGTTACATTGGTTATTCCTTGCGATAATTGTATTAATGCTTTTAGCTGTAAACGGAATAAACGCAGGAATAGGATTTATAGCAAGAGATTTAACAAATGCTTTGGTAGAAAAGCAAGAAGATGGATTTTATCGGATATTGGGGATTTACGCTTGTTGTTTTGCTGTTGCTCTACCAATACGTGTTTCCCAAATATTTTTTACATATAAATTGGGAATAATTTGGAGAGAATGGCTTTCAAAAAGTTTAGTCAAAGATTATATGACTAATAAAGCTTATTACCAATTAAATCCCAATGATGAAGAGCAAACTGATGTAGATAATCCTGATCAAAGGATTACAGATGATACCCGAGCTTTTACGGGGCAAAGCCTGTCTTTTACATTAGGTGTTTTTGATGCACTACTCACATTTTCGCTTAATATTCTTATTTTATGGAGTATCAGTACAACACTTACTTTTTCTTTATTTGGTTACGCTGCATTTGCAACTTCTATCCTTTTAGTTGCTGGTAAAAATCTTGTAAAGATAGACTTTGATCAACTCAGATACGAAGCAGATTTTCGATATGGCTTGGTACATATTAGAGATAACGCTGAATCAATAGCTTTTTACGCCGGGGAAAATCCTGAGCGCAATGAAACTGAAAGGCGATTAGGAGAAGTGGTAAGAAACTTTAATTTACTGATTATATGGAGAGTAATAATTGACGTTATGAGAAGATCCATTAATTATGCTGGAAATTTCTTCCCATATTTAATAATGGCAATACCTTACTTTAAAGGTGATATTGATTATGGGCGTTTTATTCAGGCAAGCTTTGCATTTGGCATGGTCGAAGGTTCGTTATTTTTCATTGTTAATCAAATAGAAGAACTTGCAAAATTTACTGCTGGAATCGGAAGATTAGAAGGATTCCAATCAAAAGTCGAATCTATTAGTCAAACTAACCCTATAAGCAATCAAAACGTTATTTCAGATTATCCCTCAATTCTTATTAAAAATGCTGACCTTTATCCCCCAGGCTCGGATAAAAAAATTATTAAGAATTTAAATTTGAGCATCAATAATAATCAATCACTTTTGGTTGTAGGACCTTCTGGATGTGGAAAAACATCTTTGCTAAGAATGATTAGTGGTTTATGGGAACCAGATCAGGGAGTAATAAAAAAACCAAAAATTGGGGAATTATTATTCATACCTCAGAAACCTTATATGTTACTAGGTTCTTTAAGGGAACAATTATGTTATCCCACAGAAGTTCAAAAATTTAGTGATGAACATCTTACTGCTGTACTTCATGAAGTAAATTTAAAAACATTAGTGGATCGTTATCCTAATCTTGATATCAAACAAGATTGGCCAAGAATTCTTTCTCTAGGCGAACAACAAAGATTAGCTTTTGCAAGACTTTTACTAAATTCTCCAAGATTTGCAGTACTTGATGAAGCAACAAGTGCTTTAGATATTGATACTGAAAAAAAACTATATGGTTTACTAAAGGAAAGAGAACTATCTCTTATTAGTGTTGGACATAGACCTAGCTTAAAAGATTTTCATGAAAATATTTTAGAATTAAATGGACAAGGAGACTGGAAATTAGTGACTTCTGATAAGTATAATTTTAAGGATTAGGAAAAAAAATGAATTCTAAAGAAGAACAAACTAACTCAGAAGTCACTAATTTAGAGAATGAGAGTTCTATAGAAAAAAAGAAAGATAAAAATGACAAAAGTGAACAAACTGCAGATATTAAATTTGATGAAAAATCAATAGATATTGAAGATGAATATAAATTCGGATGGAGTAATTATTCTGAAATAACTAATGGAAGATTTGCAATGATCGGATTCCTAGCAATAATACTAATTGAATTATTTAGTCAACAATCGTTTTTAAAATGGGCAGGAATCTTATAATTAATCATCAAATCTAGAACTGTTATCTCTAGGTTTCTTTTTATTTTTTCCAACGGTATATCTACCATTTTGATTTTTTGCACTTGATCTCGCTGAAGAGCTGACTCTCCGAGACTCTCGAGTTTTTTTGACTTGATTAACATCTTTGAATGAAGCATCTTCTACTAGCTCTGTTGAAGTTTGCTGCCTAATAGGAGATCTTGAAGGTTTCTTTCTTGATTGAGAAGAATTATCAGGTGTAGAACTATTATCTTGCCTAGATACTGTCCGATTTATTCTGGGTCTTGATCCTGTTTTAACTTCATTACGAGATAAGTTTCTTCTTTCACCAAAGTTATTTCTTTCTGATTGATTACTATTTGTATCTCCAGGAGTCTTTCTTCTTCTTATAGGTTCGTCATTTTCAAACTGATTTGCTTCTCTTTTAGATGGCCTGCTTCTACTTGCAGCAGAAGCAGGAATGGCTCTTGAAACATTTCTTCTAAGAGATCTCCCATCCATATATTCATCTTCAAATTCATCTTCTTGAGGGTTAAATCTTCTTGATGGTCTTTCAGCTTCCTCAAACCTATCGTATTCGTCATTAAATCGACCTCTAGAATTTCTGGGCACATCAGAAATAGGATCATCATCAAAATAAGATGATCTTCTTGCTTGATCAGTAGCAACTCCCCTTAATCGCACACTTTCATATGCAAAAAAAACTGTGGTTCCTGCTAACAAAAACTGACCAAACTGAAGAATAGGATCTAATCTCCAGCCTTGAAAAAATAATATCCCTCCGCACAAAAGTCCTATTGCTGCGAAGAAAACATCATAATCTCTTGCTAATGCAGGTTTAAAAGACCTTAAAAAATAAAGGCCTCCTCCACCTACAGCGAGAACTATACCAACAATACTGGCCCAATTGAGACTAGCATTGACCACATTCTTTCTCCAAAATTTATTTTTTAAAGGGGAAATTAAATCACCCTATATATATAGTGTACTTAAAACTTCTACAAAAACTAGCGTCTTCCAGTAGATGTACGATTGAGGGAATCTTTCTGACTAACAAAAATCAAAAATGCAGTAGCTGGAATAACGATAAGTAAAGCGGCGGCAATAAAACTACCTATCATTCCAACTGCGGAATTATTTGCAACTTCAGAAGAAAAATCTGCAGCTAGTAATAAATTTGAGATTTGAAACACTGGTTAAATATTAAATTCTCAATTTATAATACGAATTAAATACGTTTCAATGGGTTATTTATTAAGATGAGTTAAATAATTGTGATTTCCTTGCTTGTAGAATCTCTCCAAATTTTAGATGTTAGCTTAGGAATCTCTCTATCATATCTAACTGTAATTTTTTTAATAAGATTAATTCTTACTTGGTACCCAAAAATTGATTTAAGTAAAGGTTTATGGTTATTAGTTTCAATACCATCAAGCTCTATTCTGAATTTAACAAGAAAATTAATTCCCCCTATAGGAGGAGTTGATGTGGGACCTGTAATCTGGATTGGAATTATAAGCTTTTTAAGAGAGATTTTAGTGGGTCAACAAGGTCTTATAAAACTTGCATTGCATACACACATTTCATAGTAATTATTTAATTATTCCTCAGTAATTTGGCAATAATTCTTCTTCTACATATTTAGTATGTATCTTACCTTCCTTAAATTTAGCTTTATTCAGTAAAGTTAGATGAAAGTTAATTGTTGTAGGAATGCCGGTTACCGCGCATTCATTTAAAGCCCTATTCATACGTTTAATTGCAGTATTACGATCTTTTCCCCAGACTATTAATTTACCAATTAATGAGTCATAGAATGGAGGTATTTCATAGCCAGTATAAACATGACTATCCACCCTTACACCAGGGCCGCCAGGAGGAAGCCAACCAGTTATTTTTCCAGGTGATGGTCGGAAATTATGAGAAGGATCTTCAGCGTTGATTCTACATTCAATGGCATGACCGTTTAAATTGATATCATCCTGATTAAATTCCAAGTTTACTCCGCTTGCGATTTTAATTTGCTCAGCTATTAAATCAACTCCTGTAACCATTTCAGTAACAGGATGTTCAACTTGAATCCTAGTATTCATTTCCATGAAATAAAAATTATCATCATCAACTAAAAATTCAACCGTACCAGCTCCTTCGTAACCGATACTTTTTGCAGCAGCAATAGCTGCATTTCCCATTTTTTTTCTAAGTTCAGTGTTAATTGCAGGGCTAGGAGACTCTTCCAATAACTTCTGATGTCTTCTTTGAACTGAACAATCTCGCTCTCCTAAATGAACAACATTTCCCGACCTATCCGCCAAAATTTGAATTTCTACATGTCTTGGCTTCTTTATAAATTTCTCCATATATAAACCATCATTACCAAAAGCTGCTTCTGCTTCACCCTGAGCTGCTTTAAACATTTTTTCAAGATTATCAGCATTTTCAACCAGCCTCATACCTCTTCCACCTCCTCCAGCAGTCGCTTTGATAATTACCGGATAGCCAATATCATCTGCCAATTTATAAGCCTCATCAACATTTGATAACAAGCCTTTACTACCTGGTACTGTTGGAACTCCTACTGCTTCCATAGTTTCTTTAGCTGTAGATTTATCTCCCATAGATCTAATAGCATTAGGAGATGGACCAATAAAAACTATGCCGTGATCGTTACACATCTCAGCAAATTTATCATTTTCAGCAAGAAATCCATAACCAGGATGAATAGCATCAACTCCTCTCGATGTAGCAGCAGCAAGTATATTTGGAATATTTAAATAACTCTTATTACTTAACGAGTCTCCAACGCACACCGCTTCATCAGCAAGCTGAACGTGCAATGCTTTTTTATCTACGGTGCTAAAAACTGCAACTGTTGCAATACCTAGTTCTCTACAACTTCTGACAATTCGTAAAGCTATTTCTCCACGATTAGCAATTAAAACTTTTTCAACCATTATGAAAATTAAATTGAAGAAATGAAAATGACTTAAAATAAAAAATTCTTTGCCAAAGTATTTAACAAAATTTTTTTAGTTATCAGAGGACATTTTTTACAATACAACCTAGAACGTTATATATGTATAAATATTTTTTTTATGCAATAGAAAAATAATTCATCATATACAAAAATTCTCTTTTAGAACTACATCCTTATTTCAGTCAATAATGTATTATATCTTTAAGGTTTAGGTACCCGCGGGTGCTTGAAAACCCTTTGCGGACGTGGCGGAATTGGTAGACGCGCACGTCTAAGGAGCGTGTGGCTTAGGCCTTGCGAGTTCAAGTCTCGCCGTCCGCATTTAATGTATTATGGTTAAACTGCAATGAAAAAAAAATCAGTTGCAGTAGTTATAGTTTCTAATGGTCCTGGTGAATTAGCTACATGGGTAAATCCTCTAGTGGATGAGCTTAATAAAATAAATAAAACTCTATGTGATGACGATACACTCGATTTAACTCTTAGATTAGTTCTTGTTCCTTGCCCAAATGCGACTGGTAAAGAATATTTAGTTGCAAATTCATGGAATAAATTCGAATTAATTACAAAATCCAAAAGTTTTTGGAAATTATTAATAAAGCCAAGTTCTTTTGCTAATTGGCCAAAAAAAGGGGTAGTTATTTTCCTTGGTGGAGATCAATTTTGGAGCATTTTACTAGCTAAAAGATTAGGTTATTTAAATATCACATATGCTGAATGGATTGCGCGATGGCCTCAATGGACTAACAAAATTGCTGCCATGAATTTAAAAGTAAAAGAGTTAATTCCTAAAAGATATAAATATAAATGTCAAATCATTGGCGATTTAATGGCAGATATCAAACTTAATAATGAAATATCATTAAAAAATAAAGAAAAACACTATATTGCATTGTTGCCTGGTTCTAAAAAAGCAAAACTCTCTGTTGGAATTCCTTTCTTCTTAGAAATTGCAGATCATGTAGCTGAAGAAAATCAAAATATAAATTTTATAATTCCCATGGCTCCAACCACTAATAAAAGTGAATATTTATTTTTTCAAAGTGAGAACAATCCAATTGCGAAATATTACTCATCAAAAATTAAAAAAATTAAAAACATCAAAGACTCCTGGTTTGATTATGTAATTGAAACATCAAAAAATACAAAAATTTATCTAATTAAGAAACATCCTTGCTATGAAATATTGAAAGAATGTGATCTTGCGATTACAACTGTAGGAGCAAATACTGCAGAATTAGCAGCAATTGCTCTTCCAATGTTAGTTGTTCTACCAACTCAACATTTAAATATGATGAATGCCTGGGATGGTATTTTTGGAGTAATCGGGAAAATTTCATTCATAAATAGATTCCTAACTTTTATAATTCAATATTTTTATGTTAAAAAAAAGAAGTTTTTTGCTTGGCCAAATATTAAAGCTAAAAGAATGATTGTCCCTGAAAGGATAGGAAATATTTCGCCCAGAAAAATTGCAAGAGAAGTATTATTTCTTATTAAAAATAGGGATCAATTAAAAAGTATTAGTAATAATTTACACAAAGAGAGAGGCGATAAAGGTGCTGCTGAAAAACTTACTTCTATAATTGTTAATTCAATAAAAAAACTTTGAAAATTACCAAGGGTCATCAATTTCAAACTTTTCTGACTTTTTATTATCTTTAACTAAATTTTGTGCATCTAGTGGTTCAATATCCAAAGTTTCTTTTGCATTTTGAATTGGTCTTTTTGAAGCTAAATTTGTAGTTGATTGTTTCTTTTGCATAAAATCAATATTCTTTTCTTCATCTATTTGATTAAAACTATTTTGATTCTCAATCTGATCAGAATAATCATTATCCATATATAACTTTTTTCTGTTATTGATTTCCTCTGAAGAACCCTTTATTTCAACATATTCAAGTTCATCTTCATCTTCATAATCATCTTCATAATCATCTTGTTCAACAACTTCTTCATATTCCTCAACCAAATTGTTTTGCTTTTCTGATTCCAAACCTGACAATAACTGATTCTCAACTGGGACAAGATTTGCTGAGTATCCATTTGCTTCCCTTTCATCCCATGAAGAACCTCCGACTCCAAGTTTCTCAAGTAATCCACTACTTAATTGGTTCAATTTCTCTTCAGCCCCTTCATAAACAATAATCCTATCCGTACCACTACTTACAATTTCCTCAACAGGAATTTCCCAAGTACTTAAAACTCCCTCACCTAAAAGTGGAACACCTACTGCACCCATAACAAGAGAAATTAAATCCCCTGTCTCGATATCAAACGAAAACCCAAGAACTCTACCTAAAAGTTGTCCAGACTCTGTAATTACCTGACAATTAATTACCTTTCCATATCTTTCTGGAGAAAAACTTTCACTCAAAGAATCTAGAGAGTCAACTAATATCACATCTCCAACTTGCTTTATACTTTCTAAGGGCATCCATTTTGGCAAACCTGGTAAAAATCTTGTAAGTGGATTATCTCTTAGTCCCAAAGCGACCACCTCCCTTCTGTCAATATCAACAACAACTTCACCAACTACGCCTAAACGCCTCCCAGTATCAGTAGTTATAACTTGTGTCCCCATTAATTCTGACCTTAACCATAAACGTTCGCTAGGAACAGAATTAGGGCGATTCTTATTAGCAGATGTGTTAGACAAACTCATAAATACCTTTTTATCATTCTGACGTATAAATTTAAAAAAGTGTGTTTATGCAGCATTTGGTAACCCAACAACTTGAGTATTAGCACCTCGTGCCTGCGCAACACCAATTGTTCGTTCAGACGCACTAATCATAGGCCTTCTATGACTTACGACTATAAATTGTGCATTTGATGACTGATTAGATATTAATTTTGACAACCTTTCAACATTGATACCATCTAAAAAACTATCAACCTCATCTAATGCATAAAAAGGGGAAGGTTTATACTTTTGCAACGCAAATAAAAAACTTAAAGCAGTTAATGATTTTTCACCACCTGACATAGAGGCTAATCTTCTGACATTTTTTCCCTTAGGATGTGCAACTAAAGTTAATCCTCCTTCCAAAGGAGAATTAGTATTTTCAAGTTGAAGGAAACCATCTCCATCAGATAAATTTGCGAAAATTTCTCTAAAGTGTTTATCAACTTCTAAAAATGCTTGCATAAAAGCCTCCTGACGCATAGTCGATACAGTTTCTATTCTCAGCAATAATTCAGATCTTTCATTAGATAGGATTGCTAATTTTTCTCGTAAACCATTTAATCGCTCAATTAATTCTTCTAGTTCATCAAGAGCCAGCATATTAACAGGTTCTAAGCTTTGTAGTTTTGCATTTATAATCGAGATTTCTGATTGAACAGATTCAAGACTCTTCTCTTCATATTCTTCAAGCTTTGGGAAAGGATTAGGTAGATCTTTTTTATAATTTTCTAATTTTATTTTCTCGCTCCTCATCTCTTCTTTCAGAGAATGCATATCCCTTTCAAGATATTCAAGCTTCAATAGATAGTTATTATATTCTTGCCTTTTATTTGAAATTGAAGAGTTTAATTCATCTCTTTTTCTTCTCAAAAAACCTAAATCCTTCTCTAGGGAATTTTTTTGATTATTGAGAACTAAAAGCTCTTTTTTAAATTTATCTCTTTTTTCTATCCATTCACTATGAGCAATTGCAAGTTCTTTGATAGATTCCTGCAAGTTTTTTTCTTGTAATAAAGTTATTTTTAATGAATTATTGATACGCTCTTTATTTAAAGCAAATTGATTCTTCTTATCTAGTAATGTATCTCTCTCCTTAATATGTAATTCAAGTTTTTTATCAAGATTATTAAAATCGTTATTAAAAGCTATTAATGATGATTTTTGATTTTTTTCATAATTCTCCTTAAGAATGATTTGCAATTGATCAAACTTATCATGATGAGGCTTCAATTCATTTTTTAAACTATCTAACTCCTCAACTAATAAATTATTAGCACTATCAAGTTTATTTAAACTCAATTTGAAATCCTGAATTCTTTTCATGACAACTTCAACAGAATTTTTATTCACTTCAATTTCTTTGTTAAATGAAGCACAATCCTCAATTATATGACTGCGGTTAGAATTTAATTTATTGAGTCTATTATTTTTTATAATTAAATCATTATTTGACTCCCTTAAGGCTTCTTCAATAACCAATAATCTTTCTTTTATAGGGCTAGAGTCATCAAGATCATTATTAATTCCAAATCTATAAGCTAAATCTTTATTTAACTTACTGCCCCCTGTAATAGCTCCACTTGCTTCTAATAGTTCACCACTTAAAGTAACCAACCTATTTTTTTGTTTAGATAATCTAGCTGAGGCTAAGTCTGAGAAAACCAATGTATCTCCAAAAACATATCTAAAAACATCTGAATAAACTTCATCAAAAGTAATTAAATTAATGGCTTTATCAATGAATCCATGCTCTCTATTATTTTCAAATCTTGAAATTGCATAATTCTTCTTTTGACTTTTAATTCTATTTAAAGGTAAAAAAGTTAATCTTCCCGCTTTCTTCTTTTTAAGAATTTCAATAGCTTTAGCTGCAATATGATCATTGTCAACAACAATTTGTCCTAGTCTATTTCCAGCAGCAATTTCTAATGCATATCTATTTTTCTCACTAACCTCTCCAAGTTGAGCTACATAACCATGTATACCCTCTAATCCTGCTTCTAAAAGAATTCTTAGAGCGTATGAACCTCTAGATTCATTTAAAGCTTCCTTTCTGCTTTCAAATCTAGATAAATCCTTTTCAAGCCTTAATTGCTCGTTGTTTAGCCTTAGTTTAGTTTTATTTAATAAATCAATTTCATTTTTTAAAGAATTAATTTCCAAGCTGTTACTTGCTAAATTATTTTTATTTATCTCGGATGTCTCTTTTTTTATTTGATTTCCCTCTAAAAGTTTCTGCTTTTCTAAAGCTAAAGCATCGATCTGAGAAGATATTGCATCTTTTTGAATATTATTTTGGATCGTTTCTTCTTCAACTTTCCTTTTTTTTATTTCCAAAGGATTAATTTTATTTTTTATACTTTCAAGCTCAGCATTTAATTTGATACTTTGTTTTGAGAATTCTCCAGATTCTCCCGCTGCATCAGAAAGTTTTTTTCTGGATAATTTGTGTTTTAATGTCAGATCATCAATTTGCAAGTTCAATTTATTTAAAAAATTCTCATCAAAATTTTCTTGTCTCATCTTTTCTGACTCGATATTCCTCTTAGATATTGCAATTTCATCTCTCTGCTTTTGTAATTTAATACCCTCTTCTTTATTCAAACTTGATACCCTATCAAGTTCTCTCAAGCTAGAATTAATACTTCCAATATCAGAATTGACCTTTATCAAGGTATCCTCTCCTTTCTCCTTAAGCTCAGCAACCAGAATTTTCAGAGCACCTTCTAAAACTGATATTTCTTTATTAATAGATTCTTTTTGTTCATTAAATAATATTTTGTTTTTTTCAATTTCAGTTTCTTTTTTCTCTATAGATTCAACATGCTTCACTTGTTTATCAAAAATAAGAACTTTCTCTAATTCGGTTATTTGAAGAAGTTTTGCCTTTAACTCTTTGTATCGCTTTGCTTTTTCACATTCTTTTTCAAGCTTATTTTTACTAGATTGCAATTCATTTTCTAAAATTTCACACCTTTCTTGTCTTTCGAAAACATCATTTAATTTTGCATTAGTTTGTTCTATTCTTGTATCAAACAGTGCGACTCCTGCTAATTCATCAATAAGATTTCTCCTCTCCTTGTTATTCATTGATACTATTCTTGTTACATCACCCTGCATAACAACATTGCTTCCCTCAGGATCAACACTAATGTCCCTTAATATTCTCTGTATTTGTTGCAAGGTACATTGTTTTCCATCAGAAGTATAAGTCGAAGCATAAGAACCACCCGGCATAAGCCTTAATTTTCTAGAAACTACCCATTCTTTTTGACCTTTCTTAAGAGCAATTTCTTCTTCTTCTAATTCCAAGGGCGGAAGGTCCTCTCTGGGAGACCAATCTTGAATATTAAATTTTACCGATACAAATGTTTCGGATGACTTGCCTTCTTTAACTTTGGAATTATTTATTAGATCAGGTAATCTTTCTGCCCTCATTCCTCTACTATTAGCTAAACCTAAACAGAATAAAATGCCATCTAAAATATTACTTTTCCCAGAACCGTTAGGGCCGGTAACCACTGTAAAACCTTCTTCAAGAGGAATTTTTACACTTCCCCCAAAAGATTTAAAATTTTCAAACTCGACCTGATTGATATGTACCAATCTCAAGTCTCAATAGCTAAATAAGAATAACTAATTTGCAAAAATTCTCAATAGTAATTTTACGATTATTTATAAATGAATATTAATTATTTTTGCTCAATCTACAAGAATTACCCGAAATTTCAAACAAACCATAAAGAAGTTCTCCGTCCAAAATGAATCGAAAACATTCAGAGTCCAATTTATCAGAAACGTTTTTAAATATTCCATGGTCGATTCTTTTTACCAATCCTCGATTTGCAGACAGTTCATGTTCTACCCTGGATAGCCATACAAGTCTATGATTCGGCTGTTTAAAAATTTCTATAGAAGCTTGATTTAAAAAAGGTAGTTTTAAAAATTTCCAAGTTAAACAATCTATTCCATTTTCAACAAGAAAATCGTAATGAATATCTAAAGAGTTAGCAGAATAAACTGTATGTTCAAGCAAAACCCATTTATTCATTATCTAGTTGATAAATCAATCGAATCTATTTTCAAAAGAAAGTTGAGAAATATATCTTATTTAAGATCATTCCTGGCATTTAATTACTTGCATCAGGGACAAATCTTAAAGCAATGAATAGCAAACTTCCAGCTCCAGCGATTGCTGCCGCTACTAATCCAAAATCTGTAGGGATTGTGCGAGATGCAAAAATTAATGATGCAAATGTGATATCCATGATGAAATTTAAACTAATTTAATAAATTCAGTAATAGCTTAACAAAACCTTCTTGCAGAACAGAGTAGATAAATAAAATGTAAATAAACATTTATATGTTTTTATTCTATATAAATTGCACAAATCTTTAGATAAGGGTTCCAAATTAAGAAAATAGGGTCTAATCTTAAAATAAATAAGCCTAAATAATGGAGACTTACCATCCTCCCAAAGAAGTAGAAGAAAAAGAAGATGACTCTGAACTTCCTGAGAAAGAAGTTATCTCTGAGAAATGGTTACTTGAAAAAATTGACAGTTTAATACCTTTAATAAAAGAAAAATGGCCTACCATTGCTCAGCAAACCATTGAAGCCACAAAAGGAAGTATTGATGATTTAGTTGAAGTAATAGCTAGCCATAGTGGAACCTCAGCAATTGGAATCAAACGCCAACTATTTGAAATCATTGATTCAATCCGAGAAAACAATTGGGAGATATCAGAAAAAATTGAACCTATAGAAAGTCAATTAGAAGAGTTACTAGAGGAACTGAACAATACACTTAGACCAAAAATAGAAAGTCCAATTAGAAAAAAACCAATATTATCTATTGCTATTGCCGCTGGTATTGGTTTACTAATAGGAACTCTTCTAAACAGTGGCAGAAAATAATATGGAAAAACCAAAAAATAAAAACTTTGCAAATACAGCTTCCAGAATTTCAGCTATCGCAAGTTCAGTGATGGATTTGCATGTAAAAATAGCTCTTCAAGAAGTAGATAGAGAGAAAAGAAGATTAATTAGTGGTGGAATATTTTTGGCAATTGGATTGACCTTACTATTATTAGTTCTAATGTGCATCCATATTATTTTTTATCTTTTTCTAAAGAACTATAATAACTGGAATACAGAATATAATTTATTACTTATAATTTTTATCGATTTATTTCTTGCAGGTTTAAGTTTGAAGCTTGGAGGAAAATTAGCCAAAGGACCTTATCTTCCTCAAACATTGGAGGGTTTAGGCAAGACAACAAAAGCCGTTTTAGGCAAAAAATAAATTACCTTATTAAATACTTTATCCATCTGCAATCAATCCCCCCATTACTAACAGGAATTTTCAATGAAGATTTCATTTTCAAATATTTTGTTAGTTTTGGATTTCCACTTAGCAGCCAAAATTCCCAGCCTGAAAAGTTATTCTTTAGGAAAGTACCCATTTGTTCATATAAACAAATTAATTCATTTTCATCGCCCAATTTTTTGCCATATGGAGGATTACATATAATTATCCCAGGTGTAAATTTTAACTGGAGTTCTAAAAAATCATTATTTATAAGTTCAATATAATTTTCGAGTCCTGCCAATGATATGTTTACTTTCGCCTGCTCAAAAACCTTTTTATTAATTTCGCAGCCTATAATTTTTGGTAATTTTTCATAATTTATAATTTTATTTTTTGCCTTATTTTTTTCATTAAGATAAATATCTTTCCTAAAGTCCAACCAATTCTCAAAAAGATATACTTGATGAATATTTATAGGAACTTCAATAAATTGGTTAACTGCCTCAATTAAAAAAGTTCCTGAGCCGCACATAATGTCAATTAAAGGGACTTTGCCATTCCATTGAGTCATATTTATCAATCCAGAAGCTAAATTTTCTTTTAATGGTGCATTTCCAACTGCGGGTCTATAACCGCGCTTGTGTAAGCTTTCCAAACTACTTTGAAGACTAATAATTGCTTTATTATTATTTAAATGAAGATGAATTATAAAATCAGGATCATCTAAAGAAATATTTGATCTTTTATTCCAAACTGCCTGTTGCAAATCAGTTATAGAATTTTTAACTTCAAGAGCAGAAAAATGTGTATGACTTAAAGAAGATGTTCTCCCAGTTACTTGAACATTAAACGTTTTTTTATAGTGCAACCAATCTAACCAATTAAATGAATCTCTAACACCCTCATATAAAGATTGTTTATCGTAGCAATTAAAACTTGCAATTTCTCTATAAAAGCGAAAAGCTAATCTGGAATAGAAATGAACTCTATAAAAAGTTTCATAATCACATTCAAAATTAATAAATCTTTTATAAGTATTAATATTAAAGCCACCTAAATTTGAAATTTCTTCAGCTAAATATTTCTCAAGTCCCTGTGGAGCGGATGCAACTACCTTCATATACGATAAAAACTTAATAAAAAAACTATTCAATACTCATTTTGCCTGTCAGAATATAAATGTCCAATTGGACTAGGTGATCTCAACCGATGTTTCGGACAGCGGTTCGATTCCGCTCAACTCCACTTTTTGGGGTTGTAATGGTTTCGACGGGGCATAAGGAAGGTGACTGAAGCCGGCTCGGTTAGAGCAAAAACACAAACGCTAACAAAATCGTTAGTTTCTCCCGTCAAACAGCACTAGTTGCCGCTTGATCCTTAAGGAGATGGGGTGATATCAGCCTTATCAACCAAATGATACGCGGAGTCTGGAAGGACTCCACTTTTTTAAATAACTAAGAATTTGTAGTAGATAATTTATTATTTTGTAAATATTGCTGCAATTGATTGTATTAAACAAAATTTTTTAATTTTATAAGTATAAATTAGTGAGAAGATTAGTTTGAATTGATTTATCTTATTAAAAACTCTAATCTTGAAAATGGAACCTAATAAAAACTTAAATGACTTATTAACAAATCTCAAACCTAAAGTTATTAGATTCACTGGTGAAAAATTTCCTACTGAACTATGGAATAGTAATTGTCAAATCAAAAAAAATAAAAAGATAGCTACCTGAAAATTTAATTAAATACTTGAAAAAGGATTTTTAGGCATTTTTTTTAAGCAATTTTCTGAAACCTCCTGAAGTTCTTTAAATTCATCTTTATTTAAATTCCAGTTAAAAACATTCGATACATCTACAACTTGAGATTTTTTTCGCATTCCTACAAGTGGAATAGTTCCTTGATAACAACACCAATTAATGGCTACTTGAGCCTGAGAAACTGTTCTTTTATTCGCAATTCTTTTAAGACAACTCCGCAATTCATATGTTGGTTTTTTATAGTTTTCAAATAAAGCATTACGAATAAAACTATTTTCTTTATTTTCGTCCTTATCTGGATCAATACAAAGTATTCCAAAGGACAAGGGACTATAAGCCAAAAAATCAATATTATTTTCTTCGCAAATATTTTTTACCTTATATTGTTTTTCTAAATCGGGAGCAAGTAAAGAAAATTGTATCTGAACGCTTTTTAGTTTCTGACCTCTTATTCCTAAATAATTAATTAATTTAGTCAACCGTTGAGGACCTATATTTGATAAGCCAATTTGAAAATTAAACCCTTGATCTTTTAAATCGCAAAGATTATTTAACAGTCCTAATTCCTGCCAAGGATTGTATTTTGCAGTTGACCAATGCAATTGGACTATGTCTAATTTATGATTAAGCCTTTCTAAACTTTTTAAAAAAGGTTTATTAAAACCTCTATCACCAATTCTCCAAGGATAAGGTGCGAGTTTGGTTGCTACTTGCATTCTTTTTTTGTTGGCAGAGGGAGTATCTAGGAAAAATTTGCCTATCAATGATTCACTTCTACCCTGAATATTCCCAGTACCGTAAGAATCTGCAGTATCTATTAGATCAATACCTCTTTTCAAAGCTTCATTATATGTCTCACGTAAATCATCGTCATTTGCAGATTTGTAATTCCAAAAAAGCTTATTCCCCCAAGACCAAGTTCCTAGTCCAACTTTTTTCTTCACTAGCCTATTTAAATAAAGCACCTTATAAGGTTATCTGAAAATATTGACTCCTTTAAATTATTTCAAAAAAAATAAATTTAACGCATTTAAAATCAATTGCTCTTGACATTAAGAAATTATTCTTCAAAGTAAAAGAAATAAAAAACAAAAAATTGTTTATTACCGTTTGCGGACAAAAAGGAGGGGTGGCCAAGACCTGCACAAGTATTCACCTTGCTAGTGTTTGGCATTCTGAAGGTAAAAAAGTTTGCATCGTCGATGCTGATAAAAATAGATCAGCATTAGCATATTCATCAAGAGGCAACCTTCCATTTCCAGTTTTCCCAGTAAGTTCAGCTGCTAAAGCATCAAGATCATCAGAAATCGTAATAACTGATGGACAAGCTAGCAGTGATCAAGAAGAACTAAAACACTTAGCTTATGGTTCGGATTTAGTAATCTTACCAACCACTGCGAAAGCAAGATCAGTAGAGTTAACAGTTGAACTAGCTAATTTATTAAGCGACTTAAAAGTTAACCATGCAGTAGTGATAGTAAAAGTTGATTTTAGACAGCAAAAAGCTGCGCAACAAGCTAAAGCAGCTCTAGAGAATTTTGGTTTATATGTTTTTGATACATTTATACCCTTACTTTCAGCGTTCGATAAAGCAGAAGCCTCGGGTAATGCTGTATTTGAAGCTGTAGACGATTTAGGCAGATCAGATCCTCGTCGAATGACGGGCTGGTCTGCTTATTGTTCAATTGCCTCACAAATTCCATGCCTGATTTCGAAGCCCTCATCCGACACCAACAACAACCAACAACCAATAAGCGCTTAAAAGTAGTAGATGCGCCTGATTTTGAGAAAGAAAAAAAAGAAGAGCCAATAATTACAAACTCTGGATTATTCGTTAATTTATTTGGAGGTTTTATAGGTTCTATAATTGGAACTTTAACAATATTGTTCCTTTATGTTAATGAATATCTACCAATAGATTTACTAAAACTCAAGTAGTATATTCGCTATTTATTTCAACATACTTTTTAGAAAGATCGCATCCCCAAGCTTTGCCTTTCGATTCGCCAGAATTGAGATTGATCATAATTTGTACAATATCATCCACTAAATATGTACCTTTCATTTTAGACCTAATATAGTCTGTAACTTTTTGCGAGTCATATTGATTTAACTTTCCCTTGTCCAAAATCTGATCATTACCTATATATAAGTCAACCTCATTTAGAGTGAATTTAACCCCAGAATTACCAGCAGCAGAAATGATTCTTCCCCAATTAGGATCACAGCCATGTATCGCTGTTTTTACCAATGCAGAATTACAAATGGATTTAGCCAAGATAATTGCATCATCAGTATTTTTTGCTCCTTGAACTAAAACTTCTAATAAACAATTTGCTCCCTCTCCATCCCTCGCAATATTTTTTGCTAAGTTTTGACATACAATGTCAATTCCTTCTTGGATGATTGGAAAAAATCTTTTATCAATTTTATCTCCTGCATTTATTGCAACGAAAGAATCATTTGTGCTTGTCTCTCCATCAACTGATATTGCGTTAAAAGATTTTTTAACAGCAATAGAAATCATATTGTCCCATTCTTCTTTCTCAATACCCACATCACAGGTTAGGAAGGCAAGCATTGTAGCCATATTGGGATAAATCATGCCTGACCCTTTTGCAAATCCTGCTATTTTTATTTTTCTATCTTGAATAAAAGTCTCTATTAAAACTTTTTTCAAAGTCAAATCAGTAGTTAAAATTGCTTCTGCTGCATTTTGAAAATTATTAACTTTTAAATCACTCACTAAATACGGTAAATTTTTTACTAAATCGTTTATTTGTATAGGAACACCTATTACACCAGTTGAGCACATTAAAACTTCTTCTTCTTTTATTGCTAAAAGTTCAGCAATCATTGCTGTAGCAATTTGAAAATGTTGAATTCCAAGATTTCCTGTACATGCATTTGCTTGACCAGAATTAATTAGTATCGCTCGTACAAAACCTGAAGATTTTTTAATCCTTTCCTCACAAATATCAACACAAGAAGCGCGAACTATAGATTGGGTAAACATCCCACTAAAAATACTTCCTTCTGGAGCAAGTATAAGTGCTAAATCTTTTTTATTAGAAGCTTTTAATCCAGCCGATATGCCAGCAAAAAGAAACCCGTTGGGTGTTACATTACCTTCATCAACAAACGACCAAGTGGAATCAGACTGGCTCAATCTCTTTTAATATTTTTAATTCATACTAACTTCTCTTTAATACTAAAGAAACAGGTAATTAGATTATTATTAAAAATATGGATGTTCTTCAAAAATTAAAAAATAACCAAAGAAGAATTGGTTTAACAGGAGGTATTGCCAGTGGGAAGTCAACAATAACGAATTATATTAGAAAACATAAAAACATTCCAATATTAGATGCAGATAATTTATCAAGAGAATTAATTAAACCAAACACATATGGATATAAAAAAATTTTAGATTATTTTGGAAATCAAATTATTGATACTAAGAACAATTCAGAAAAAGCAATAAACAGAAAACTTTTAAGAAACATTATTTTTAAACATTCAGAAAGTAAAGAATGGATTGACAACCTGCTTCACCCCTTAGTTAAAGAAAAAATGATAGAAGAATGCATTCAATACAAAAATAATCAAACTATAGTATTGGTTATTCCATTATTATTTGAAGCAAAATTTGAAGATATTTGCACTGAAATATGGTTAGTTAAATGTCCTAGAGAACTTCAAAAAAAAAGACTTATCACACGAGATAAAATTAGCGAAAAAGAAGCATATGAAACAATAAATCTTCAATTAAGTTTTGAAGAAAAAAGTAAATTTTCAGATATTATTTTAGATAATTCAGATGACCAAAATAAATGGATCAACACGATTAGAGAAATTCTTTGAAGCTTTAGCCATTCAACTTTTCTGCAAGAAGTTTATTTGCAAGTTTAGGGTCAGCTTTACCTTTAGTTCTTTTCATAAGTTGACCAATAAAAAAACCAAGTAATTTAGTTTTACCATTTCTAAATGCTTGAACTTCATTTGGATATTCATTTATAAGTTCATTAATTATTGGCAAAATACTTGAAGAATCAGATATCATAGCCAACCCTTTTTCTTCAACTAATTTTTTCGGAGAAATATTTTTTTTAATTAATTCAGGTAAAATTTCTTTTGCAATTTTTCCACTAATAGTATTTTTTAAAATCATATTAATCATTTCAGCAAGATTTTCAGGACTAAGCTTTAATTCACTAAAACTAAGTTTATTTGCTTTTAAATAGCCCACGATATCACTTGTCACCCAATTTGAAGCTAGTTTAGCCTCAGCACCATTAGCTACAGTTTCTTCAAAAAAATTTGCCATGTTAATTTCATCAGAAATTACCCGTGCATCATATGCAGACAAACCAAATTCATTCACATATTTATTTCTTTTCTTTGAAGGTAATTCTGGTAGTTCATTAAACCATATTTCTTTTTGTGCTTTTGTAATTTCAATTGGTCCTAAGTCAGGATCAGGAAAATATCTATAGTCACTACTACCTTCTTTTAATCTCATACTTTTTGTTAATTGCTTAGCTTCATCCCATAACCTTGTTTCTTGGAAGATTTCTCCTCCATTTTCATAAACTTCTATTTGTCTTGCTATTTCATAATCACAAGCCTTTTGAATTGCAGAAAATGAATTCATATTCTTAATTTCCACTTTGGTACCAAAAGGAGCATTAGGTCCTTTTCTAACTGAAATATTAACATCGCATCTTAATGAACCCTCCTGCATATTTCCATCTGATACACCTAGATATCTAACTGTTCTTCTAATCTCAGAAGCATATTCAGCTGCCTCTCTACCTGTTCTAATGTCTGGTTTACTTACAATTTCACAAAGTGCTATTCCAGCACGATTGTAATCAACTAAGGAATACTTAGAACCAGCTAATCTGTCACTGCCTGAATGAACTAATTTACCAGCATCTTCTTCCATATGTAACCTTTCTATACCAATTTTTTTTGTATAAGGATCTTTATCCTTTTCTATTATTTCAACCTCTAACCAGCCATTTTCAGCTAGTGGCTCATCAAATTGTGAAATTTGATAATTTTTAGGCAGATCAGGATAAAAATATTGTTTTCTATCAAATTTACAATGTTCTGCAACGTTTAAATTTAATGCTAACGAAGTTTTTACAGCATACTCAAGAACAGTCTCATTCAAAACTGGAAGAGTTCCTGGTAACCCACAAACTACAGGATCTATATGCGTATTAGGTGCATCACCAAAAGCTGTTGACGCAGATGTGAATATTTTACTTTTCGTATTAAGCTGTACATGAGTTTCCAAACCAATCACAGCTTCCCAAGATTCCAAATTGTTCATTATCAAAAGTCTCTTTATTAATATTATTGGATATAAAGGAAAAGAGGACCAAAACACAAATAAAAATATTAATTTTTAAATGGCACAAGAAACCAAAAATTCAATATTAATAATTGGCGGAGGACTTTTAGGTTTATCTATTGCTTATGAATTTTCTAGAAATAACTTCAAAGTTTTAGTTTTAAGCAAAAACAGAAATGAATCAGCTGGATTTGTTGCTGCAGGAATGTTAGCTACTCATGCCGAAGGGCTCGAAGATGAATTACTAAAATTTGGCCAAGAAAGTCAAAATCTAATTCCAAAGTGGATAAAAAGTATTGAACAAGATAGTAATATTAAATGCGGTTTAAAAAAATGTGGCATAGTAGTTCCTTTTAAAAACAAAGAAGATCTTGAAGAGTTTCCAACTTATAAATATGGAAAATATTTAAATCAAAAAGATCTTCAAACAGAAATTAATGGAATGAATTCTCTTTGGAAACATGGTTTACTTTTTGAACAAGATGGTCAAATAGACAACCGAAGAAGACTGATGCGTGCTCTTGAGAGAGCATGCTCCTTGCATGGAGTCGAATTTCAAGAGGGATCAGAAGTAGAGGGTTTGACATTCGAAAAAAACAAAATTACAGGTGCAACAGTTGTATGTGCCACTGGGGAAATAAAAAAAATTAACTGCGAAAAAGCAATTATTTGCAGCGGTGCTTGGAGTAAAAAAATTTTTAATAAGATTCCAGTCTTTCCTGTAAAGGGACAAATGCTATCAATACAAGGTCCCACAAATTTTTTGAAAAGAGTTATTTTTGGTCCAAAAACTTATCTAGTTCCCCGTGATGATGGACTTATTATAGTTGGAGCGACAGTTGAAAAAGATTCAAAATTTAATCAGGGTAATACTCCTAATGGAATAAAACAACTGCAAGAAGGCATTCGCTCCTTATTGCCAGAAGCTATTAATTGGCCACAAATGGAACATTGGTGGGGATTTAGACCCTGCACACCAGATCTAAAACCAATAATTGGAAAATCAAAAATTGAAAATCTTTTTATAGCTACAGGACATTACAGAAATGGAGTTTTATTTTCTGCAATAACAAGTGATCTTCTTTTGAAAATAGTTCAAAATAAAAATCTCAAAGAAATAGAAAAAAGCTTTTTAGAAAAATTTAGTTTAGATAGATTTGCGATTTAAATTTTAATTTTCAGATCGCCATTTCGAATCAGAAGTGTACCACTCACATAATTCCTCTTCGTTAAACCATAGATCAATTTCAAATTTTGCTGTATCTTCTCCATCAGAACCATGAATAATATTCCTCCCAATATCAATAGCTAAATCACCTCTAATTGTTCCAGGCTCTGCTTCCAGAGGTTTTGTTGCACCTATTAGTTTTCTAGCACTCAAAATAACTCCTTCGCCTTCCCACACCATTGCTACAACAGGCCCACTTGAAATAAAGTCTACTAAATCACCAAAAAAGGGTCTTTCTCTATGTACTCCATAATGATTTTGAGCAAGATCTTTTGAGGGAATTAATTGCTTTAAACCAACCAATTTAAATCCTTTTTTTTCAAATCTGCCAATAATCTCAGAAACATATCCCCTTTGAACTCCATCTGGTTTAATTGCAATAAAGGTTCTCTCTTTGGTCATTTAGTTAATAATCACTCTATGTATATTCAACTTTTGGGTGGTAACTTGGCAAGTAATCATTAAAATAAAAGATATTGTTTTGAGTTATTTTCAAAAACATTTATTAATCACTAAGACATAAATTGACCAATTTTGAGCCGAAAAAATTAAAGAATATTTGGACTATTGAAGATAGTATTTCGACTTATAACATAGACAAATGGGGAGATAAATATTTTTCTATAAATTCCAAAGGAAATATATCAGTAACTAAAGATATAAAATCTGAAAATAAGATTGATCTTTTTAAGCTTGTCAAAGAACTTAAGAGTAGAGAAATAAATCCCCCATTAATTATAAGATTTAATGATATCTTGAAAGATCGCATAAATGCATTACATGACTCTTTTTTTAAAGCAATAAAAACCTATAAATATAAGAACATTTATCAAGGCGTTTTTCCTGTCAAATGTAATCAACAGAAAAATGTCCTAGAAAAGATAATAGAGTTTGGTAGCCAATGGAATTTTGGTTTAGAAGTAGGAAGTAAATCAGAACTATTAATTGGCCTTGCACTTCTTGAAAACCAAAATTCATTATTAATTTGCAACGGATATAAAGATAAAAAATATATTGAGATTGCTACTTTGGCCAGAAAACTCGGCAAGAATCCAATAATAGTTATTGAACAACGAGATGAGGTAAAAAGAATTATTCAAGCAGTTCAAGAACTTAACGCGACTCCATTGATAGGAATTAGAGCAAAGTTATCAAGTAAAAGTAGTGGTAGGTGGGGTAAATCTATTGGAGATAATTCCAAATTTGGATTATCAATCCCAGAAATTATGTTGACAATAAAAGAACTAAAAGAAGCAAATCTTATCAACGAAATGAAATTGCTCCATTTTCATATAGGCAGTCAAATAAGTGATATTGCTGTGATCAAAGACGCATTACAAGAAGCGAGTCAAATATATGTTGAACTATGCAAACTAGGAGCCCCAATGCAATATATCGACGTTGGGGGAGGATTAGGAATAGATTTTGATGGAACTAAAACCTCCTCCAACACCTCTACTAATTATTCTCTTCAAAATTATGCTAACGATGTAATTGCAACTATTAAGGATTCATGTGAATTAAATAATATAAAGCATCCAATCATAATCTCAGAAAGTGGAAGAGCAATAATTAGTCATTGTTCAGTTTTAATTTTTAATGTCTTAGGAACAAGCCATGTCAGTTCCAAACTACAAATTTTTGATAAAAAAAATCAACAATTAATAATTTCAAATTTACTTGAAACTTTCTATGAATTAAAAAAACTTAAAAATAAAAAAATAAATTTATCTCAAATAATTGAACTATGGAACGATGCAAAAAAGTTTAAAGAAGATTGCTTAGTCGCTTTTAGATTAGGATTTTTAAGTTTGGCAGAGAGAGCTTATGCCGAAGAACTTACTTGGGCTTGCGCAAAAGAAATTTCTAAAAACCTGAATAATGATGCAATAAATCACCCTGATTTATCTGAAATTACAGAAACTCTTGCATCAACTTATTATGCAAATTTATCTATCTTTAAATCTATTCCCGATAGCTGGGCAATAAATCAGATTTTTCCAATAGTACCAATACATAGGCACTTAGAGGAGCCTTTCTGCAAAGGCAACTTTGCAGATTTAACTTGTGATTCAGATGGGAAACTGAATAATTTTATTGATGATGGAAAAATTAAATCATTACTAAATTTACATAAGCCAGAAGAAGATAAAGATTATCTAATTGGCATTTTTATGACTGGAGCCTATCAAGAAGCATTAGGAAACTTGCACAATTTATTTGGCAGTACAAACGTTGTTCATATAGACATAAATCAAGATAATTCATATAAGGTCAAAAATATTATTAAAGAGGACAGTAAATCTGAAATTTTACAATTATTAGATTACAGTTCAGCTTCTTTGGTTGAATCTATAAGAATTAATACTGAATCAGCAATTGATCAAAAAAAATTAACTATTGAAGAAGCAAGGAAATTAATGGATCAAATCGAAATTAGTCTCAGAAAAAGTAGTTATTTATCAGAATGACTATCTAATGTTTTTTGCAAATAATTTTTAGCATAATCTAGAGCATCACTTAACTTATCAATATCTTTAGCACCTGCTTGAGCAAAGTTAGGCTTTCCTCCTCCTCCTCCCGAACAAATTCTTGCAATCTCATTAATTATTTTACCTGCATGCAATCCTATTTTTACTGGATCATCACCTAAAGAAACTACAAATAACAACTTTCTATTTTCTGGATTTGGTATTCCCCCAAGAATCACTATTGCTTTATTTCCCAAATGAGAAGTTAAATTAAGTGCTGCAGATTGCAAAGAATTCCCATCTAAGCCATCAATCTGATTTACTAAAATTGAAAAAGAATTTACTATTTCTGCGGAGGATTTTATAGAAGAGTATTTAAAATATGCAATTTCATCTTTCATTTTTTGTATCTCTTTATTCTTATTAATAAGCTCTGCTTGTAAATTATTAACCCTTTCAAAAAGTTGATTAGGATTTGCTTTTAACAAATCACTTAGTTGATTTACTAAAGCATTTCTATCACTGAAATAGTCTAATGCTGATTGGCCTGATAATGCCTCGATCCTTCTTACGCCGGCTGAGATTCCTTCCTCGCTAATTATTTTGAAAGAACCTAATTCGGATGTAGTTTTAACATGTGTGCCACCACAAAGTTCCATTGAAACTCCTGGTACATTAACAACGCGCACTTCATCATCATATTTTTCTCCAAACATGGCGACTGCGCCCTTTTCAAGAGCCTCACTCTTAGACATATTTTTTATTTCTAAGGCATGATTTTCCATAATCCAAGAGTTAACTAAAGTCTCAATCTTAGAAATTTGATCTTTAGAAATAGGATTAGAGGAATTAAAGTCAAATCGTAATTTATTAAAGGCTACTAATGAACCTTTTTGTCCAACACTTTCGTTAACAACTGATTTAAGTGCAGATTGTAATAAATGAGTAGCTGTATGATTTGCAGCAGCCTTAGCTCTATTAGAGGAGCTAACATTAGTCTTGACTTTTTGTCCAATAGTTAATATTCCTTTTTTGATCGTTCCATAATGTAAAAAAACATTTTTCTTTCGCATAACATTATCAACTAAGACCTCTAAATCTTTTGAAAATATCGTTCCAATATCACCAACTTGCCCGCCAGATTCTCCATAAAAAGTTGTCTGATCAAGAACAATTAAAACTTTCTGTCCTTCACTTGCTTGCTTTACTAATGTTGAATCCAAGAATATACCCTTTATTTCAGCTTCCGAAAGGAGTAAATCATAACCATTAAAAACAGTTTTGTTAAAAAGATCTATTTCTCGCTCTAATGATCCCTCTAAAGTTAAATCAATATTACTTGAAGCAGCTTTAGCTCTCTCTTTTTGTGCATTCATTTCTTCTTCAAAACCCTTTACATCTACACTGATACTATTTTCTTCAGCAATTTCTACAGTAAGTTCTAGAGGAAATCCATAAGTATCATAAAGTTCAAAAGCTTTAAAACCAGAAATTAATTTCTGCCCTGAAGAAATTAACTCATCTAGCAATTTCTCTCCTCTTTCAAGAGTTTCCCTAAATCTTATTTCTTCAATTTTTATCTCATTCAAAATTAAATCATTATTATTTTTTAAATCAGGATAATTATTTTGCATTAAATTGATCCCGACAGTAGCAATATGGGGTAAAAATTCATTTGTTATACCTAATAATCTCCCATGTCTGACCATTCTTCTAATAAGCCTTCTTAATATATATCCCCTTCCGAGATTACTTGCTGCTACTCCATCAGAAATTAAATGAATCACAGCTCTTGTATGATCACCAATGATTTTTAAAGAAATTTTGTTTTTATCATCTGAAGAAAAATAATCAATATTTGCAATCTCACAAATTTTTTGAATAATAGGAAAAATTAAATCTGTCTCATAATTATTTTGCTTTTCTTGTAGTATTTGAGCCATCCTTTCAAGACCCATTCCTGTATCAATATTTTTAAATTTTAAATCTGTCAATTTTCCATTAGAATCACGATTATATTGCATAAAAACAAGATTATAAAATTCAATAAAACGATCTCCATCTTCTAAATCAATATTCTGCAGACCCTTTTCAGGATGAAAATCATAATAAAGTTCTGAACAAGGTCCACATGGACCTGTTTTGCCAGATGACCAAAAATTATCTTCCTCACCTAGTTTCACTATCCTATCTGGATGAATACCAATTTCATCTCTCCAAATTTTTGCAGACTCTTCGTCTTCGTGAAAAACACTCACAATTATATTTTCAACAGAAAGTTGATAAATATTAGTAACTAATTCCCAAGCCCATTGAATAGCCTCTCGTTTAAAATAATCTCCAAAAGAGAAATTACCAAGCATTTCAAAAAAAGTGTGGTGTCTAGCTGTAACTCCAACGTTTTCTATATCATTTGTTCTGATGCACTTTTGGCTAGATGTAGCCCTTTTTGATGGTCTTTCTTTTAAACCTAAAAAAACTGGTTTAAAAGGTAGCATTCCAGCAATTGTTAGCATAACCGTAGGGTCATCTGGAATCAAAGATGCACTTGGAATGATTTTATGTAATTTTTCACTGTAAAATTTTAAAAAAGCATTTCTTATCTCATCTCCAGTAACTATTTTTTTAATTAGTTGAGATGTCATTTATCCAGAATAAGAAGATTAAAAATTAAAGAAAAGCGTAATTTCGGTTATTTCGCAAAAATAATCACGCGGATTTATATTCTACACAACTAAAGTTATTTATAACGCGATTTGTCCTATGCTAGCCTCTGCCCAGACAAGTAATTCTAAATTGGCACAAATAAATAACAAGTTGACAGTTCAATCTCAAAACTTCGCTGATGATTCTTATGCCATAAGATCTCTGGATTGGGATCGCAGTAGATTTGATATTGAATTTGGCTTAAGGAATGGCACTACTTATAATAGTTTTATTATTAAAGGCGAAAAACTAGCAATAATTGATACTAGTCACGCAAAATTCGAAGAATTATGGTTTGAAGAATTACTAAAAGAGGTAAATCCACAAGAAGTGGATTATCTAATTACAAGCCATACAGAACCTGATCATTCTGGTTTAATAGGTAATCTTCTAGAATTAAACAAAAATATCACAGTAGTAGGATCAAAATTAGCCCTTAAGTTTATTGAAGACCAAATACATGTTCCCTTTAAGAAAATAGAAGTTAAAAGTGGAGAGTTTTTAAATCTCGGGACTAATCCTAATAGCGGTTTAGAACATAATATTGAATTTATAAGCGCACCAAATTTACATTGGCCAGATACAATTTTTTCATATGACCACAGCACTCATGTTCTCTACACATGCGATGCATTTGGACTCCATTACTGTTCTGATGAATTTTATGACACTGATCAAAAAGAAATATATGATGATTTTCGTTTTTATTACGATTGCCTAATGGGTCCAAACGCTAGAAGCGTTCTGCAGGCAATTAAAAGAATAGATAAGCTACCTGAATTAAAAACAATAGCCGTAGGTCATGGGCCTTTGCTTCATAATCAAGTTAATTTTTGGAAAGGAAAATATCAAGAATGGAGTAGCAATAAAAGCAAAGGTAATGATTTTGTATCAGTCTGCTACATCAGCGACTATGGTTATTGTGATCGACTAAGTCAAGCGATATCTCATGGAATAAGCAAAGCAGATGCTCAAGTACAATTAATTGATTTGAGATCTTCTGACCCCCAAGAATTAACAAGTTTAATTTCAGAGTCAAAAGCAGTAGTCATCCCCACATGGCCAGTAGATTCAGATAATGAATTAAAAGAATCTCTTGGTACTTTATTTGCAGCACTAAAATCAAAACAATTTACAGCTGTCTATGATGCATTTGGTGGAAATGATGAACCAATAGATTCTTTAGCAAATAAATTAAGAGAACTTGGTCAAAAAGAAGCTTTCTCTCCTTTAAGAGTTAAAACCATTCCAGATCCCATTGTTTATCAACAATTCGAAGAAGCTGGAACTGACTTGGGTCAATTGATCAATAAAAAGAAAAATATTGCTTCTATGAAGAGCCTTGATTCAAATTTAGATAAAGCTTTAGGCAGATTAAGTGGAGGATTATATGTAGTTACAGCTAGTCAAGGAGAAGGTTCAACGTTTCGACAAAGTGCAATGGTCGCAAGTTGGGTTAGTCAAGCAAGTTTTTCTCCACCAGGTATTACGGTAGCAGTAGCAAAAGATAGAGCTATTGAATCTTATATGCAAGTTGGAAAAGGTTTTGTTGTTAATATCTTGCGAGAAGACAACTATCAGAAAATGTTTAGACATTTTCTAAAAAGATTTGCCCCTGGAGCTGATAGATTTGCTGATGTAGATGTAATTAGTAACATCGCAAAAGGAGGACCAGTCCTATCAGATTCTCTCGCTTTTTTAGATTGTAAAGTGAGCTCCAGATTAGAGACTCCAGATCATTGGATAATTTATGGAATTGTTGAAAATGGTAATGTCTCTGATTTATCATGCAAAACAGCTGTTCATCACAGAAAAGTTGCTAATCACTATTAGAAAATAAATCCTAAAAATGTCAGAAGTTAATAAAAACTTATCAAAATTTGAAATTACCAAAAATTTTACTTGTATCAGATTCTTAGACCAAAATAAAGAAAGATTTGAACTTGAATTTAACCTTGAGAAAGGAACCTCTTTTAATACTTTTTTAATTAGAAGTCATGAGGAACTTTTTATTATTCATCCACCTGAAAAACAATATTTAAACTCATTTAAAAAAGTAATCTCTAGTGTTTGCGATCAATTTAAATTAGATAAAATCAATGTCATTTCTGGTCATATTAATCCCCAAATTATTGAAACTATAAAAAATCTAAGTACCCAATTTAAAAACACAACTATTACTTGCTCTAATCCAGGTTATAAACTTATTAGCGAACTTTGGAATCAAAGAAATCCTAACTTAGAAAACTTTGTTGAAACTAAATTACCTGAAATAAACATAATCAAAAAAGAACTTAATTTAGAATTAGATAACATTTATCTAGAGTTAATTCCTATTCCAACAGCACGTTGGCCTGGAGGCTTGATAATTTATGAACGTAATCAAGAAATACTTCTAAGTGAAAAAATTTTCTCTGCCCATATAGCATCTGAAGATTGGTCTGAGACAAATCGAGTTAGTACAGAAGTTGATAGGAAACATTTTTATGATTGCTTAATGGCACCAATGTCTAATCAAGTAGTATCAATTGCTGAAAAAATTGCAGATTACGACATTAAAACTATTGCCCCTCTGCACGGTCCCGCGATCGAATATAGCCTAAAAAGCTTTTTAAATGACTACATTAGATGGGGTGAGAATCTTTCAACAAATAATCCTAAGATCGCTCTGATATATGCAAGTGCGTATGGAAATACGGCCTCAATAGGTGATGCATTAGCTAAAGGGATAAATAGAACTTCTGTTGAAGTTGAAAGTATTAATTGTGAATTTACGTCAAATGATGTACTTATAAAATCTATCCAAAATGCTGATGGCTATTTAATAGGATCTCCCACACTTGGTGGTCACGCCCCAACTCCTATAATAAGTGCACTTGGAACATTATTATCAGAAGGTAATAGAGATAAACCAGTAGGAATTTTTGGTAGTTTTGGCTGGAGCGGCGAAGCAATAGATTTACTGGAATCAAAACTAAAAGATGGTGGTTTTAGGTTTAGTTTTGACCCTATAAGAATTAAATTCAGTCCAAATAAACCAAAGATTAAAGAGCTAGAAGAAATAGGAACTCACTTTGGGAGAAAAATTATAAAAAAAGCAAAGAAAAAGCCCAGAAAATCTGATACCGGAATGATTACAAGTAAAACGGATCCAAAATTACAAGCTCTTGGAAGGGTGATTGGCTCACTATGTGTTCTAACTGCTTCTAAAGGTAAAGATAAGAACAATATCAAAGGAGCAATGCTTGCATCTTGGGTTAGTCAAGCAAGTTTTTCCCCGCCTGGATTAAGTATTGCAGTAGCAAAAGATAGATCGGTAGAGTCACTCCTTCAAATTGGAGACTCTTTTGCTTTAAACATTTTAAGTGAAAAAGATTTTAAAGAACCTTTAAAAAGATTCACTAAACCCTTTGCACCAGGAGAAGATAGATTTCAAGGATTAGATATTGAATTGACACCTAATGAACAAATAATTATTCCTCAATCTTTAGCATGGTTAGATGCCTCTGTAAAAGAAAGAATGGAATGTGGAGATCATTGGGTGATTTACGCAGAAGTCCTACACGGTAATATATTAAAATCCGATAGTTTAACAGCAGTTCATCACCGTAAAACTGGATCTAACTATTAATTTTATTTATCTAATTTATGACTGAATCAAAAGATCTGATTATTATTACAGCTAGTTGTGGGAAAAATCTAGAACTTTCTGAAAAATTCCTTGAAAAGAGTAATGAACTGAAAGTAAGTTCTGAAATTTTGGATCTTACCACTCTTGATATTCCACTATTTAATCCACGAATTCACAGCAAAGAAAATATTCCAGTTGAAATAGAAGAAATTAAAAAGAAGCTTTTCTCAATAGAAAAGTGGGTGATTTGTGCTCCTGAATATAATGGATCCATACCTCCTATTCTCTCCAACTTCATAGCATGGCTTTCTATTTCCGGAGATGACTTTAGAAATTTATTTAATGGTCAACCAATTGCAATTGCAACTTTCTCTGGTGGCATAGGGTTAGAATTACTTACTTCATTACGCATTCAATTAGTACATTTAGGAAGTCAGGTATTAGGAAGACAACTTTTATCCTCATATAGTAAACCTATAGATACAAAAACTATTGAAGATATTATTCAAAGACTTTTACAAATGAAAAAGATAAAAACATAAACTTTAAAAATAAAACTAAATATCAATTTTTTTCATTCCAAACTTTTAAAATTTGTCTAGCCATAGGAAGTGCATGTACAGAGCCTCCACCAGGAGTATTTTGAGCAAAAGCGACTACAAGCAACTCACTTTTTTCAGAAGGAGTAAAGCAAACGAACCAAGCGTGATCTAAGCCGCCTTCACCATCTTCAGCAGTTCCAGTTTTACCTGAAACTGGAGGTAAATTTGAAACTCCATAATTAATGGATACTCCTGTGCCAGACTCTACTACTTTCCTCAGACCGTCTTTTATCAACTGAATATTTTTTGGATCAACATCAATTTTAATACGTTTTTTGTGTGAAATATTTTCATCATCTTTTTTAACTAAATGAGGAGTAACTAGATAACCTCCATTTGCAATAGCAGCATATGCTCTAGCTAATTGAATAGGAGTAACTTGAACAACAAATTGTCCAATAGACATACTCGCAATATCTTCTGGAACCCAAGGAGTTCTACCTGGTTCGCCCCATCCCCGCCCTTCTTTAGCCCATTTGCTACTTGCTACTAATCCTATATTTTCTTGTTCAGAAATTTCAATTCCAGATAAAGAATTAAAACCAAGCTTTCTAGAGACCTTATGAATTGCATCAACACCTACTCCATATCCGACTTGATAAAAAAAAGTATTACTTGAAACTCTTAATGCATCTTCATAACCTATTACCCCAAAGCCTAAATCATTATGTTCCCTAAAACATTGACTCCCATAAGTTATACATGGTTTAGTTTCTAACATAGTATCAATAGGAAATTTTCCACTTTCTAAGCCAGCTAAAGCCGTTACAATCTTCCAAACACTTCCGGGATCATAAGCATTTAATGCTCTATTGAAAAGAGGTTTTTCAGGAGAGTTGAATAACTTATCATATTCTTTTTCAGGCTTAAAATCCTTTGAAAAAAAATTCAAATCAAAAGTAGGCCTACTTGCCATTGCCTTTATTGCACCATCTCTTGGATCAATCACTATTATCGCTCCAGCTTTTTTGTCGTTAAGAACTTCCTCGGCAATTAATTGCAAGTCCATATCAATAGTCAATTCAATATCGTTACCTTGTCTGGAGGGTTTAACCCCCAAGGATCTTTGGAATTTTCCTAAAGAATTCACTTCAACCATCTCTCCGCCCCATTCACCTCTTATGAAGTCTTCGTAAACATATTCAATGCCAGTTCTACCAATTAAGTCATTTAATTTATAACCCTTTTTAGATAAAAATTTGTATTCTGACTCAGTAATTGGTTGTGTATATCCAATTACGTGAGCAGCTAGTGATTTATAAGGATAATTTCTAATTAATTTCGTCGCTATTTCAAAACTAAATAAATTATCTTCATTTTCCTTAAATTTTATTAATTGATCCACACTTAAATCATCAATAATAGTTACTGCAAGTTTCTGCTTTTTTAAACCATCAAAATATTTTGTTTGAATTAAATTTTTATCAATATTTAAAAAGTCAGAAATAATTACTTTATGTTTTTCCCAATCGCTTTCATTTACCGATTGAGGTTTTATTATTAGAGAATATTTCACTCTACTATCTGCTAGAACCTTACCATTTTTATCAAGTATTCTTCCGCGTATTGGTTGTGAAGCGATAAGTCTAATCCTGTTCTCATCAGACATTTTCTTAAAAGATTCGTAATTTAATAGTTGTAAAAAAATCAACCGTAACAAAATCAATAGAAATGAAATCGAGGAAAAGATAAGTAAGACTAACGGTTGTCTCTTGAATGAAATAAGTTTTTTACTATACGGTCTTTTGATCAAAAATTTAAAATTTATCTAAATATTGTTTTTTCTAATAAAGCAATGGTTGAACTTATATCTTTTAGCCTGGTGATTAAATTTTTATAATCTCTCTCTTCATTATTCAGATTAAGCTCCTCATTTTCAAGATTATTTGGAGTGAATTCTTCATTCATAAACTTTAATTTTTAACTTCAGTTTTCTATATAATCCAATGTTAAATAAAAAAATTAATTTTTTCAAAACAATATTAAGTTCGATACTGTACATAAATCATAAAACAATTAATTTAACTGTTCTGAGTTTTGTTCAAAATAAGGATTACAACTATTTTTAGATATTCCTAAAGACCACCCTATAAATGATGAGATAAATATCGTGACGATTACTGGTAAAAGAGCTTGTTGAGTATTTTCAAGACTAAACCACTCCATCCAGCTACTAAAAAACCTTTCTCTTTGAAATTTTCTTTTTTCATTTTCTAATAATCTTGCTTTTTTAGCGAAAGATTTTTTAACCCAGTTTTCAAAAGGTATTTTTTTTATAATCGCCATTTTTCTCTCTAGTTCTAATAACTGACCTGAATTAAGATAAGGATGAAATGTACTTATCAATTCAAGAGTTTTTAAAAACATCTCAACAGTTGCATCTTTGATTAATTTTTGCTCATGACTTAAATCAGCCCACTCTATTTCTGGATAAAAACGATTCCTATTTGGATGAATTTGATCCTCTGACATTTGACCAGGTTCTCTAAGCCATCTATTAGTATTTTCATCGAATCTTCTCCAATACAAAAAAGGATTAATAAAAATTGTTTTACCGGATATTTTGACTACATCTTGTTGAAGATGATTAGTTATCTTTTTATCAGAGTTTTTCAAATTTATCAAAAGTCTAAATTAAGAATCTAATTAAAGATTATCTTTTATTTATTATTTTTCCAGAACTATTAGAAAAATTTTCTATGAGTATTAAGTAATTGATAACTGCCAACGCTTTTTTAAATAATTACAATATTCACAACTTAATGAAGGTTTTGGAAAAGTATCGGAACGTAATAAATTGACTGTATCAATTATCTTAAGTTCTACCCAGGATGTTGAGCAGTCTAATCTAATTAAATTTACATCAAATTTTAATTGATTATTAAAAAACTGTTCATTTTTTTTTCCATTAAAATATAAAAGATATGCTTCATTAGCAACTTGAAAACCGTTTTTCTGAAATAACCACTGATACATTTCCAATTGTCTCTTATAAGCTTTTGCATATTCGTATTTATTAAAAGTCTCGGACCAATCAAAATTCTTTCTAGATGTTGCTTTTACATCAACGATGATAAGATCACCATTTTTTTTCTGCCAAATATCATCAACAGCTCCGCCAAAATCATAGTTATGCTCAATTGATTTATATCTTATCCCTTGAAAATTACTTCTCCAGCGTTCTAAATCTTTGTGTTTGAAAGGCACAGCATCAATACCATTTTCAATCAATAATGGATGTGGCTCCTGAATTCTTCTGTAATGATCAAATTCATTTTTACATAAATTATCTACTGCTATATTTAGAGTAAATGGTAACGATGGTGGTTTTATTTGATACTTTTTGTCGAGTACACAACATCTAGGACAGCTCAGATATTTTTCTACAGTGGATCTACTTAATTTAATAATCTCGCTCATCACGTTTTAAATCCAATTTAAAAAATTTGATAATTTACCACCATTCAATAGTTCCATTGCTCTAAGCTTGCACTAAGACAGGAGTAAATTTTACGTCAGAAACAAGTGCTAAGCAAAAGGATTACTAACATTATGTAAGTTCAAAAAACTTGTCTAACTAATTGTAGATAATTAATTAGGAATTACAATTAAATTAATCATTAATCTACTTAGTAAACAATTTATAAAAACTTTACGTTAAGACTATAATCGCTATAAAGAAATTATCTTTATAAATAATGAAAGGTTTTGGCGAAAAGAACCAATTAAAGAAAATAAAAACACCAAAAAATGCAGAGATACTAGATAGCGATCAATTGATTAAAAAAGCATTCACACTGCAAGCACAAGGAAGGACACTAGAAGCAGCAAAACACTATGCATATCTTATTAAACATGGAATAAAAGACTATAGAGTTTTTTCAAATTATGGAATATTCCTAAACGAAATCGGAAAACACAAAGAAGCAGAATTAGAACTTAAAAAAGCAATTTCTTTAAATCCTAAATATGCAAATGCTTACTACAATCTGGCAGTTTTATTTATTGGTCAAGGAAATTTGGGGAAAGCAGAATTAGAACTTAAAAAAGCAATAAAACTTAAATCAGACTTTGCTATTGCTTACTATAATCTTGGATTTATTTTAAAAGATCTGGGTAGATTAAAAGAGGCAGATTCATATAATCAAAAAGCAGTTGAAATAGATCCTCACTTGACTGATGCATATTTATCATTATCAACTATGTATTCTGGTGATAAAACTCCAAAATGGCACAATCAACTTTTTTCTGAAAGTCTTATAAAAAACAAAAATAATAGAGAATTAATAAATATTTTTTTCGCAAGATCAAATATTTTTCATAGAGAAGGAAAATATCAAGAAAGCGCTGAGAATCTTATTAATGCAAATAATATCAAACTTAGATTGAATAAATCTGAAGCAAATTTATTAATCAATAAAACTAAAAAGTTGAAAATATCCTCAGATAATTATGAAAGAAAAAATAAAGCATTTGGAAATTATCCAATGTCTATTTTTATAGTAGGACTTCCTAGATGTGGTTCTACCCTGGTTGAATCAATCATAAGTTTGAATTCTCATGTAAGAGATCTTGGAGAAGTCAATATCTTTGAAAAATCATATAGAGAATATAAAGAATCTGAAAAAAAAACAGACCTTAGTGAAATATATTGGAAAAAATTAGAAATAACCAAAAATAAAAGATCCACAACAAATAAATGGTTATTTAATTATCAATATGCAGGCATAATTGCACAAGCAATTCCTAATGCAAAAATAATACATTGCTATAGAAATCCTTTAGATAATATCCTTTCTATGTATAGAGCACATTTCGCAACAGGGAATAATTTCTCTTCAAGTTTGGTTGATTCTGTTGCAGTTTATTCTGATCAAGAGGAGATCATGAAAATATACAAAAAAGAATTTAAAAATCATATATATGAATTAAATTACGATAAATTAGTGACTCATCCTTCAGAAGAGATAAAATCATTAATTCTTTGGTTAGGTTGGAAATGGAATGATTTATATTTATCGCCACATTTAAATAATCGTAAAGTCTCAACAAGAAGCAATGTTGAGGTTCGTTCACCAATCACTACAAAATCTTTAGGAGGATGGAAAAACTATAAAGAGATGCTTAGACCTGCAATGGAAATCATTACTCAAAAGGATCAATATAAAGACCTAAAGTATTAATCAGTAATAATATCCATAAAACATCGCAAAAAACCCTGTAATCCTTTACTCCCATTCAATAGAACCTCTTGATTTCGAACCTTGAAACACATTGGTATCAAGGGATTTATGAAAGTGAAATTTCCACGTAAAACCCACGTAAAACCCAAAAATTCCATTGTTGATAAAATATGGCAATTTTCCGTCACTCCCACTCAATAGTTCCTGGAGGTTTGCTTGTAATATCATAAACCACTCTATTAACTGAAACTACTTCATTTACGATTCTATTAGAAATTCTCTCTAAAATCGGAAAAGGAATTTTTGACCAGTCTGCTGTCATACCATCTTCACTAGATACACAACGTAAAACTATTGGCCATGCATAAGTCCTTTTATCACCCATAACTCCTACAGTTTTAACTGGTAGCAATACTGCGAAAGCTTGCCAAATATCATTGTAAAGACCTGCTTTTTTAATTTCGTCTCGCACTATCCAATCTGCATCTCTTAAACAGTCAAGTTTTTCATTATTAACTTCTCCCAAAATTCTTATCGCTAAACCTGGTCCCGGGAATGGATGCCTTTTTATAATTTCATCCGGCAAACCTAAGGCAGCTCCCAATTTGCGGACTTCATCCTTAAAAAGTTTTCTTAATGGCTCAACTAATTTAAATTGTAAATCTTTTGGTAATCCCCCCACATTATGATGACTCTTAATTTTTACAGCTATTCTTTCCCCAGTCTTTGGATCAATATTAGTACCAGCACTTTCAATAACATCAGGATAAAGAGTACCTTGGGCTAAATACTGAAAAGGGCCCAATCTATTACTTTCTTCTTCAAATACTCTAATAAATTCTTCACCAATAATTTTCCTTTTTTGTTCTGGATCAGTAATCCCTTTTAATTTGGAAATAAACCTTTCCCTTGCATTAATATATTCAACCTTTATATGAAATTTCTTATCAAAAAAATTCATTAAAAATTCAGGTTCACCTTTTCTCATAAAACCTTGGTCTATAAACATGCATGTAAGCTGATTTCCAATTGCTTTATTGAGAAGAAACGCAAGAGTTGACGAATCAACTCCTCCTGACAAAGCAAGCAAAACTTTTTTATTGCCAACTTGATCTCTTATCCTAGGAATAGTTTCCTCTATATAGGTTTCGGTTGTCCAATCAGCCACACAACTAGAAATGCCATAAACAAAATTTTTAATTACCGTTATCCCAAACTCTGAATGAATTACTTCAGGATGAAATTGTACGCCAAATAATTTCTTTCTATCATTTGAAATTGCTGCATGGAGTGTGTTCTCGGTATGAGCAATTTTATTAAATCCATCAGGCAAACAATTAATTGAATCGCCATGACTCATCCACATTATGGATTTATCTTCTACATCAGAAAGGAGTTCAGATTCTTGATCTATATTTATTGGTGCTCTACCATATTCTGCTTTTTTGGTTGCTGAAGTTACAGATCCACCAAGTTCTTTGACCATTAATTGCATTCCATAGCATATGCCAAGAATAGGAATTCCTAAATTAAAAATTTTTTCATCACATTTTGGAGCATTTTTTTCATATACAGAATTTGGACCGCCACTCAAAATTATCCCTTTAGGATTAATATCATTAATTTCTTCAATTGAAATACAGTTACTTACTACAAGAGAAAAAACATTAGTTTCTCTAATTCTTCTTGCAATCAATTCAGAATATTGAGATCCGAAATCTAAAATTAGTATTGAAGGATCGCGTTCTTTTTTTAAAGATGTTTGACTCATGTATAAAAGTTAGCTCAATTTATTTACAAAAGCATAATCAATCAAAAATTAATCTCATTGAAAATCAGAAATATACTTATTACCGTAAGTTCCAGCCCACCTAATTTCTCTTTTTCTATCAAAAATGATTGATGCGATTTCCATATCCGTTTTTACATACCTATTGACATATGTAAAAGAACGCTTTTCAATCGTATTTGATAAATTAAGGAATAATTTTTCAGCTATAGATTTATCAAATCTTTCAAGTAGTAATAGGGCTTCTTCAAGATTCTTTAAGTGAGATAATTGGACTATTATTTCTGTTGGTACCTTTTCTTGAACAGCTAAATAAACAAGAATCTCAATTCTTCCATCTGCCAAATGATTATGTGTATGAAAAATACCACCTGCTAATTTAATTAATTTTCCGTGATAACCAAAAAGAATTACAGTTTTAACTTTTTTTATTGCAGCATCAACTATTAATGGTCCTATCCAATTGCCAACCTTTAGAATAGGAAATTTAAGATTACAATTTTTTGCCAAATTTAAACCATTTTCACCAATAACAAAAACAACTTTCCCTTTAAAATCATTTTGAACTAACTTTGCTAGATTAGTTTTAGCCTCTTCTAATTGATCAGGTGAAGCACTGGAATAAGTCTCAGCAGAAGTTCCAATAATAGATAATCCATCAACGATACCAAATGACTTATTACTAGTTCTTTCAGCTAAAAATACCCCATTTGGGAAAATAATTTCTAATTTCAAATTAAAGCCCTCAGGAATAATATCTAATAAATTTTCATATAAAACTTCTTTTGCAAAATCAGAAATGCATATTTCTGATGTATCCTCTTTTATACCTACACCAGATCCTGCAATAATATTTATTGGATTTGTTTGAAGAGGATTATTAAAAGAATTTCTTTCTAAAGAGGCTATTGTCCATATTTCTAAGTTTTGTGTAATGTCAAGATATAAGCCAGACTTTGCAAAGGAAATTCCTAATGCATGCGAGTCATCTTTAAGTAAACCAACAGAATGAATCTCGATTTTTATTTCTTTTTTTTCATTAGGAATTTTTATTAGTTCATAATTATCAAATGGCAACCCTACTAGTTTTTTTAATGCTGACCTAGCAGCTCCAGCAACCCACAAAGGTAAAGAAAATCCTTTTTTCAAATCAAGTAATTGAAAAATATATAATGAGAACTAATCTAAGAATGACCTATTTAACAAAAAGTGGCCATACAACAAAAATTATCATTGATGATTCCTGGACCCACCCCAGTTCCAGAAAAAGTTTTACAAGCATTAAGTAAGCATCCGATAGGACATCGCAGTAAAGAATTCCAAGATCTCGTAGAAAGTACTACTAAAAATTTACAGTGGCTTCATCAAACTCAAAATGATGTTCTAACAATTACTGGTAGTGGAACTGCCGCAATGGAAGCTGGAATAATAAATACCTTAAGTAAAGGAGATAAAGTAATTTGTGGAGAAAATGGAAAATTCGGCGAAAGATGGGTAAAAGTTGCTAAAGAATTTGGTTTAGAAGTAATAAAAATTGATTCCGAATGGGGTACTCCGCTTGATCCAGAAGAATTCAAAAAGGTATTAGAGGAAGATAACCAAAAAGAAATAAAGGGAGTTATTTTGACTCATTCTGAAACCTCAACAGGTGTAATTAATGATCTAGAAACTATAAGTTCATATATTCGCGAACACAATACAGCTTTATCAATTGTTGACTGCGTTACAAGTCTTGGAGCTTGCAATGTACCAGTAGATGAATGGAAATTAGATATCGTTGCGTCAGGATCACAAAAGGGATATATGATACCTCCAGGGCTTAGTTTTATAGCAATGAGCCAAAAAGCATGGGAAGCTGCAGAAAAATCTAATTTACCAAAATTTTATTTAAATTTAAAATCCTACAGAAAGAGTCTTTTAAGTAACAGTAATCCATATACTCCAGCAGTTAATTTGGTTTTTGCTTTAGATGAAGCTTTAACAATGATGAGAGAAGAAGGCTTAGATAACATTTTCAACAGACACAATAAACATAAATTAGCAATGAGCAATGCTGTAAAGGCTTTAAATCTAAAATTATTTGCTGATGAAAAATATTTAAGCCCTTCAATTACTGCAATAGAAACTGGAGAAATGGATGCTGAAGAATTCAGAAAAACAATAAAGAATAATTTTGATATTTTACTTGCTGGTGGTCAAGATCATTTAAAGGGGAAAATATTTAGAGTCGGCCACTTAGGTTATGTAAACGATCGAGATATTATTACAGTAGTTTCTGCTATAAGTAATACACTTCTTGAGCTCGGTAAAATTACTGCCCAACAAGCTGGTGAAGCATTAGTTGTAGTATCTAAGTATCTTGATGGAAATTAAGTTAAGTACCTGGCTCTTCAACATTTCCGCCTAATTCAACAATCTTTTTTCTGAGAATGATTGATTTTTTTTCATCCCCCTTCGTTTGAGCGATTGCAAGAGCAAATTCTAATTTTTCAAGCTGGTGTCCGCCCTCAAAAAAAGATAATTTCTTTTTAATTCTGATTTTATTAGCTTTGTAAGAAATTTGTGAAGCCATAAAAAATTCATGCTTTACATAATATTATGCCAACTAAAGGGGACATTACGAGAGGAAACCAAAAATATTATTTGAATATAAACTGAAACAAAAAAAATTTTTTCTAATATTATGACCAAACATCTTTCATATTTATGCCAAACATAAATCTAATCTATTATCTAATTGCAGGCGTTATCTTTGGAGCTTTAGCTCTAAAAACAGGTATTCCTGCTGCTCCTCTTGCGGGTGCTTTAATAGGCGCAAGTATACTTAGCATTAGTGGCAAAGTCGAAATTGCAGAGTGGCCAATCGGCACAAGAACGATTTTAGAAATCGGAATTGGAACAGTTATTGGTACATCATTAACCAAAGACTCATTAGTTGATCTTCAAAGCTTATGGAGGCCTGCCATCTTAATAACATTTACTTTAGTTATTACGGGATTAGCAATTGGATTATGGACAAGCAGATTACTTAAGATAGATGTGATAACTACAATTCTAGGTGCCGCACCAGGAGGAATTAGCGGCATGAGTCTTGTAGGGTCAGAATATGGAGTGGGAGCTGCAGTCGCAACTCTACACGCTGTAAGATTGATTACTGTGCTTCTAATTCTTCCTTTAATTGTGAAATGCTTATACTTATTTGGAGTAATAAAATCTTAAATTTCTATAGACATATTCTTAATAAAAGATATTTTTAAATAGATGAAAAAAGTCTAATGAAAAGATTCAAGCAGAAAAAACAGATATTTTTAATTTTAAGTATTTTAATGCCTTTAGCCCTTTCGACATTCAAAGTGCATGCGGGCTCATTTGCAGCGGAAATTTTCTGTACTATGAGAGATGGAGGTAATGATCATGAAAGTAGTTGGGAGGCAGCATATACGTATATAAAAAAGCAAAAAGGAGGAATTTTCAAAGTCTCACCTAAACAAGCAGCATCGCAAATTACTGAATCAGTTATAAGAGATAAAGAAACCTTCAGCTACTGTGTTGAATACCTCGATAAACTTCATCCAAATAGAAAATTACTAAGAGAATTGGAAAAAGAAGAAGAAAGAAAAGAAAAAGAATTAGAAGAAACTAATGAAGATTTTTCAGAAGAAACAATTGAAAGATACAGTTATTAATTACGGCTTTGATTGTCTGCAATTTTTTTTGTATCTATTAACACTAAATTATATTTTTACGGGCTAATTTCAGCTAAAAAATAATAATTAAATATTGACTTTTGATAAATTCAAGCCATTATTCATTTAACTAAATGGTCTGAATGCATATTAATGATGCTGTCTTTTTAGAGGATTTATGTCCTAAGTTCAGATTTAGACAATGGAGAAAATCTATTCATAGATTTACAGGAAAAAGTTGTATATATTGCGGAAAACCATCTGAATCTATAGACCATGTATTACCTCGAAGCCAAGGCGGCTTAAGTACAACAGAAAATTGTGTACCTGCATGTCTTTCCTGTAATGGGGATAAATCAGATGAAAATGCTTTGTATTGGTATAGAAGACAAAAATTTTATGATCCTCGAAGAGCAATGGCTATAAGAGCTTGGTTAGAAGGAGATTTAAGATTAGCTATAAGATTACTGCAATGGGCTAATCCTAGTTTTAAAATAAGTAATAAAAATTACAAAAAAGATAAATCAGAATATAAAGCAGCTTGACTACCAAATATTACAAATTTTTCTAGAGTTATAACTCTCACATATATTTCCCAATTCTCTTGGCGATTCTGGAAATATTAAAATTGTCGAAAATGAAATGAGAAGGACAAATAATTTTTGGTAGAATTTAAAATTAACTAAACTGATTTCTTTTTCTATCAGACGATTATAACTTTTGCTAATGCAGAAAGTTGTTGATTTTAAATCAGGCTTAACAGCTGTCTTCATCATTAATTAATACATATGTACTACTCTAACGCCGTATGACGAATCCAGCAAGTTCACTAGGAAATAAAAATAAATTCTTTATCTTTGGATGTGGTTTTAGCGGTAGTTTCTTTGCAAAAACGATAAGGCAATTAGGTTATACTGCTTTAACCACTTCGAGATCTGAAAATAAAGATCCACATAGTTTCGTCTTTAATAGTGAAAATAACATTGTTCCTAATGAAAAAATTTTTGATGGAGTCACACATATTCTTAGTTGCATACCTCCCGACAAAAATGGAAATGATCCAGTACTAGGAAGTCTTAAAAATAAGCTCAAAAGTTTATCCCTTGAATGGGCTGGATATTTATCTACCACAGGAGTATATGGGCACACCAAAGGTGATTGGGTTTCTGAGACTGATCAACCTAATCCTTTTCAAAACAGAAGTCACAAGAGATTAAATTGTGAAAAAGAATGGATTGAATCTGGTTTACCTGTACAAATTTTTAGGTTACCTGGTATTTATGGACCTGGAAGATCCACTTTTGAAGCAATAAGAAATAAAAAAATTCGCGTTATCTCTAAAAAAAATCAGGTATTTTCAAGAATTCATGTTGCTGATATTACAAATGCAATTATCTATCTATTAGAAAATAAAAATTCCTTAAATTTTCACCAGATTATTAATATTACAGATGATGAACCCTGTTCTCAAATAGAAGTTATTCAATATTGCTACGATTTACTTGGTTTAAAAATGCCAAAGCCAATATTATTTGAGGATGCAAAAAAGAAATTATCGCCTATCGCTCAATCTTTTTGGATGGAAAATAGAAAAGTTTCTAATAAACTTTTATGCGAAACACTTGGATATAAACTAATTTATAAAAACTATAAAATAGGCTTAAAAAATTGCTTATTAAATAGTTAAAAAAAATAAATTTTAAACTGTCTATGAATTTTCAGAATACAAGTAATAGATTGAAATTAGTTTTAAGCGTCGGAGACGAGTCCGGTATTGGACCTGAAATAATCTTAAAAGCTCTTTATTCTAATGAGATTCCAGAAAATATTGACTTTGTAATTGTTGGTTCAAAAAAAAATCTACAAAATACATATAGAAAACTGAAATCTTTAGGATTAGAAAACCTCGCAAATCCTAAAAATTTAAATATCCATGATCTTGAAATTTCTTCATCTGATGATTCTAAAGCAAGTTATGGTGATTCAAGTTTTAATTACCTAACAAAAGCAATTGAAATTGTAAAACAATATCCTAATTCAGCACTTGTAACTGGACCAATTTGCAAAAAATCATGGTCACTAGCAGGTCATTACTTCTCTGGCCAAACTGAAGTTTTAGCAAAATCATGCGGAGTAAAAAATGTTGGAATGTTATTCACAGCAAAATCACCAATTACAGGCTGGAGATTAAATACTTTGCTAGCTACAACCCACATAGCTCTTTGTGAGGTTCCCAAGAAATTAACTACAGAATTAATACATTCTAAATTAGATCTTTTCAAAGATTTTTGTAGTACCTATGTTGATAAACCTTCTTTTAAAGTTTCAGGATTAAACCCTCATGCTGGTGAAGAAGGGCTTTTAGGTAATGAAGAAAAAGATTGGCTCAATGATGCGTTGATTGCTTGGAATGAGAATAATAGAGATATTAAATTATTAGGCCCTTTATCACCAGATAGTTGCTGGAACTCTTCCGCAAAAGCTTGGAGAAACAAAGATGCCGAAAAACATGATGGCATTCTTGCTATGTATCATGATCAAGGTTTAATTCCAATGAAAGTTATAGCTCTTAATTATTCAGTAAATATGACAATAGGTTTACCCTTTATAAGAACATCTCCAGACCATGGAACAGGATTTGATATTGCTGGCAAAGGAATAGCTGAATCTCAAAGCATGATTGAAGCTATAATTACAGCCATAGAAATGACTAAAAGTTCAAGACTGCTTAACACGCATTAAAACTTGACCAAATTCAACTGGCGTTCCATTTTCAACGAGAATCTCTACTATTTCTGCATTAAATTCAGATTCTATTTCATTCATTAACTTCATAGCTTCCAAAATACAAATGGTTTGGCCGACTTTAACACTGCTGCCTAGATCGACGAATGGATCCTCACCAGGCGCTGCAGCCCTATAAAAGGTCCCAACCATAGGAGAAGTAATGTCAGTAAGATCTGAACGCCCAGGAGGAGCTACCTGAGACGCCTCAGGCTCATTAACTGCTGGGATATCATTAATGGATTTTTGATTAGCAATTGTTTGCCTATCAAATAAAGTATTAGAGGCTAAATTATTAGGAACTTGGTTCTGATCAAATAAATTCCGTTTTATTTCAAGTTTAAAATCTTCTCCCTCTAGGGAGAATTCTTGAATATCGCTTGTAGAGATTTTCTCTATTAAGCGATTTAAGTCTTCATGATCTAATTTCATAGCCATTAATTTTCACGTCCAAGATAACTGTCGTTACGTGTATCAACTTTAATCATTTCTCCCACAGAAATAAATAAAGGAACCATAACTTGAGCACCAGTTTCTAGAATAGCTGGTTTCGTGCCCCCACTAGCAGTATCGCCTTTAACTCCAGGATCAGTCTCTGTAACTTTCAAAGTAATAGAAATTGGAAGTTCCACTTCTAAAACTTTACCATTATGTAAAATTACATTAACCTCCATTCCTTCTTTCAAATACTTTGAGCCTTTACCGATTTGTTCAGAGGAAAGTCTTGTCTCTTCAAAACTTGTCATATCCATAAAAACGTAATCTCCAGACTCCACATAAGTGTGTTGCAGGTTAGACTTCTCAAGGATAGCCTGCTGTACTGATTCTCCGGCTCGAAAAGTTTTTTCAACCACGTTGCCGCTTTGAACTGATTTTAATTTTGTTCGCACGAAAGCAGAACCCTTACCAGGCTTGACATGTAGAAATTCTACAACACGCCAAACTTGTCCATCCAATTCTATGGTGGTACCTGTGCGAAAATCGTTACTGGAGATCATTCCTGTATTACATCCCCAAGGATCATAAACCTACAAGAGTGCTATGCAAAAATTCTTATCAAATCAGAACAAACTTTTCTTAATTTTATCAATCATAATTTTACAGGTTTTTCTCTTTAAACCCATTCAAGTACTAGCAGATTTACCTACTGGAAATGCGGTAAAAGACCCTAATGCAATCCTCAGAAACGCACTCCCTATCAAGCAACTTGAGTTACAAGAAATTCAACACAAATTGGAAGAAACCAGTGACCTTGTAAGAGGAGGAAGATGGCCAGCTCTTACAAAAACTGTTACAAAATGTCAATCTTTACTAAAAAAATATCAAAGTCGAATTATCCAAGAATTACCAAACGATAAAAAGAAAATTGCTGAAAAAACATTTTTAGAACTCAAAGAAAATTTTGATAGCCTTCAAGATCATTCTAAATCAAAGGATAAGTACTCATTTATAGACACCCGAAAAGAAGCTCTAGATAAAATAGGTGGATTAGAAGAATATTTTCTACCAAATCAATTTCCTTACTATATTCCAGAAGAGTTTGATAACCTACCAAGACTACTAGGCAGAGCAAAAGTCAATATAAAAACCTCCAAAGGAGACATGAAAGCTATTGTGGATGGATTTAATGCCCCACTTACAGCAGGAGCATTTATAGATTTATCTTCAAAAAATTTCTATAAAGATCTTCCTATAAATAGAGCAGAAGAATTTTTTGTACTGCAAACAGGTGATCCAATTGGTGAAGCAATTGGTTATTTAGATCCTGAAACAAATGAAGAACGTCACGTTCCTCTCGAAATTAGAATTCCTGATGAAAAGGATACTTTTTATAATCAAACGTTTGAAGATTTAGGCCTTTACACAGAGACACCAACCTTACCTTTCGCGACACTTGGAACTCTAGGATGGTCCCATTCAAATACCGCAGTTGATGATGGCTCATCGCAATTTTTCTTCTTTTTATATGAAGCAGAATTAAATCCAGCAGGTCGCAATTTAATTGATGGACGGAATGCTGCCTTTGGTTATGTTGTAGATGGTTTTGATGTATTGGAAGAACTAACGAAAGATGACACAATAATCTCAATAGATGTTTTAGCAGGGATTGAAAACCTCAAATTAAATGCATAAAGAAATATTAGAAAATATAGGGGAAAAAGAATTAATAACTAGGCTTGGAAAATTTATGCCTAAAAATCAAGTTACAGATGATTGTGCTTTAATAAAAACTAAAAATAATAACTTACTTGTTAATAATGATTCTTTGGTAGAAGATGTTCATTTCAATGACATTACTATTTGCCCTCAAGACCTCGGATGGAAAGCAGTTGTCAGCAACATCTCTGACTTATTATCCAGTGGTAGCAAGAAAACTATAGGAATTACAATAAGTTTGATTCTACCTGCTAAAACTGAGTGGGTTTGGGTTGAAGAGTTATATAAAGGAATAAATAAAGCTTTAAAAGAATATGGCGGAAAAATTCTTGGAGGAGATTGCTCAAAGGGAAATCAAAAAACCATATCAATTACAGCCTTTGGAATTCAAGGTGAACTCGAATTACGAAGAAACGCATGTAAACCAGGGGATATTATCTTAACCACAGGAATTCATGGACTTAGCAAACTAGGATTTTTGATACAAAATAAAATAAAGTTAGATAATAATATTTCTCTTAATGAAAGATTAATCAGTAAGTCCATTGAACGTTTTTGTCGCCCTCAAGTTTACCCAAATTTTCTAAAAAATCTCCTTAAAACTCGCACAAATAAAAAAATAAAGAGAATAGGTTGTACTGATAGCAGTGATGGTCTATTTCAAGCGGTACAAGATTTAGCAATCGCTAGCAAATGTAAAGCAATTATGATTTATAAAAAAATACCTAAAGATAAGGATTGGCCAAAGGGAGATAAATGGGATGAATATTATTTTTTTGGAGGTGAAGATTACGAATTAGTTTTCTCATTGCCCAAAAAATGGGCAAAGAATTTATCTAAACTTGATAAAACTATTAATGCAATTGGTTATTTTGCTCATGGTGAACCATCAATAGAATTTAAAGATAATAATAAAAATAAATTATTGAAAAACTCACCTTTCAAGCACTTTTAATTATTCCCACTTTTTAGCAACAATCTCTGCCAAATCAACGACCCTCTGGCTATAACCCCACTCGTTGTCATACCATGCAAGGACCTTGACAAGATTATCTCCGATGCACATAGTGAGGTCACTATCTACAATTGATGATTCATTAGTACCTGCATAATCGCTTGACACTAATGGTTCATCTCCGTACTTAATGATGCCCTGCATTGAACCTAAAGATGCTTCTTTAAGAGCATTATTTACTTCTTCGCTTGTGACAGATTTAGAGGATTCGAAAACGAAATCTACCGCTGAAACGTTAGGTGTAGGAACCCTCATTGCAATTCCTGTCAATTTGCCTTTCATTTCTGGATACACTAATGCTACTGCTTTAGCAGCTCCTGTAGAAGTTGGAACAATATTGGTGGCAGCGGCTCTAGCCCTTCTTAAATCTCTATGACTATTATCTAGAATTCTTTGATCACCGGTATAACTATGAATTGTAGTCATCAAACCTTTATTAATACCAAAATTTTGATCTAAAACTTTAACTACTGGAGCTAAACAATTTGTAGTACAACTAGCATTACTTAAAATATCATAATCTTTATGATTATATTGATCAGCATTAACTCCAACTACATAAGTACCAACCCCATCCCCTTTACCCGGAGCAGTTAAGATAACTTTTTTTGCCCCTACTTCTAAGTGCTTACTTGCCCCTACATCTGTATTAAAAACTCCCGTTGATTCAATTACTAAGTCAACTCCCCAGTCTTTCCAAGGGAGATTCATTGGGTTTCTATCAGAAAAACACTTAATAGTCTTATTATTAATTACAAAAGTGTCATCAGTATATTGAATATCAACACCATCCAATTGGCCAAGAACTGAATCGTATTTTAGAAGATGAGCATTCGTCTTTGGATCTGAAGTAACATTAATACCAACAACTTCAATGTTGGTATAAGCACCTCTACTAAGCCAACAGCGCATAAAGTTTCTACCAATTCTGCCAAAGCCGTTAATTGCAACACGCAAAGTCATAACTAAAAATTTCTAAATGATTAACCTAAGTTGCTGATCATACTGAATTTTGTGCAATAACGTAAGGTTTTTTTGATTTATTAAGCAAATAAGTCTAGTTTTGTATTAATTCCAGGAAAAAAAACATTTTTTTTTAAGAAAAAATACCAAAAATTCGCTAAGAAGTTATTTTGATTTAAGTAAAAGATAAAAATTGGATAAAGAATTACTGTCGAAGAGTCATTTTCATTTTATTGGAATTGGAGGTATTGGAATGTCAGGAGTTGCAATAGGTTTGCTCAAAAAAGGTTATTCAGTTTCAGGATCTGATTTAGTTAAAAACAATGAAACTAATAAATTAGCGCAATTAGGCGCAGTAATCTTTAATTCTCAAATTCGACAGAATATTGAATTTGTAACTTCAAAATTTAACAACAAATTGATTAATTTTGTTGTAAGCTCCGCGATTAAGCCAGAAAATGAAGAATTTTCTTACTGTAGAAAAAAAAATTTAACAATAAAACATCGTTCAGAGATACTTGCAATGTTAATGCAAACCTACACTACATTGGCCGTAGCAGGTAGTCATGGAAAAACATCAACCAGTACATTTCTATCGACACTTCTTGAATTATGTACGCATAATTCTTCTTCAATAACTGGGGGAATAATTCCTATCTACAATTCTAATTGTCATTTAGCAAATACAAAATTCTTAGTAGCTGAAGTTGATGAATCTGATGGAACAATTAATAAATATAAATCTGATATTGGATTAATTAATAACATTGATTTTGATCATTGCGATCATTTTTCTGATTTAGGTGAAGTTATATCTTCTTTTAAAGATTTCGCTGCAAATTCTAAAAAATTATTACTTAATTTTGATTGTGTAACTACCAGAAGTAATTTTTATTCTGAGAATAATTGGTCAAATATTACAGCCAATAAAGCAGCTTATGCCATAATCCCAACTGAAATTAATGAAAGTCATACAATTGGTAAATATTATGAAAATGGAAATTTCATTAGTAGTTTAGATATTCCAATCCCAGGATTACACAACCTATCTAATATCACAGCTGCAATAGCAGCTTCAAGAATGATAGGTGTAGATTTTTTAGAAATTAAAAAAAATATTAAATATCTTAAACTTCCAAAAAAAAGATTTGAATTCAGAGGTCAAGTAGATGAAAGAAATTTATATGATGATTATGCACATCACCCAAACGAAATAAAAGCAACAATTAAATTAGGAAGATTATTTATTAATCACAAACGTAATAATGAATCACATAATGGAAGATTAATAGCAATATTTCAACCTCACAGATACTCTAGAGTAAAGCAATTTGCAAAAGAATTTGCTTTAGAATTATCAAAAGCAGATATTATTTACATAACTAGTATTTATGCCGCAGGAGAAGGAAACGAAGATAACATTAATTCAACAATTATTACTGATCTGATATATAAACAAAACAAAAATGTTAGTTACATCAATAATTATCATGAAATTACAAAGAAGTTTTACGAATTAACTCAAAAAGGGGATTTGATTTTGAATATGGGAGCTGGAGATTGTCATAATTTCTGGTCAATTTTAAATGGTAAAAATAATTAAATTGATTTATGAATAAGAAAATTTTGTCTGAGAACTGTAATTTAAGTAATTATACAACTATAAAAGTTGGTGGAGTCGCAGAATATTTTGCTGAACCAAGAAGTATTGAAGAATTTTCTTATCTAATAAAATGGTCTACATTAAATAATCACAAATGCCAAATAATTGGCGCAGGTTCAAATCTTTTAATAAATAATATTTTCATAAAAGGTTTAGTTATATGTACAAAAAAAATGAAGTCATTAAGGATTGAGCCATATTCAGGAATTGTTGAGGCAGAAGCAGGTGTAATGCTCCCGACATTATCTAATTCTCTCGCTAAAAATGGATTACAAGGAGGAGAATGGGCTATCGGAATTCCAGGCACTTTAGGAGGAGCAATTTACATGAATGCTGGTACAGGTGATTTATCCTTAGCAAAAAATCTTATTTCTGTGAAAGTTATTAATAATAAAACTCTTGAAACACTTGAAATTGAAAAAAAAGATATCAATTTTGAGTATAGATTCAGCTCTTTTCAAAGTAATAATTTGGCAATTATTAGTTCAAAACTACATTTTGAACCTAATGGAAATCTCGCAAAATTAATTCAAAAAACGAAAAACAACCTTAAATTAAAAACAGCAGCACAGCCATATCATCTTCCAAGTTTTGGTAGTGTTTTTAAAAATCCTGAAAATAGTTATGCAGCAAAATTAATTGATGATATGGGTTTAAAGGGATTTAAAATTGGCGGTGCTGAAATTTCTACAATGCATTCAAATTTTATAATTAACAATTCTTCGGCAAGTTCAAAAGATATTTATGAATTAATAACAGTAATTCAACAAAAAGTACTACAAAACAAAGGAATTTATTTGCAACCAGAAGTAAGAATGATTGGTTTTGACTATCCTAATTAAAGAAACTTTTTTAAAAAATGGCGGGTTTTGGACTTCCTAACTTTGGACAACTTACAGAAGCTTTTAAAAAAGCTAAACAAATTCAACAAGATGCTCAAAAATTACAAGATGAACTTGAAAATATGGAAATTGAAGGGGAAAGTGATGATGAAATGGTAAAAGTTTGGATAAGTGGCAACCAACTTCCTTTAAGGGTAGAAGTTCAAGAAAATATTTTAAATTCAGATAAAGAAAAAATAGAGCAAAATATTTTACAAGCTATTCAAAAAGCTCATGAATTATCTACTACAACGATGAAAGAAAGAATGAATGATTTGACTGGTGGTTTAAATCTTAATCTTCCTGGTTTTGATAATACTGACTCTTAGAAGATTCAATCATTTCTTTATAAAAAGAATATCTTTCAAAAGATTTATTTAAATTACAGCCCTCATCATTCAAATGTAAGCAGTTACGAAATTTACACCTAATTCCATCATCAATTACTTGTGTATATATTTCCGAATAGAGATTTGGTAACAATCTAATATCAACCTTTAGAGGTTGCATATTAAAACCAGGGGTATCCACAATGTAACTTTGACTTGATATAGGAAATAACTCAACATTTCGAGTAGTGTTTTTCCCTCTTTTAATTTTATTAGAAACTGGAGCAGTAATATTTTGAAGACCTGGAATTATCATATTAAGCAAAGTAGTTTTACCAACACCAGATGGGCCCATAAATATAGAACACTTTTTTTTCTTTAACTCAACTAATAAATTTTTTAAATAATTAGGTTTCTGTAAATTTAAAGTAATTGTTTGGTAACCCCATTTGCCAAATTTATCTAGTAAAAAAGACCTTTTTTTCTCTGATATTAAATCACACTTTGTCAAAACTAATGAAACTTCAACTCCCATCGATTCTGCTGATATCAAAAACCTATTAACTTGAGATAAATTTAACTCTGGCTCTTTAACGGAAAAAATAATATATATGTTAGAAATATTTGCAACTGATGGTCTGATTAATAAATTCTTTCTTTTTTTTAAACTTGTTATTAATGCGCGTTTACTTCTTAAATCAATATTATCAATTATTACTTCGTCTCCAACATAAATAAATTGATCCTTGAAATTTATAGACTTCTTCACCTTACACAAAAATTTTTTACTCTTACCAATGTTTTCTTTATTTTTTAAGTCAACTAAAAAAAAATCATTAAATTTTTTTGTAACTAAACCTAAATGTTTACTATTAGTTTTCATTCAATATTTTTATTTTTAAAAATTTTTCATGTTCTTTGATTTGTGTAAATATACATCCCATCTCTTTTAAATTATTTAATACCATTTCTTCTGGTTCACCTTTATCAAGTTCAACTATGAGTTGTTCATTTTTGGATAACTTCTCTAAAGCCAATTTAATTTTGACGACATTTAAAGGACATGGAACAGATTTAAGATCCAAATACTTTAAAGAAGTCATTACGATTCTTTACCAAATAATTTACTAAATAGTCCACTACTCGAATTGATATTTTTATCTGAATATTGAGAAGCTAAACCTTCTAAAAGCTCTCGTTCTTCGTCAGTTATGCGAGTTGGCAATTTTACCTTTACTAATACTTCATGATTTCCTCTGGCAACTGGATTACCAAGTCTCGGTACCCCTTTATTCTCAAGTGAAAGAGTTGTATTTGGTTGCGTACCACTGGGAATTTTTAAATTAACATTGCCATCAACTGTAGTGATTTCAACTGTATCTCCTAAAATAGCCTGTAAATAACTCACAGCTATTTCTGAGTAAATAGTAACACCATCTCTTTTCAATTTTGAATCATTCTTAACCTTGATAAAAACATAAAGATCTCCAGGAGGGCCTCCTTTCAAACCAACATTTCCCTCTCCGGAAACTCTTAATTTAGTACCAGTATCAACTCCTGCAGGAATATTAATTCGTAATTTTTTTCTGACTTGCTTTACTCCATTACCACCGCAACTTGTACATGGATCTGCGATTATTTGCCCAGCTCCATTACATGAAGGACATTCAGCTACTTGTGTGAAATTACCAAATGGTGTTCTCGTAGCTCTTCTAACTTGTCCACTTCCTCCACAAGTTGAGCAAGTTTTTGGTCCGGTTCCTGGTTTGGCACCTGTTCCCCTACAGACTTCACAGGTCTCAAGATGAGGAATTGTAATTTCTCTTTGTTGGCCAAATATTGCATCTTTAAAATCAACATTAAGGTCATATCTTAAATCATCTCCTTGTTGAGGACCTCTTCTTTGAGTTCTTCCTCCTTGAGGAGTTTGCCCTCCAAAGCCATTAAAAAAGGTTTCAAATAAATCTGCAAAACCACCCATATCGCCCATATCAGGCATTCCAGCTGCGCCTCCAAGGCCAGCCTCTCCAAACTGATCATATCTAGCTCTAGTTTCAGGATCAGCTAATGCTTCATAAGCCTTGCCAATTTCTTTAAATTTATCTTCAGCACCAGGTTCTTTATTAACATCAGGATGATATTGTCTTGCTAATTTTCTATAAGCCCTTTTTAAGGTATCCGCATCAGCATCTCGAGAAACTCCAAGTATTTGGTAAAAATCAGCCATTAGATAATGCTCAAGTAAAAATTAGGAATTTATACATCTTCAGAAGTATTTTCCTCTGAATCAATATCCTCTTCAACTGTATCCTTTTCTACTTCCTCTTGTGAATTTTGTTGACCATGTCCCATAGAAACTTTAACCAAAGCATGTCTCAAAACCTTTCCCTCTAAATGATATCCTCGCTGCAATTCTTCTACAATCAAATCTTCTTTAAACTCTTCACTAGGCTCTCTTAATACGGCTTCATGTAAATTTGGATCAAATTGTTGACCAACAACTCTCATCGGCGAAACTCCTTGTTGTTTTAAAACTTCTACCAATTGTTTATACAATCCTTGATAACTTCTATGAAGGGCTTGAGCTTCTTCACTTTCTGGTTTAAGTTGCTGTCTTGCTCTCTCAAAATTATCAACAATAGGGAGTATTGCAGTTAAAGTTTTAGAAACAAGTTGGACTTTTAAATCGTCTTGATCTCTAGACTGCCTTTTTCTAAAATTATCAAAATCTGCTGAAATTCTTACATATTGATTTTTTAATGTTTCGTGCTCTTTTTCTAACTGTTCTAACCTTGCATCATTATTGGAAATAGTATTTTTTAATTCTTCGGTATTTATTTCTTCTGTTTTTTGTGGAGATAATTCATCATTTTCGATTGTTTTTTCTGCAGCAGATGAATTATCCTCAGGGGCATTATCCTGATTCAAAACATCATTTTCTTTAATATCAATATTGTCTGATTGATTTTCAATCATTTTTCTAAAAATTTAATAAAACTATTTTCTAATAAAGTGAGGCACAAAACAAGTTGCGGAAGGCCGCACAAATTTTTACTCAGGAACAAACCTTAATGCTAATCCGTTATTACAGTATCTTTTACCTGTAGGAAGTGGCCCATCATTAAAGACATGTCCTTGATGACCTCCGCATCTAGAGCAGTGATATTCGGTTCTTGGGACAATTAACTTGAAATCAACCTTTGTTGCAACTGATCCTTTAATTGGATCCCAAAAACTTGGCCATCCAGTACCACTATCATACTTTTTATCTGAAAGAAATAGTGGTAAATCACATCCTGCGCAATGAAACACCCCTTTTCTTTTCTCATTATTTAATTCGCTACTGAAAGCTCTTTCAGTTCCTTCCTCCCTCAAAATATAATAAGATTCTGGACTAAGCCTAGATTTCCATTCATCTTTTGATAAATTCCACTCATCTTTGGAAGAGAATGAAGAAGCTAATACTTTCATAGGCTGAAAGATTATTTTTAAAATTGACATAGTAGGAATTAAAATGAAAGTTCGTCTTGAAAAAAATTGATTCATATATTTAAATCACATAAAAAGTAATGAGTTCTATTAAATCTAATTCTATTAAAAATATTCATAAATTAAGTATTGCTCCAATGATGGATTGTACTGATAAACATTTCAGAATGATAATGAGAAAAATAAGTTCTAAAGCTCTCCTATATACAGAAATGATTGTGGCCCAAAGTTTAATTTATACCAATGAGAAAGAAAAATTTTTAGATTTTAATAATGAAGAACATCCGATCTCTATTCAATTTGGTGGGGATAATCCTAAAATCCTTAAAGAGGGTGCCAAAATGGCACAAGATTGGGGTTATGACGAAATAAACTTTAATGTTGGTTGTCCAAGTCCAAGAGTCTGTTCAGGCAATTTTGGCGCTTCACTTATGAAAGATCCTGAAAAAGTAGCAAAATGCATAGAATCCTTAAAAAATAGCTGTAGCTTACCGGTTACAATTAAACACAGAATCGGTGTAGACGAAGATGATAGTTTCGTAAATTTAAATAATTTTGTACGATACATAGCAAATGCTGGCGCAGACAGATTTACAGTTCATGCAAGGAAAGCCATATTAAAAGGTCTAAATCCAAAACAAAACAGAACTATTCCTCCACTTAAATATGATGTAGTAAAAAAATTAAAAAAATTAAATCCAGAATTGTTAATAGAAATCAATGGAGGTTTCACAAATATCAATGAATCATTAGAAGCCCTAAGTAATTTTGATGGTGTAATGATTGGACGATCAGTATATAAACATCCCTTAAGATGGTCTGAAATTGATCAAAAAGTTTATGGGATCAATACAAAACCCAAATCTGCTTCAGATATCATCTTCTCCTTAATTCCATACATAGAGGAACATTTAAGTAATGGAGGTAAATCTTGGGATATATGTAAACATCTTATTAATTTAGTCGAAGGTATTCCAAAAGCTAAAGTTTGGAGAAATCAAATTTCAACTAAATCTATAAAAAAGGAATTAGATATTGATTATCTTCTTAAGTTAACTTCTAGACTTGAAGAAATGGGTTATTAATTCTCTTCATTTGATAAATTACTCTCGTTTGAAACTCCTCTTTTTCTCCTACTTCTGCCACTTTCATATTCAGAGTTTTCAGAAGAGTTTCCATAACTTCTATCTTCCCAACCTTCAGCTCCCGAGGAGTTATTCGTATAAGAAGTTTTAGGTTCAGGATTACCACCGCCATAGCCGCCGCCATTATTTCCACCGCCATAGCCACCACCGCCACCGCCGTAGCCGCCGCCATTATTTCCACCGCCGTAGCCACCACCGCCACCGCCGTAGCCGCCGCCATTATTTCCACCGCCGTAGCCGCCACCGCCACCGCCACCGCCACCGCCATAGCCACCGCCATTATTTCCACCGCCGTAGCCGCCACCGCCATAGCCGCCGCCATTATTTCCACCGCCTCTTCCTCCTCTACGAGACCCTCCAGAACCTCTTGGCTCTGCCTTATTAATTCTTAATGGTCTACCCATAAGCTCTGTACCTTGCAAACCATCAATAGCTGCTGATTCAATTGCTTCATCTGCCATCTCAACGAATGCAAATCCTCTTTTTCTTCCAGTATCTCTTTCAAGAGGAAGAGAACAATTTAAAACCTCACCAAAAGGGGCAAACAACTGTAAAACATCTTCTCGCTCTGCGCGGAAAGGCAAATTGCCAACAAAAATACTCACTTTAAACTCAACAAAGAAAAACCTAATTAAAAAACTACTTAAGGTAGTTTTATAACATTACCTTATTATTCTACTTCAAAGCATACCCTTGTTGTAGAAAAATCATTCGGATTCAGAGTAACAATTTTTTTTGCCAATTATTGACCTCCTTTTCTACTTGAGTAAAACCTGTTCCACCCTCACTTGTTCTTGACTTAACAACATTAAAAGGTTCAAGATCCACAAAAACATCCTCATCAAATTCGGGATGAAATTTTTTAATTTCACTAATTTTAAGATCTTTAAACAAAATTTCTCTCTCTAAGCAATACTTAACAATTTCACCCACTACATGATAAGCAGTCCTAAAAGGAACCTGTTTACAAACTAAGTAATCTGCCAAATCAGTGGCATTAGAGAAGTCATTTTGTACCGATTCAGATAAATTTTTAATATTAAATTCTATGCCCTCAGTAATTAAAATAGTCATTGCTTTAATGGAAGAAGATATAGTCTCTGCAGTATCAAATATTGGCTCTTTATCCTCTTGAAAATCCTTATTATATGCAAGTGGTACACCTTTAACCATCGTTAATAATGCTTGGAGATTTCCATAAACTCTTCCCGTTTTACCTCTTATCAATTCTGGAACATCTGGATTTTTTTTCTGCGGCATTAAACTACTACCCGTCGCACATTTGTCTGTTAATTTGGCAAAAGAAAATTCATCTGTTACCCATAAAATTATTTCCTCCGATATTTTACTCAAATGAGACATTGCCAAAGCAGATGCAGAAACAAACTCTATACAAAAATCCCTATCACTCACAGCATCAATACTATTTTTATAAATCTTGTCAAAACCCAATTCTTCAGCTGTAAAGTTCCTATCTATTTTTATTTTTGTACCAGCTAATGCTGCAGCTCCTAATGGGGAAATATTCACTCGTGATCTTACTTCTTGAAACCTTTCACGGTCTCTTTGGAACATTTCTAGATAAGCTAATAAATGATGAGCTAAAGATAATGGTTGGGCTCTTTGCATATGTGTATATCCAGGAATTAAGGTATGAATATTAGATTTCGCAAGATTTAAGAAAGATTTTTGCAAATCAGTTATTAAAATTTCAAGATTGTCTATCTCCTTTCTGAGCCACAATCGTAAATCTGTACCAACTTGATCATTTCTGCTTCTACCTGTATGTAATTTTTTTCCAGTTTCACCAATTAAACTAATTAATTTTTCTTCAATACAATAGTGAATATCTTCGGAAGGGAGGCTTGGAGAAAATTTATCTTCCAGATACTCAACTTTTATTTTCTCTAGCCCATTAATAATAAGCAAAGTTTCAGAAGAGGATAATACTTTTGTCTTACCAAGCATTTTTGCATGGGCAATTGAGCACTCTAAATCTTCTAAAATAAGCTTTTTATCAAAACTAATAGAAGCGTTAAACTTTTCAATGAAAGGGTTAAGTGTATTATCGAATCTTTTACTCCAAACTTTTGCCATATCAATTAGTAACTTTAGATATCTCTAATAAAGCATTTTTTTATATTAGTGACAAAAAATATCTAATTAATTTGAAAAATAACCATTGATGCATCATCTTCGAGATGTCTATTTTGTCCTGTAAAGTCATCTAATTTTTTAAAAATTTTATTTAAAATTTCTTGAGATGTATAGGATTGCTTGCATAATTTTGTAAGGGTTTTAATTAACCTTTCCTCATCAAACCTTTCGCCTAAGGAATTAGAGGTATCGATAACTCCATCAGTGTAATAAAGCACTAAATCATTTTTATTAAGCTTAATTTCACCACAATGATATTCAGCGTCTTTTTGAAGTCCAAGTACAAATCCTTCTGCATCTAATCTTATAATTTTTTGATCTAAACTTTTCCAGAGCAAAGGGGGGTTATGTGCTGCATTGGCAAATCTCAATTTTCTAGTTCTAGGATCATAATCAGAATAAAATAACGTGACAAATCTATGGGATTGATCTAAATCATTTATTGCTAGTTGATTCAAGTCATGCAAAATTCTATCTGGAGGTAACCCTGTAAGAACCTCTGCACGTAACATTCCTCTTAGCATAGTCATTAGAAGACCAGCTGGAATACCCTTACCCATAACATCACCAATTACTAACGCCCACCTAGCTTTTTCTTTCCTTTTGTCTGAAATATTCGTTTTTAAGCACATAAAATCATAATAATCTCCACCTAATTGGAGAGCAGGTCTACAATGTGCAGCAAGATCTATACCATAAATAATGGGACAATAATCTGGAAGTAATTGAGATTGAATCTCAGCCCCAGTAGAAATTTCTCTATCTACATTTTCATGCTTTTTCTTTATTTTAATTAAGCAGTAATTCTCTAATCCAACAGCAAGACAATTTTGGATAAAAATAAAATTAGAATCATGAGTTATGGAATCCCCTGATGAATCTTTGCTTAAAATATATGTAAATCCTCTGCATTTTCCCCTAGATAGTATTTTTTCTGTTTCTATTTTATATTCTTTAAAATTATTTTTCAGAGCATTTTCAAAAGTTAGAATTTCTTTTATTTTAAAATTTTTAGAAAAATTAAATTTGTTAAAAAAACTATTAATTTCTTCTTGAATTCTAAAAAATTCATTATTAGCGGAAATTTTTATGTTTTCATTCCATATTTCTCCCTCATAATTTAAAGGAATAATTAATATTATTTTTTCTTTAAAAATATGTTTAAAAATTAAGCATATAAAATCAAGTAATTTATTTATATTGGAAAAGGTTTTTAAATAATATGATAATGAAGATGCAATTTCAGCAAATTTATATTTATTGTTTAAAGATACTTTTGATTCGTTTTCTAAAAATTTTTGAATAAATTTGTTTGAAAATAATTTTTCTTTTTGATTATTTGTCAAAACAAATCTAATAGTTAAATATGTTTTAACATTAAATTTAAAGTTTTAAATAAAATTTTTAAAAATTTATTTATCTGCAAGCATAGCCTCTACAAATTCGTAACTATTAAAAGGTCTCAAATCCTTTATACCTTCTCCAGCCCCAATAAATCTTATAGGCAAATTAACTTCTTCAGATACAGCTAAAGAAACGCCTCCTCGTGAAGTGCCATCTAATTTAGTGATGATTGCTCCGCTTAAATTTGCTGATTTTGCAAAACTTTTTGCTTGCTTTAAGCCATTTTGACCTTGACTTGCATCTAACACTAATAATGATTCAATGATTGCATCTGGAACCTTTTTATCGATAATTTTTTTTATTTTTGCTAATTCATCCATTAGATTATTTTTTGTTTGCAATCTACCTGCTGTATCAACTAGTAATAGATCAACATTTCTTTTTTGTGCAGAATTAATTGCATCAAAAACTACAGCAGCTGGATCAGCATTTTTTGATTGATTAGATATAACATCAACATTACTCCTTTCACCCCATACTTTAAGTTGTTCTACTGCCGCAGCTCTAAAAGTATCAGCAGCAGCTATCAAAGTTTTATAATTACTCCTTGATGACAAATATGCCAATTTTCCTAAAGTTGTAGTTTTACCAACCCCATTAACTCCTACTAATAACCAAACATTTAATTTACCCTTTTGGGGTATTAAAAGATCAGTACCTGAGTTTTTTATTGGTTTATCAACAATTAATTTTAATTCTTTCTTTAAGAATTTTATTCCTGCTTCTCCACCCACAACTTCTTCATTTAATTTTGTTCTAAGAGAACTGATAACTTTATCAGTTGAATCAATACCGACATCAGCTCTAATTAACAGAGTCTCTAAATCATCAAGAGACTCAGGTGTAAGAGGATCATCTCCCAATTTATCCAATAATTCAGTAACAAATCCTTTTCGTGTCTCTTCTAATCCTTTTCTTAATTTAGTTAACCAATCAATTTCATCTATAGATATTTGATTTATTTTTTTTCCTTGAGCAGCTAATACCATTGCCGACCAAGTAAAATTATCATCAAAATCTCCAAGTTTAGGTTCATCAATGATTTTAGGGGGGCCAAGCAGATTTTCATTGCTAGCATCATTAGCAGTCCAACCTTGTTTTTGCTCCTCTTGCTTCTGTAATTCTTGTTTTTGCTCCTCTTGCTTCTGTAATTCTTGTTTTTGCTCCTCTTGCTTCTGTAATTCTTGTTTTTGCTCCTCTTGCTTCTGTAATTCTTGTTTTTGCTCCTCTTGTCGTTTTTTTAAAAGAGCATAAGCTTGTGCAGCCCACTCTTGAGAATTATCAGAATCAGTATTTTTCATTGATATTTATAGACCGTATTTAGTAAATTTTAAAATACTATTTATTTATATCAAATAATCATTGGAATTTAACTGTTTGTAATCTCCTTAAAATTCCATTAATAAGTTTTCTTCCTTGCATATCACTATACTTATTAGCTAAATTAACAGCCTCATCACAAGCAACAGCAACAGGTGTATTAAGAAAATTAATATCCACGTAGGCTAAACGCAAAATATCTCTATCAATTCTTGGTAATCTTTTTAATTTCCAGCCATCCATAGCTTGATCAATATCAGAATCAATAATTGTAAGATTATTAATGGTTTTACTAATCCTCTGATTCACATCATCTCTGATATCAACTTGACCACTAGAAACTATTAATTTTGGAAAGTCTAAAGTGATTGAGAGTGTATTCATAACAGTTTCAATTTTTGTTAAAGATTTTTTTAAGTCATCTCTAACATTTGCATAAGAGGAATCAACCCCTTCTTTTAATTCACTCTCTATTATGTTTTGTGATGCATTTTCTAACTCAGCTTGACAATTATCTAACTCATCTCTGCAATGGTTTATTAAAGAATCCAAAGCAGATTCAAAAATTTCTTCTATCTGAAATTTACTTAATTTAAAATCCCCTTTATCTTTTATAAGGCCAAGAGAAATTAAAGATAATTCTCTAGAAAGGGATTTATTATACATGAATTAAGAAGAAGTATTTGTAGAGGCACGTAATTGAGAGAATAATTTTGAAAATGTTGGGTTTGTAGTGTTGTTTTTCTCATCCGGATTAACTATCCCAGCCGAAATTATTGTTCTAAAAGCATCTTCAACAGAAATATCCAAATCCTTAACAGAAGCCTCAGGGACCAAGGTATACCACCCAGTAGTTGGGTTTGGCGCTGTAGGGATAAAAACACTTAGCAACTTTTCTTCCAATTCTGGCTGCAAAGAAGGGCCAACATTACCAGTTACAAAGCCTACGCTATATAGTCCCTCACGTGGATATTCAACTAAAACAACTCTTCTAAAACGATTAGATTTATTACTTAAAAAAGTTTCGAGCAGTTGTTTAAGGGTTTTATAAACCGCACCAGCTACAGGAATTTTTGATAAAGTTCCTTCTCCAAATTCTAATAACCATCTTCCTACGAAATTTCTGGCCATTAACCCTATAAGCAAAATAGCTAATAAAGGAACAGTTAAGCCCAAAGTAAGATTAATTAAATCTTGTAATAAAGGATTTAAAGTAATAAAAGGATTTAATTGCTTCGGAACAGAAGTAACTAATGTTAAAACAAATTTACTAACTAATGATGAAAGCCAGATTGTTGTTGCTAAAGGTATTACAACTAACAACCCTGCTATAAGATCATTCTTTAGATCCTGTTGAAGCCTAGAACCTAGGTTCGAATCTTGATTTTGATTAGATTCAACCAAAATAACGTTTCTAACTAAACTAATTTTACTAATAATTTAACTGTTTTTAATGAGTTAGGATATATTTTTCATTAATAAATTTAAATTATTTATTAGTTGCATCTTCAAAATTAAGATTAACAAAGAAATGCTATAAATAATAAAGAAATGCTCGAAACTATCCAAGACATAAAAGAAATAAGTAAGAAATTAAAAGAAAGAGCAATTTCTGAAGGTTTTGCAATGGCTGGAATCGCTTCAATACCAGGAAGTTCCCGGATAAAATTAAGAACTAATGCATTAGAAAGATGGTTATCAAATAATCACCATGCAGAGATGAAATGGATGGAAGCAGAAAGAAGGAAAAACATAGGTTCACTTCTTAAGGATGGAAAAAGTGTTCTAAGCGTTGGATTTAATTACATTAGTTCACACAAGAAAAACAACCTCTTCAAAGTAGGAAAATTTGGACAAGGAGAAGATTATCATAAAGTGATTTACAAAAAATTAAAGAATATTGGCAAATGGATCAAACTAGAAATTCCCGATTGCAAATGGAAAATATGTGTTGATACCTCGCCACTTCTTGAAAAAGCATGGGCTGAAGAATCAGGTCTAGGGTGGATAGGCAAAAATAGCAATTTAATAAGCAAAACAAATGGTTCTTGGTTTACTTTAGGTTTTATAATCCTTACAAAAGATTTAATATCAGACAAACCTCATCAATCACTTTGCGGAAAATGTGATAAGTGCATTGAACATTGTCCAACAAAGGCAATAGTAGAACCCTTTGTAATAAAATCAGATCTATGCATTGCTTATCACACAATAGAAAGCAGAGAAAAAAATATTCCAAAAAAAATAGAAGAAAATTTAAATGGATGGATTGCAGGATGCGATATTTGTCAAGATGTATGCCCTTGGAATAAGTCAGTTCCATACAATAATATTTTTGAAACTACTCCGAAAGAATGGATTAAAAATCTTAATAGTGATTCGTTAAATTGGGATGATAAAACTTGGGAAGAAAATCTTAAAGGAACTACACTTAAGAGAATTAAACCATGGATGTGGAGAAGAAACATACAAGCGAATTTAAAGAATACAAAATAAAAATATGAAAAAGTTTTTAAAAAATATACTATGCGTCTCTTTGATAAGTTTTTACGTTCTTAAAATAGAAAAAGTTCAATCAATTATTCCCTATTATTATTTCCCAACAATAAAAAATTTACAAAAGGAAAGCTTAGGCATTGGCAAGAATGCATATCAACTTTTATATTTTGGACAATATAAAGAAAGCCTTAACTTAGCAAAATTAGCTATAAAGATAAATCCTACAGATGAAAAACTATGGTTAATTTTTTCTGAAGCACAACTAGCTAACAAATTATACAAAAACGCATTAATTTCACTAGATAAAGCTCAAAAAATTAATTCCAAGAATCCTGAAACATACTTTGCTAAAAGTAATATTTATCTTAAAATTTCACAACTACAAAATGCGAAAACTGCTTTAGAAACTGCATTAAGGATTGAATCAAACAACTATAAAGCTATTTTTCAATTAGGAAATATTTTTTTAATGGAAAAAAATTACTCAGAAGCCATCAAATTATTTGATAAATCTGTCAAGATTAAACCTGATTTCTGGCAAGCAATCAATAATCAAGGTTTAGCTTATTTCGAGAAAAACAACATCAATCTATCTATAAAACTTTTTGAAAAAGCAATCTCAATTGATGACAATGCAGAGCCATTACTAGGACTTGCTTCGTGTTTAAGAACAAAAGATATTAAATTAGCTCTTCAAATAGCAAAAAGAGCTTTAAAGAAAAATCCCAACTATGTTAATTATGATTATAGAAAAGAACAGTTGTGGGGAGAAAAATTGCAAACCTCAACGGAAATACTTTTAAAAAATGATCAGCTTAAAAGAGATGTAATATTGGCAAAATCAAAAATAAATACATCTTCTTAATTTCCAATACTGGTAAATATTTGTTTACCTATTAGTCTTAATTTAATAAATCAATAAATATTTAATTTTACGCTCTGATGGATAAGAAAAAATTCACTTCTATCTCTCTCCAAGAAGAAATGCAACGTTCTTATTTGGAGTATGCAATGAGTGTAATAGTTGGTCGTGCTTTACCCGATGCAAGAGACGGTCTTAAGCCTGTACAAAGAAGAATACTTTTTGCAATGTATGAATTAGGTTTAACACCAGATAAGCCATTTAGAAAGTGTGCCAGAGTTGTTGGAGATGTACTTGGAAAATATCATCCTCATGGAGATCAGGCAGTATATGATGCATTAGTCAGGCTAGTTCAAAATTTTTCAACTAAATATCCTACTCTAGACGGCCATGGGAATTTTGGATCTGTAGATAATGATCCGCCAGCAGCAATGAGATACACAGAGACCAGATTAGCACCGATATCACATAAAGGATTTCTTGAAGAGATAGATTCAGAAACAGTAAATTTCTCAAATAACTTTGACGGTTCACAAAAAGAACCAGATGTTCTTCCAGCCCAACTTCCATTTTTATTATTGAACGGATCATCAGGTATTGCAGTTGGAATGGCAACAAACATTCCCCCCCACAATCTAGGGGAAATAGTAGATGGTTTAATTGCTCTAATCAACAATAAAGAGGTAAGTAATAAAAAACTTTCTAATATAATTAAAGGACCTGATTTTCCTACAGGGGGAGAGTTAATTTATAGTCGTGCAATAGAAGAACTTTACGCCACAGGAAAAGGTTCAATCACAATAAGAGGTGTCATAAATTCAGAAGCAATAAATTTAGGCAAAGGTAAACATAAAAGAAATGCATTAATCATTACTGAACTTCCTTTTCAAATCAGTAAGGCAGGATGGATTGAAAAACTAGCAGAACTTGTTAATTCAAGCAAAATTAATGGGATCTCTGATATTAGGGACGAAAGTGATAGAGATGGAATGAGAATTGTAATAGAGTTAAAAAAAGATTCTAATGCTGAACTTGTAATTTCTAATTTATATAAAAAAACTACTCTCCAAACCAACTTTGGTGCCATTTTTTTAGCATTAATAAAGGGCAAACCTGTCCAACTAAACTTAAAACAATATCTAAACTATTTTCTTGAATTTAGAGAAGAAACAATTAGAAAAAGAACTAATTATTTTCTGAAAAACACTCTTGAAAAACTAGAAATATTAGAAGGTTTATCTAAAGCAACAAAAAACATCAAAAAAATTATCGAGATTATTGAAGATTCAGAAAATTCTGCTGAAGCCAAATCAAAATTAATTGATATTTTCTACTTAAGTGCAAAACAGGCAAATTCAGTTTTGGATATGCCTCTAAAAAAATTAACAAATCTGGAAAAAAATCAAATTGATGAGGATATAAGAAAATTACAAGAAAAAAAAGATTATTTTCAAAATTTATTAAATGAAAGAAAATTATTACTTGAATTACTAGTAGATGAATTATTAATATTAAAGAAAAAATATAATGTTAAAAGAAAAACAAAACTACTTAAAAATATTGATCAAAATGAAGAATTAGAAACAATTAATAATCAGATATTAGAAGACTTTATCAATAAAAAAACTAAATTATTTATAGACAACAGATTATATTTAAGAAAGATGATTTTAAATAATTATAAAAAATCGTTTGAAGATGTAAATAAAATTATAGATAATAAAAACATTCAAAAATTCATATGTAATATCGATAAAAATGTAAAAATAATTGGGATCACATATACAGGAAAAGTTTTTCATATTAATTGGGAGTCAAATATTAATAATGACTATAAATTAGATAAAAAAATCATTGGGAATATTGATCAAAATAAAATAATAAATTTTCATTCAATAAAAAAGGGAATTAAAAATTATTTATGTATCTTAAATTCAGATGGAAGATTTAAAAAAGTTTTGTTTGATGAAGATATGATTAAAAGTAATAGATGTTTCTCAATAACAAAATTAAAAAATAATATTAAAACAATTGATTCATTTATTTTTAGTGAAGAAAAAAATTTAATAATATTAACCTCAATAGGAAGAATGTTTAAATTTAATTTATCAAACAAATTTTTAACCCCGACTACTAAACAATCGCAAGGATTAATGCTTACAAAACTTTTACCAACTGAAAAAATTGTATCTTGTTGTTCATATCAAAATGGAGAAAATATTTACTTAGTTTCTAGAAAAGGGAAAATCTTTTGTATAAATAGTAATGAAATTTATTATGCCAATGAATACAGTTTAGGATATTTAAATGAAATTACTCAACTTAAAAACGATTACTTCCTAAAAATTTTGCCGAGTAACCATTACCTTGATATTGAAACTAATAAAAATAAATCTGCTAGGTTAAATTTTGATAAATTGAATTTTAAATCTAAGAAAACAAATTTTTTAATTGACTTTTTAAAATTAGACGATGAGGAATATATTGAAAATTGTTTTCAACTCGAAAACTTTCTTGACTAAGATTTATATTCATTTTCAACCCAATTTAAATATTCTTGATTTACTTTTCCTGTTACATAAATACCAGTAAAGCAACTCATCTCTAAATCTTCAATAGGAGATTCGCTTATTATAGATTTGCGTAAATTTTCAACACTTTGATAAACGAGGTTATCAATTTCAAGTTGATTAGCAATTTCACTTATTGTTCTATCATGAGCTATTAATTCACATCTATTAGGCATATTAATTCCATAAACGTGAGGAAAACGCACAGGAGGTGCTGCTGATGTAAAAAAAACTTTATTTGCTCCTGCATCTTTAGCCATCTGGACAATTTCTTTTGAAGTAGTACCTCTCACTATTGAGTCATCAACAATTAATACATTTTTATTTTTAAACTCTGTACTCATAGCATTTAATTTTTGTCTTACAGATTTCTTGCGTTTCTGCTGACCAGGCATTATGAATGTTCTTCCAACATATCTATTTTTAAAAAAACCTTCTCTGTACTCTATACCTAACTGTCTTGCAACTTGCATAGCTGCAGGTCGAGAAGAATCCGGAATAGGCATAACAACATCAACATCTCCAGTATTAATTGATTCTTTTATAGTTTCAGACAAATAATCTCCCATTTTTAAACGAGCTTTATAAACGGAAATTCCATTCATAATTGAATCTGGCCTAGCCAAATAAACATATTCAAAAGCACAAGGACATAAGATTGGATTTTCGGAACATTGCTTAGAAAAAAATTCGCCATTAAGATTTATAAAAATAGCTTCTCCAGGATCTACATCTCTCACTACTTGATAATCGTTATTCTCAAGCACTAGAGATTCGCTAGCTACCATCCACTCTTCTTTTTTTGTCTTTGATGAAAGTCTTTTGCCTATGACTAAAGGTCTAATACCAAAAGGATCTCTGAATGCTAATAAACCATGTCCTGAAAGTAATGCAATTGAAGCATATGATCCCTGAATTCTTTTATGTAAAGAATTTACAGCATCAAAAATAATATCAGGTTCTAATTCTTGATTATGAATTTGTTCTTGCAATTCTGTAGCAAGTACATTTAATAGCATTTCAGTATCACTTGAAGAATTTGTATGCCGCTTATCAATATTAAATAATTGTTTTTCTAAATCTCTGGTATTCGTCAAATTACCATTATGTATCAAAACAATTCCATAAGGAGCATTAACGTAAAAAGGTTGAGCTTCTTCTACACTTTCTGCTGATCCCTTTGTTGCATACCTAACATGACCTAATCCAATTTTTCCGATTAAATTCCTCATATCTCTGGTTCTATAAGCAGTATTCACCTGACCTTTAGCCTTATGTATATGGAAAATAGTATTTTCCATTGTAGCTATACCAGTTGAATCTTGACCTCTATGCTGTAGAAGCAAAAGGCTATCGTAAATTTGTTGATTTACATCATCTGAAGAAACGATTCCAACTATTCCGCACATAACTTAATTACTGAAAAATTTTGATAGTTGAGAAGTATATTTCATATTTAAAAGTAACCTGAAATACTATTATTAAATTTTTCGGTTAATTCCTCAACACTAATATCACAGATATTTTTATCTTGGATTTTTATCTTAAGGATTTCACTCGAAACATATCCTATTTTTTTTACATATACATTTGATTGAGAATTTATTTGAATCTTTTTTAGATAATTACTCCATTCTTTTTCCTTCATTTTATCTATTGAAAAAATAATTCTAGAACCTCCTTCTGAAAACAATACATTATCATCTCTATTAAGATCTTTCTCTAATTCAATAGTTGCGCCTTTTGCGGACAAAATACAACACTCTGCTAAAGCTATAGCTAAACCCCCATCGCTAATATCATGAGAAGAAACTACAAAATTATTTAAAATCGCATTTCTTAAAAAACTCTGGCAAAACTTTTCATCCTGTAAATCTATTTTTGGAGGACGACCTGTAATTTCTCCATGAAAATATTCCAAATAAGAACTAGCTGCAATTGTTGTTTCTGATTTATGAGAGCCAATCAACCAGATTTGATCATTAATATTTTTCCATTCAGTACTTATAGCTTTTTCAACATTATCTATCTTCCCAACCATTCCAATAACTGGAGTCGGATTAATAGGAGTAATTTCATTATCTCTATTTTTGGATTCATTATATAAGGAAACATTTCCTCCCGTAACTGGAGTTTCTAAAGCTTTACAGGCTTCAGAAATTGCATTGCATGAAGATGAAAGTTGCCAATATCCAATTTCAGTCTCAGGAGATGAAAAATTTAAATTATTTGTAATTGCTACTGGTTCAGCTCCAACACAACTCACATTTCTTGCGGATTCTGCAACTGCAGCAATAGTTCCTCTAAAAGGGTCAAGAGAAACCCATCTACTATTACAGTCAACTGAAGCAGCAACACCAGAAAATACTTTACTTTTATTTTTTTCATTTTGTTCTCTTAATCTTATTACAGCAGCATCTGATTCTCCAGGTTTAAAAACAGTATTTGCCTGGACTTGAGAGTCATATTGTTTATAAATCCATCTTTTAGAAGCTATTGATGGGTTAGCGAGAAGTTTTAAAATGATTTCCGAATAAGAAAAACTTTTGTTTTCCTTTAATGAAAATATTTTTTGCTCATTAATTTCTGGTAAATTATTTTCATTCCATTTCCATTTCTTTAACAAATAATTAGGTGGATTTTTCATCACATTATGTAAATTAACAGGCGTATCATCAGATAGAGCAGAAGTAGGTATTTGAGCAACAATTTTTCGTTTATGAGAAATAATTACCTCATTAGTCTCTATTACTTCACCAATTACATTGGCATATAATCCCCATTTATTAAATTTCTCAATAAGATTATTAATTTTTTCTTCTTTTACAACAAACAACATTCTCTCTTGAGATTCAGATAATAAATATTGGTATGAAGACATATTATCTTCTCTAGAAGGAACTAAATCTAAATCAATAGATATACCTAAGTTTCCATTAGCGGCCATTTCTGCACTACTGCAGGTTAAACCTGCTGCACCCATATCTTGAGCTGCAATTACATCTCCTGTCTTAAAAGCATCTAAACAAGCTTCTATAAGACTTTTCTCAATAAATGGATCACCTACTTGCACTGCAGGTCTATCATCTAATGAAGTAATAGTTAATTCTGAACTTGCGAAACTAGCACCACCAACACCATCTCTACCAGTTGTATTACCAACATATAGTACTGGTGATCCTACATTTTTAGCTCCAGAACAAACTATTTCATTAGTCTCTAAAAGCCCTAAGGCCATAACATTGACTAGAGGATTTCCAGAATAACTATCATCGAAGTCAATCTCACCTCCAACAGTAGGAACACCTACACAATTTCCATAATGTGCAATACCTGATACAACTCCTCGAAGTAAATCCATATTTGATGTCTTATCAAGATTTCCAAATCTCAATGAATTCAATACTGCGATTGGCCTTGCTCCCATTGTAAAAATATCTCTTAATATTCCTCCTACTCCTGTTGCGGCTCCTTGAAAAGGTTCAATTGCAGAGGGATGATTATGACTTTCTATTTTAAAAACAAGTTTTTGATTATTTCCAACATCAATAACACCAGCGTTTTCTCCAGGGCCAACCAAAATGTTTTTTCCTTTAGTAGGAAAATTTGATAGTAAAGGTTTGGAATTCCTATAACAACAATGTTCAGACCACATAACACCAAACATTCCTAGTTCAGTCCTATTAGGTTTTCTCTTTAATCTTTTGCAAATTTCCTCGTAATCATTAATTGTTAAATTTTCAACTTTAAGCGCTTCATTAAGATCATAAAGATCATTATTGTCTGGATTTATCATTCTTCAGATCCAAGGGTCATCTTCTTTTTTATCACTAAAAGATCTTGATGTTTTATCATTATAAAAACTTTTTTGTTTAAAACCTAAGTTTTGGTTTATATCTTCATCTTCTTCAAGCCAATCCTCTAACCTATTAGAGGCAACATTTTTCATATCATCAAATCTTTCAATAATTTTTTTCCCTTTTTGCAAAAATTCATTCTTAATACTTGATTTTATTAAAGATAAATCATCTAAAGAATTACCTTCACAAAATACTAAGCCAGGTTGTTGATCACTAATATTTTCAATATTTAATTTCCATCTGCTAGAACCTGGAATCTTAGGATTAGATCTAGAAACTAAATAGTATTTAATTTCACCTGTTTTCATTTCAAATAAAAAATCTGCAATAAATCCTATTTTTGAGCCATTTGCATTTATAAGATTAGCTTCTATTAAAGTTGGAAACCTATTTAAGGTTCCTAAATCAGAAATTGCTGGATCACCTTTTACATAAATTTCGTTATCTATTATTTGACTAATTTGATTTAATCGCCAAACATTTCGTTTTAAATCAAAATTTGAAGGACGTGAGTACCATCCTAAAATTCGATGAACTGGAGGATGCATCCAAACATTTTCACCATTTCCATAATTAAGTGACATACTACCCTTAACACTATAATTTAGTAATTCACTTAATAAAATTTCTTTAGGTAATTTCAAGTTAAGAACGAACCTGAACAGGCATGACTAGATAAGTAAAAGAATTAAGATTATCTTCTGGTACAAAAACTGCTGGAGTAGTAGCAAGATTACATTTTAATAGTACATTTTTTGAAGCAATAACTTTTAAACCTTCTAAAAGATATCTAACGTTAAATGCAATATCAAAATCTTCTCCAGAGTAAGAAACAGGTATTGATTCATTTGCATTTCCAATATCTTGTGCATCTGCACTTATTGAAGCTAAATCTGTATTATCCAATTTAATTTTCACAACACTACTTTGCTGATCAGCTAAAACAGCAATTCTTTCTAATGCATCAATTAATTTTTTAGTATTAAAATTAAAAATCTTAGAAAAAGTATCAGGAATTAATTGCGAATAATTAGGATAGGCACCTTCAAGAGTTCTTGTTGTAATTATTTGATTAGAAGAAATAAAAACTACCTGACCTTTATCGTAGAATAGCTTTATTGAATTTTCTGAGCTTCTCAAAGATACTAATTTTTCAATTTCTCTTAATGATCTTGTTGGAATAGTTACTGATAAATCATCTTCAATTGAAGGTGATTTATCTTTATTTTCAATATGTTCTTCATTACCAATTAACGCAACCGCTAATCTATGACCATCTGTAGAGGCAGACTCTAAATAATTTTGTTTAAAGGTAAAATTGACACCCGTAAGTAATTGCTTGGAATCATCATTACTAGTAGCAAATATAGTAGCTTTTAAAGCTTTCAAGAAAGAACTAGGGTCAATATTTAAAGAAGTACCACTTTCAACAAATGGTAAATTAGGATAATCATCAGAGGGTATGCCTTTAAGATTAAAAGAACCTCTATCACTTTTTATTAAAATATTATCTAAATTTTCATCAACTTCTAATGAAACAGGACTTTCATTAGGTAATTTGTTTACTATTTCAGATAAAAGTTTTGAAGGTATCGTAATAGCACCGCTATTTTTAACAGTTCCATCAAAAGAAGTTTGAATTCCTAAATTAAGATCAAATCCTGTCAAACTAATTTTATTAGTTCCTTGGTCAGCTGTTAAAAGTATATTTGCAAGAATTGGATGAGTTGGTCGTGAAGCAACTGCTTTACTTACTAGTTGTATAGCATTGTTTAACTCATTTTGATTACAAATAATTTCCATCGGAATTTGGAAGTTTTTAACACATACACAATATACTTTTTTCGTAAATTAAATTCAATAACTTATATTGTTCTCTTTTCTAATATAAATAAATAAAATAATTAAAAAAATTTAGTAGTAGTAGTTATTGTGGAAATTGTGGAATTTTTAGATTAAAAACGTTATTTACTTAATTTACAAACATTTAAATAAGTGGAAAAAATT